>JAGWXY010000123.1 GCA_018969605.1 Verrucomicrobiota bacterium | reverse complement strand
GCCTGATGCTTTGGTGTTGGCACGCGGCAAGTCATTACCGAAGCCATTGAGGCTTGATGGACGCGTGGAGATTCAGGATGCCGGGTCGCAAATGATTGCGCCGATGCTTGCTGCGCAGGCTGGCGAGCGAGTCATCGACGCGTGTTCGGGTGCGGGTGGCAAGGCTTTGCATTTGGCTGCGTTGATGGGCAACGACGGACGGGTGTTTGGCATGGATGTTGATGCGAAAAAACTTTCCGAACTTGAGCGCCGCGCGAAACGGGCAGGGGCTTCGTGCGTGAGGGGCAAGGAGATCATCGAAACTACGCCTGTCGATTTTGCGGAAGTGGCTGATCGCTTGTTGATCGATGCGCCATGCTCGGGACTGGGAACATTGAGGCGTCAGCCCGACCTCAAGTGGCGGCTCAAACCCGCGCAGCTTGAGCGGGTGAGGTCGATTCAGAAAGAGTTGCTCGCAAGCTACCCCGCGATGCTCAAGCCCGGTGGTCGATTGGTGTATGCCACATGTTCAATCTTGCCATCGGAGAACCGCGCGGCGGTGGATTCGATCCTTGCCGGTGGCGGATACGAGCTCATCGAAGAGCGGATTATTTCACCCGCCCGTGATGGATTCGATGGATTCTACGCTGCTGCGTTGACCAAGCTTTGAGCGAAGTTTCCGCGCGCGATCAGAAGCGTGCGAGGATGGCTTCGATCATGGCTTGGGTGCCGACCTTGGTTTCGCCATCGCGACCGGTGGCAATGTCGCCGGTGCGAAATCCATCGGCGATGGTTTTTGCCACGGCATTTTCGATCGCTTCCGCGGCGGTGTTTTCGCCGAGCGAGAAGCGCAGCAGCATCGCGAGCGAGAGCACCTGGGCGATTGGGTTGGCGATGCCTTGGCCTGCGATGTCGGGCGCTGATCCGCCGGAGGGTTCGTACATGCCGAAGTAGAGCCCGTTGTCGCCTTGGCGTCCGAGCGAGGCCGAGGGCAGCATGCCGAGCGAGCCGGAGATCATTGCCATTTCATCCGAGAGGATGTCGCCGAAGAGGTTTTCGGTCACCAGCACATCGAAGGATCCGGGGCGGCGAATCAACTGCATCGCGGCGTTGTCGACATACATGTGCGAGAGTTGCACTTCGGGGAACTCGCGAGAAATTTCGATCACCGTTTCGCGCCACAGCACCGATGATGCCAGCACATTGGCCTTGTCGACCGAGAGCAATTGTTTCTTGCGGCCCATCGCGGCGGTGAATGCGACGCGGGCGATGCGCTCGATCTCGCTCTTTTTGTAAATCATCGTGTCGAGCGCGACGGGTTCGCCGTTTTCTTCGTGGCGACCTTTCGGTGATCCGAAATAGACGCCGCCGGTGAGTTCGCGCACGCAGAGGACATCGAAGCCATCGGCGATGAGTTCCTGCTTCACCGGGGATGCGTGGGTGAGGGCGGGAAGGCAGACGCCTGGGCGGAGGTTGGCGAAGAGTCCGAAGTGCTTGCGCAGCGGAAGGAGGGCGCCGCGTTCGGGTTGGATGTCGGGCGGGAGGTTTTCCCATTTCGGTCCGCCGACCGATCCGAAGAGAATCGCATCTGCTTGTTCGCAGGCCTTGAGGGTTTCGGGTGGCAAGGGGTGGCCGGTGGCATCGATCGCGGCACCGCCGACGAGGTGTTCGCTGCGCTCGACTGTGAAGCCGAATTTCGCCTCGGCGGCATCGAGGATGCGGATGGCTCCGTTCATGACTTCCGGGCCGATGCCGTCCCCTGCGAGAATGGTGATGCGGTGCTTGCGTGACATGCGCGGGAAGATGGAGGGTGCTGCGGTCGCTGGCAAGCGTCGAGCTGCGATTCCTCGCGTTTGAGCGTCGCTGCAACGCGGGCTTGCGTCGGGCCCGATGGCGTGCATGTTAGGCGGCATGGAACCGTCCACCGAAAGACTTAGGAATTTCCTGCAATATGTGGCCGTCAAGCTCATCGATGAGCCCGGGCAAGCGCAGCTGAAAGTGGCGGAAATCGCCCCGAAGAAGGTTCGTTTCAAGCTGGTGCTGGCCAAGGCGGATGTCGCAATGCTCATCGGCCGCAATGGCTTCACCGCGTCGGCGATCCGCAATGTGCTCAAGATCGCCGCCGAGCGCGAAGGGGTGCAGGTGAGCCTGCTGATCCACTCGCATGAGGAAGAGGCCGAACTCATGGCCAAGGGTGAAGGGCACTGAGCTCTGAATGATCTTTCAATTTTTCCGATTCAAAAAATGGACAAGCCAAACAGTGATCATGGGGTTTCTTGGTGTGGCATGACTTTGCGGATGCTTGGACTTTTGTTGGTGAGCGGTTTGGTCGGCTACCTTGCGCAGGGGAGGCTGAACCTTGGATTGGTGCCGGCCGTGGTGATTGGTGCGTCGATATTTGGCGTGAGCCTGTTTGCCTTGTTGCAACTCAAGGGCGCGCCGAAGGAGGTGGGATTCACTTTCGGGCTTAAGTTTCTGAGCGTCACTGCGTACAAGATTCTGAACATCACCTTGGTGCTGTGGCTCGCCAATGACATGGGCTTGAGCAAGGAGAGCGCGCTCGCGCTGATCGCCGGGTGGTCGATCGTGATGTCGTTGATGACGCTGATTGCCGGATCGATCACCGATGCACTGGGTTTGCGGCGGACGCTTTTGATTGGGGTGAGTTTTTGTGTGGTGACGCGTTTGGTGATGGTGGTTTCGACCGAGCCATGGGTTGCCTTGGTGTGCGGCTTGTTGCCATTGGCGCTGGGTGAGGCCTTGTGCACGCCAGTGTTGGTGGCGGCCTTGCGGCGTTATTCGGCGCCGAGCCAACGGTCGGTGGCATTCTCGCTGTTTTACGCGTTGATGAATCTCGGATTCATGGTCGCGTATTTCATCTTCGATGGCGTGCGCGAGTCTTTGCAGGCTGGTGGTGGCGTGCATTTGCCGCTGACGAATGCCCGCTTGAGCGATTACCGTGTGCTGCTGCTGGTGAGCTTTGCGATCGAATGCTTGATGTTCCCGCTGATCCTGTTGCTTGGACGCAGTGAGAAGGAAGTTGAAGCCGATGCGGTGAAGCGGACGGTGGCCGGCAGCGTGTCGCATGCGTGCGGTGAGATCGTCGGCTTGTTTGCGGGCTTGGTGAAACAGGCGGGCTTTTACCGCTTGTTGATGTTTCTTGGCATGATCGGCCTCCTGAAGGTGGTCTTCAATGTCATGGACTATGTGTTGCCGCCCTTTGCTTTGCAGGAGCTTGGGCCGGACGCGCGGATTGGGCGCTTCAATGCCATCAACGGCATCCTCATTTTGATGTTGGCGCCGGTGGTGGGTATTTTGACCCGCAAGTATTCCGCTTATTCGATGGTAATCCTTGGAGGATTCATCACCGCGTTTTCATTTGTCTTCATGGCGCTGCCTACAACCGCTTTCCAAGGCATGGCTGATGGCTGGCTGGGGAAGGTCATTGGCAACGGCTACATGGAGCTCAAGGGTGTGGTGCATCCGTATTATGTGATGATCGTGCTGTGGCAGGTTTTGTTCTCGGTGGGCGAAGCGTTTTATTCGCCGCGCGTTTATGAGTATGCCGCATCGATCGCACCGAAGGGTCAGGAGGCATCCTATGCATCGCTTTCTTATGTGCCCTTGCTCATTGGCAAGCTCATTACCGGCGCGGCATTCGGTGGACTGCTTGCCAAATATTGCCCAGAGGAAGGTCCGCGTGATCCCGGGATGATGTGGCTAATCATTGGCCTGATGGTGCTGGTTGCGCCGATGGCCTTGCTCATCTTCCGTAAGTACATTCGCGTGAGGGAAGAAGGGCGGGGGTGAAGAGTTAAGAGTTATTGGTTAGAGGTTGTTGGGGAAGAGGGGGATTTGAACATCGAACATCGAACGCCCAACATCAAACATCGAAGTGGAAGAGAGTGAAGAAGTGGCTTCTGCTTTGGCCTCTTC
>JAGWXY010000034.1 GCA_018969605.1 Verrucomicrobiota bacterium | reverse complement strand
CGACCACTCGCCCCATTGCGAAAAGTCCGCCGTACCATAGTGGTCGCGCTTCACGCAGAAAACCGCATAAGGAAGCACCCAATGGCGGTTCTCACTGAAGAAATCTTTGAACCCGACCGACGCGGTGATCGCCTTGGCGTGTTTGGCAAAAACCCGCTTGAGCAAGCGTGTCTTGACCGCCATCACAGCTTCGTAATCCACCTGCGCAAGAGCATTGAGCCGCACCCGCTCGGCTGACAGCTCTTTGGAGAAATCCGCCGGCATGGAATGACCAAGATCATCCAAGCGCAGATACATCGGATGCAACGCGTAAACGCTGATCGCCGAATACGGATACGAGTCGGTCCAATCGTGCGACGATGTGGTGTCGTTGATCGGCAATATCTGAATCAGCTTGAGCCCGGTCTGTTTGGCCCAATCAGCGAGCGGTTTGAGGTCGGCAAATTCCCCGACACCCAATCCGTTTTCACTGCGCAAGGAAAACACCGGAATCGCCACGCCTGCCCCGCGGTAAAGCCCCGCCTCATCGCGACGGTAACCTTCGTCACTCACCACCGTCCATTGGCTCTGCGCCAATGACCTCGGCTCAAGCGAGCGATTCTCACCCTCCTCAAGCGACACGGCCCGACCCGACTTCACATCCCACAAGCCGTACTTGTACTCGATGCGCCAGTCGTTGGGCAGATACAGGTTCGCCTCCCAGCGGTTGGCCGCAAGCTCCTTCATCGGCACGGCCTTGGCCCTATCCCAATCACCCATTTCCCGCACCCCACCCAAGACGCAGGGCACCATGCCCTCAGGCACCGCCGCCATCCGCAGGCAAAAACCATGATTCGCACCCTTCGGCACGACCGCCGCCGCAAATGGCCCGCGCGCGGGCAAAATCGCATCAAAGCCCTTGGTCTCAAACGCATGGTCCACCGTGCCGGCCGAACACCAGGTATCCCGACGCAAGACCACATCGTGCTTCGCAAAATCCACCTCCACAACCCGCGGCCCGTCCCACTCGTCGAGCTCAACCCCATTGCCATCCTGCCGCAGCTGATAGGAATATTCCACCCGCAAAGCCCCGGAACCCGCCAAATCGACGCCAATTTCCCACTGCGAGCCATTCAACCATCGCATCGGCAGCACCTGCTCAAGCCTCGCAGCCCCAGATCCGAGGACAGTGGCATGCTTGAGCCAAAGCGATTGGCCGGGATCGGTACGGAAGTTGACGCGAAAAACAATTCTCATGGCAGGTGCGGATGACTCAGCCTAATGTCGACAATTCGGAATCCGATGAAAATATTTTGAACCAAATTTCCAAACGGAATCGTTTACATGCCGACACCTAATTGCTAATCACACACCATGATTCCTGAAATCTCCATCCTCTCGCAAATGGCCCCGGCCCCCGGAGGCTTCTCACCGCTCTACATGCTCATCATCGGCGTGACCATGGTCTCAAGCCTGCTCATCAGCGGCATGCTCAAGCGCCGCTTCAGCCAATACTCCCAAATCCCCATCAGCATGACGGGCGCCGAAGTCGCCGAGCTGATGCTTCGCCAAAACGGCATCACCGATGTCCGCGTCATCAGCGTCGAAGGCCAACTCACCGACCACTACGACCCGATCAAAAAGACGGTCAACCTCAGCGAGCCGGTCTATCATGTGAACTCGATCGCCGCCGCCGCCGTCGCCGCCCACGAATGCGGCCACGCGATCCAACACCAGCAAGCCTACCACTGGCTTACTTTCCGCTCGAAAATGGTCCCAGCCGTCCAACTCTCCAGCAAGATCCTCAATTTCATCATGATCGCCGGTCTCGTCGGGGTCAGCCTCATGAACAACCCGACGATCCTCTGGACCTGGGTCGCCCTCTTCGCTGTCACCACGCTCTTCTCGATCGTGACCCTCCCGGTCGAGTTCGATGCAAGCAACCGTGCCCTCGCCTGGATGGAACGGAGCGGAATCTCCGCCAGCATCGAACACGAACGCGCCAAAAACGCGCTCTTCTGGGCCGCAATGACCTATGTCGCCGCCGCCGTCGGCTCGATCGCCCAGCTGCTCTACTTCCTCATGATGGCCCTCAACCGCCGCGAATAATCCGGCGCCTCGCCCATCACCACGCCCCTGCACCGACCACGAGTACGCGGATGCGGGGGCCTCTCGTGCCCACCGGCGCTTGACTCCCCCTTGCCCGACTGCTTCACTAGGGCTGGCCGAAGATTGATATTCAACTTCTTTGAACCAATCGCAACCCACCGCCCCTCAACTCGATTTTTCCCTCTTCATGGACTGGTCCTCGCCCATCTGGTACGCTGCATACATTCTCGTGCTCATCGGACTCGCCGGCTTCGGCTCCCATCGACTTGCGATCGTTTTCCTTTACCTCAAGCACGCGCGCAACCATCCGAAGCCACAATCGTTTTTCAAAGATCTCCCGGTCGTCACAGTCCAACTTCCGGTCTTCAATGAACTGCATGTGGTCGATCGCCTTCTCAACGCGGTCGCCGCACTCGATTACCCGAAGGACAAGCTGCAGATCCAACTTCTCGACGACTCAACCGACCAGACGGTCGACATTTGCCGCGATGGCATCCACCGCCTCAAGGCGCTCGGCTTTGATGCCGATCACATTCACCGCAGCGACCGCGCCGGCTACAAGGCAGGCGCCCTCGAAAACGGTACCCGCATGGCAAAGGGAGATTTCCTGCTGATCCTCGACGCGGACTTCGTGCCCAACCCCGATCTGCTGCAAAAGACGATCCACTTTTTCAGCGATGAAAAAATCGGCATGATCCAAACCCGCTGGGGCCACCTGAACCGCAGTTTCAATGTACTCACCCGCATCCAAGCAATGTTCCTAGATGGCCACATGGAGCTCGAGCAAACCGCCCGCAACCGCTCCGGCCGCTTCTTCACCTTCAACGGCACCGGCGGCATCTGGCGCAAGTCCTGCATCGCCGACGCCGGCGGTTGGGAGCACGACACGCTCACCGAGGACATGGACCTCAGCTACCGCGCCCAACTCAAAGGATGGCGCTTCATTTTCCTCAACGATGTCGAAACTCCGGCCGAGCTGCCGATCGACATGGATGGCTTCAAAAGCCAACAACACCGCTGGACGAAAGGCTCGATCCAAGTTTGCAAAAAAGTCCTGCCCGCCATTTGGCGCAGCGATGTCCCCCTCAATGTGAAGGTCGAGGCAACCTTCCACCTGACGTCCAACTTCGCCTACCTGCTCCTCATCCTGCTTTGCTTCCTGATCTACCCGAACCAGCAGTGGCAACCGGATTTCGGAAAACTCACCTACTACATCATCAATGTGCCGATCTTCTTCTTCTCCTCGGTATCGGTGATCGTCTTTTACCTCTTCTCACAAAAAGCCCTGCGCCCAGGCACCTGGTGGAAAGAAATCCCCTACCTCCCCCTGCTCCTCGCACTAGGCATCGGCATGTCGATCAGCAACGCCAAAGCCGTGATCGAAGCCATCTTCAATCACCAGACCGCCTTCGTTCGCACTCCAAAGTATGGCATCAGCCAAAACAAGGCGATCGATTGGAAAAAAAGCAGCTACAAGGCCATGAAAACCCTCACGCCCTTTGTCGAGCTACTCTTCGGCTTCTTCTTCCTCTTCATCGTCATCGAGGCCGCGATGAAAGGCAATGTCTCCTCCGCGATTCTCCTGCTACCCTTCCCGATCGGATTTTTCTACACCTCGCTCGCATCGCTCTCACGCATGGTCTCGTCAGAGTCCGGGACGACAGCAACCGAAGTCGCGAAACGCAAATGACCCCCCACCGCGTTGATATGAAAAAATTCCTCCAAGTCCCGGCCGCCATCATCGCGCTCGCGGCTGCGTGCTGCCTCTCGAGCTGCAGCACCGGAGGATTCGCCGGTATCGGCAAGGACAACCGCAACAAGATGATTGTCAGCGTCAAGGACCAGAAGATGATGCTCGTCCGCGACGGAGTCCCAGTGAAAACCTACAAGATCTCGACCTCCAAATTCGGCTGTGGCGACCGCCCCGGCAGCAACCGCACCCCGCTCGGCCGCCTCCAAGTCGCCAAAAAAATTGGCTGCGACTCACCCCTCGGCAGCGTCTTCAAAAGCCGCCGCCGCACCGGCGAGATCCTCAAGCCCAACGCGCCCGGACGCGACCCAATCGTCACCCGCATCCTTTGGCTCAAAGGCACCGAAGACCGCAATCGCAACGCCTTCAAGCGCACCATTTACATCCACGGCACCCCCGAGGAACACCGCCTCGGCAGACCCGCCTCCTACGGCTGCATCCGCATGTCCAGCCGGGATGTCGCCGACCTCTATGACCGAGTCGGATACGGCGCCGATGTCTTCGTCATCCGCAAATCCATCCGCAGCTCGAGCTCCAGATCGAGCCAAATGGCCGGCACCAGTGGCAGAATCCCCCGCGGCTGAGCCATCTGCTCGGATTTCCCGAAAAGACGAGCTTGACACCTCCCCTCGATTCCCTAATTTGCGCCCCCCGCACGCAAGCGACCTTCCTTCCATCATTCATCATGGCCAACCACAAGTCATCCATCAAACGCGCCCGCCAAACCATCGTTCGCACCGAGCGCAACCGCGCCGCCAAGAGCCGCATCAAAACCTTGCGCAAAAAGACGCTCGCAGCCATCGCCGCCGGCGACAAGGAAAGCGCCGCCAAGGCCAGCTCCGAATTCTCCTCCGCCGTGGACAAGGCCGCCAAACGCAACCTCATCCACCCGAACAAGGCCGCCAACCTCAAGAGCAAGACCTCGAAGTCACTGGCCGCCATCGCCTAAGGTGAAAAATCCCGGAACCACCGGCACCCACCGAAAAAATCAAGCGGACCGGTCACCCGGTGCCGCTTTTTTTCTGAACGCAATGCCCGAACCCGCAGCACCCAACCGCGCGGCCACCGCCGCAAAAATCGCCGCCAACCCCGCCGCCTACAAAGTCTGCGAAGGTTGCGACTCGATTGTCGGCAGCGGCACCAGTCTCTGCCCAAACTGCCACGGCTACCGCTTCGATCCCGCCTCCGAACGCGTCGTTCTCCAAGCACGCATCCTCGGCAGCCGCGAACAAACATCGGTCACCGCCGATGACCTGAACTGATCCCCCACATGGATCCGACCATCGGCTTCAAGGAATGGCAAGTCGTCTGCGACGCCCTCGCCGACGGCACGCAAAGCATCATCCTGCGCAAAGGCGGCATCCACGAAGGCCGCGATGGATTCTCATTCGCCCACGATTCGTTTTTTCTCTTCCCGACCCGCTTTCACGCCCAAGCCGAGCATGTCCGCGAAGGCCATGTGCAAGCACTCGCCGAATGGCAGGTCGGCGACGCGGTACGCATCACCCATCGCGCCGAGGCGGTCCACGCGGTGACATTGACCGATTGGCAAAAGGTCGCCGCCCTCGCACCGTTTCACATTCTCACCGAAGCCACCGTGCGCGATCGCTTCGACTGGCAAGGCAAAGGCATGAGCTCCGGCAGCATCCATGTCGCTCTCGTCCGCGTTTTCAAACTCAACGAGCCCTGGGAGCTTCCCTACACCACTGCATTTGGCGGATGCCGCAGTTGGATCAAACTCCCGCCCGCACTCGCTATCAATGAAAACCCGGTGATCGCATCAAAAAAATTTGCAGAGATCGCCAAGATCTTCGAAGAGCTCGCATCGGTCACCGCCTGAACCAAACCATGACCTTGCAACTCCAGGGACTCACCCCGGAAATCGGCAGCGCGCCCATCGTCACGCGATTCGCACCTAGCCCCACCGGCCTGCTGCACATGGGTCACGCTTACGCCGCATGGGTCGCGCGAGAAGTGGCACAGCAAAACACCAAGGGCCGTTACCTACTGCGCTTTGAGGACATCGACACCCCTCGCGTGAAGGCTCCCTACTACGACGCGATCGAGGCCGATCTGCAATGGCTCGGACTTTCATGGGACGACACCCCCCTGCGTCAATCCACACGCAGCGACGCCTATCAATCCGCACTCGCCCAACTAAAATCCATCGGCGCAATCTACCCGTGCTTTTGCACCCGCAGCGAGATCCTCACCGAAACCGCACGCATCCCTTCCGCACCACACGGCCCCGACGGACCACCCTATCCAGGCACCTGCCGCGCACTGAGCCCTGCCCAACAGCAGGAAAAAATCGACGCAGGCATTGCCCATTCGTGGAGACTCGACTCCGCACTCGCCTCAAAGCTCAACGGCCCGCTCGACTTCACCGACCTGCGCTTCGGCCACACACGCGTCGACCCATCACTGCTTGGTGATGTGATCCTCGCTCGCAAGGACATCGGCCCGGCCTACCACCTTGCGGTCGTCGTCGACGATGCATTCCAGAGCATCACCCATGTCACCCGCGGCGAAGACCTCCTTCACTCGACGCATGTGCACCGCTTGCTTCAGGCCATGCTAAAACTCCCGGCACCGATCTACCTCCACCACCCGCTCGTGCCCGACGAAAACGGCAAACGCCTCGCAAAACGCGCCGACTCGCAATCAATCGCCTCACTCCGCGCAGCAGGCAAATCACCGCAGGAAATTTTCACGCTGATCGAACACGCGCTCGGTAAGATCAGCTAGCACATCAACTGAAAATCGAAGTCAAAGGCTTGCCCTTGTCGGCAATTTGGAACGGCCGCTTGCTTGGCGACATGATGATCTCGTTCCAGTTGAGCCCGAGCGCGTGAGCGATGGTAGCATTGAAGTCCTGCACCGTCACGATCCCATCCTTGACCTTCGAACCAGAGGCATCGGTTTCGCCATGCCGCATTCCACCTTTCACACCGCCACCCGCAAGAAGGCAGCTAAATGCCGAAGGGTGATGATCGCGTCCACCCTGATGATCGGCGTTGATCTCCGGCGTCCGGCCGAACTCCGTCGCCACCACCACCAGCGTGTCCTTGAGCTTGCCGCATTTTTCCAGATCGGTGAGCAAGGCCGCGTAGGCTTGATCGAATTCCTTGCAGCGCCCTTCCACGCCCGTGAAGTTGTCAAAATGGGTATCCCATCCGCCCAACTGCACTTCAACAAACCGCACCCCATGCTCAACAAGTCGGCGCGCCAAGAGACAACCTTGGGCAAAACGGCCCGTGCCATAAAGACTGCGCGTGCTTTCCGGTTCACGCCTCAGGTCGAAGGCCTCAAGGTCCTTCGAATTCATCAACGATACCGCATCGCGATAGAGCTCCTCGTACGCTTTGACATCCACATTCGGATAACGCCCGTGAAACTGCCGGTTCAACTTGTCGGCCAATGACAAGCGCCTACCAAAGTCTTCTTCCGTCACGCCATGCCCACGATGCGAATCCTTCAAGCCCTCCTCGGGGCTGCCCACCGGTGCCGCCGAATACTTGGCACCGAAAAATCCGCCGCCCGTCATCTCCGGCGCGCTGTTGATCGCGACATAACCCGGCAACTCCGGATGAATCTTGCCGCCAAGTTTCAACACCCAGGATCCCAACGACGGATGCTGCACGGTCCCGCGCATGTCATAACTCGTGTGCATGACATAGGCACCCTGCTCGTGCGCACCCTGCGTGGAATTCATCGAGTTGATCACACACACCTTGTCCATGACCTCAGCGGTCTTGCTGAGGTAATGACCAACCATCAGGCCATCCGCCTTGGTCGCAATCGCCTCGGTTTTGCCCATGACCTCCTTCTTCTTCGGCTTGGGATCAAAAGTATCCACATGGCTCATGCCGCCCGCCATGAACAGGTAAATGACATGCTTCGCCTTACCCTCGACGGCATTCGTTGGGGCCGCCGCCGCAATCGTGGGACCCAACATCGGAACCAAATGCACTCCCAGAAAGGTACGCGCCGCATTTGACATGAAATGACGACGCGTCAGTTCGTCGGATTTTTGAAAAGATGAATCATTCATGGCTTATTGGAGAAATAGGAATTCGGACGACATCACCAGAGAGGAAACCACATTGCGGCAACCCTCGTCACCGCGCGCCTCGAGCTCCCCCACCATCAAGTCCATCTCATCTTCTTTTGGCGGTCGATTGAGGATCGCGAGATAAAGTCGACGCACTTTCTCCGCGTCGGATCTCACCCCCTCAAGACTCTTGTACAAATGCGCTGAGCTGTTGTTTACCAGTTTTTCCTGCACAAAGCCGTTCATCAGCGATAAAACCTGACCCACATTCGGGTCCTTGCTCGCACCATCAACCACTTCACGGTCCGATGCTCCGAACACATAAAGGAAATGGTCACGTGGCGCCGGCGAGGATAACTCGGAAGCCCGAACCATCGGATCGGATGCCCCACCGCCATGCGTAGACATCGACATCATTGAGCCACTGCCACCGGCCGATGAATCCGCCTTCACCTCACGCACAAGCATGTCGAAATACGCACGCACATCACTCTCCGACTGCAATGCAAGAATCTCCTCGGAAAGTTGCGGCATGGTCTTTTTACCCACCAACACCGGCCGACCGGCGACCATGATACGCTCATCCAAATGCTTCCTCGGCTTGCGGTCCGGATCCCCATCGGCAAGCGTCACCAACGAATCCCAAATTTGCTCGGCCGAAAGACGCTCGATTTTCCGACCATGGAAATCGTCCCCACCCTCGACCACCGACGAGTTTGGGTTGGTCACAAATTGAAAAGTCTTGGTGAGCAACAAAACCTGCTGAAATGCCCGCAGATCGTATTTGAGCTCGCGCATGAGCTCACTCAACAGCTTCACCAACTCGGGGTGATTGGTATCCTTGGCCTCAACATATTCATCCGCCGGCTCGATCACTCCCTTGCCCATCACCCGCTTCCACATCCGGTTGGCGATCACGGCCGCAAATTGATCATCGGTCTTGTTGACCATCCAATCAGCCAACTCCTTGCGACCACCTCCCTTGTCCTTGCGATCCGACATCCGCACCATTTTACCAAAAGGCGTCTTGCCCGCGATGATGTCTCCCGGCTTGCCATCACGATACTGATAGTCCGGCGGCAATGCGATACGTCCCGCCCCATCACCCCCGAGCGAAAGCCCATAGATGGAATCCCACAGCATGCGGCCGATGTGGTAGTCATCGGTCATGTATTTGTCCCCAAGCAGCAACTCGGCGTAGAGCGGCTCCATCAACTTTATGCCGATCGGCTCCTGACCATGCGTGAAGGCAGCCAGTTCATAAAAATCATGACGCTCGGTCTCTCCGAACGGATCATCATGGCACTGCGCGCACTCCATCCTCTTTCCAAGAAAGATCCGCATGGTGTTGGAAAGATTGTCGAGCGGCATGCCGAAGTCCCGCGTGTAGTAACCCACCGCCGCCGTATCCTTGTCCCAACCATCACCCGTCGCCGAAATCAAGCGCGTGGTAAATTGATCCCACGGCATGTTCGCCGCCACCGCCTCACGCACCCAATGCCGGTACGGTGTGTTGGTTGCTATCGTTCCATTTCGCACATCGCTCACCCGCAAAAGATCAAACACCCAGTTGCTCATGTGACTCGAATAACCTTCAGAGCCAAGCAGATAGGAAATCAGCAATTCGCGCTTTGTCGGGTCATCGATCTCAATGAAATCCAACGCCTCCTCAGCGGTTGGAATTCTTCCCACCGCCACCAGAAACGCCCGCCGCATGAAAGTCGCATCATCCGTCACTGCCGGCACTTGCAGGTTCTTGCTGCGGTAAAACGCCGCAATCTGCTGATCAACCTGAAACGCGGCTTTCTTCAGCATCGCAAAATCACCCGTCGCAGTTTTCTCAGCGCTCGCAGGCAAGACCGAAACAAGCATCGCAAAAAAAGAAATCAGACGCAGGGCAATCATGGGTTTGAGATTCAATCCCTTAATCCTAGCAGCCACACCCGTGGCGTCAATCCAAGGCGCCGCCCCAAAGCGCTTCAATCTGCCCGAGAATCGGCACATCAGCCGGCGCCCATTCAAGCCCGCGCAGCTCGCCAATCGCATGCCATTCAACCCGCTCATGGCTCATGGCCTCGATCACACCACTGCGAACCTCACAAACATGCGGCATGAGCCGAATCCCAACCGTATCGTACTGCCAGCACACCGGCTCGAGCGCCGTACCCACATCCACCTCGATACCTAGCTCCTCGCGCAACTCCCTCACCAAGGCCTGCTCTGCCGACTCCCCGGGATCAACCTTGCCACCAGGAAATTCCCATAGCCCGCCAAGGTGCTTGCCCTGCGGCCTCAAGCCCGCAAGCACCCTGCCCCGCTCATCGCGGATGATCCCACACACGACTTCGATCATGATTTCGAACGCATCAAAAACGATGGAGCCGCCGGATACTCAAACCCGGCGGCCCCATCCATGAAATGAATCAAATCAATCGGAACAATGAGTCAAAGAATCAGATAAGGGTGCCCTCTTCCTTCTTCTCCTCGGAGTCGCCATCCTTCTTGCACTTGCCGCAGTTGCCTGCAAGGGTGCCTTCCTGCTTCTCATCGTTGCACTCCTTTTTCTCGCAATCCTTGTCCTTCTTGTCCTCGCACTTGCCACAATCAGAGAGCAAGGTTCCTTCCTGCTTCTCCTTGTCGCACTTCTTATCACAATCTTTTTCGCACACTTTGTCGCAGGCTTTCTTGTCTTCGCACTTGCCGCAATCGGAGAGCAGAGTGCCTTCTTTCTTCTCCTTGTCGCATTTGCCCTTCTCGCAGTCGTCAGCGTAGGACATCGGGATCACAAGCATGGATGCACAGAGGGCGGTGATGAACAGTTTCATGATGTTATGGTGGTTGTTGGTTGTGGGATACGGGTACGAACATACCCACACTAACCAGCGATGCCAGTGGAAATTTTGTCCAAAATTCCGCAAAGAGGTGAAAAAATTCCAACCCTTGGCGAGTCGGCCGATCCTATCCCTGCAGGGCACGCAGCGCCCCGCGCACCAAGGCCTCGACGGCCGCCCCGGCATCCTCTTCAAGCACCTTGCGCACCGCCTTGCGCGCATCGACCTGCTTGTAGCCCAGCGCGATCAAGGCCAACTCGGCGTCCGCCGCCGAGGGACTCACCGCCCCCGCCGCCGCGTCCTGCCAGGTATCGGTCACGCCGACCTTGTCCTTGAGCTCCAAAACAATCCGCTCGGCGGTCTTTTTGCCCAGGCCCTTGATCCTCGAAAGTTCGGCAACATTGCCCGCCACCACGCAGCTTTTGAACCGCGCCACCGGCAGGCCGCTCAGCACCGCCATCGCGATCGCCGGGCCGATCCCGCTGACCCGCTCGATGAGCATCAAAAAAACATCGCGTTCTTCCTCGGTCGCGAAGCCATAAAGCGTGTGCGCGGTCTCCCGAATGTGAAGATGCGTCCGCAAATCCACCTCCAGCCCCTCAACCGCATGCAGCCGGTCGAAGGTGGAAAGTGGCACCAAGACCTCGTAACCCACCCCCTGCACATCCACCACCAAGCGGTTCGGATAGGCCTCAATCACCTTGCCACGAAGTCTTGCGATCATTGCCGTCGAAAGATGATGAATCAACCGTCGCCGTCAATCCCCAAGACCGCCGACACCCGCCAAAGTTCATACATCAGCATTTGAAAAACCATGGCGCCATGCGACACATTCGCTTTGCGTGATGCCACTGCCGCCAAAATTTCGCCGCGCCGCCGGCCTTGCGCTGATTCCGATCCTCCTCGCATCGCTCGCGTGGTGGGTCGTTCCATGGTTCATGCCGTTGCCAAAAAATTTGCTGCAAAGCCCGAGCGGCTCGGGCCTCATCCTCGACCGTCACGGCATACCGCTCGCCCACCTCACGCTGCCCGATTCGACGCGTTCGCTACCGGTTGGTTTTTCCGACCTGCCACGAACGATCATCGACTGCACACTCGCGGCCGAAGACAAACGCTTCTTCTCGCACGGCGGAGTCGACCTACTCGCCACGATCCGCGCCATCAAGGACCTCATCGCCCATCGCGAAATCATTTCGGGCGCCTCAACCATCACCCAACAACTCATCAAAATTTCCTCAACACCCGCACGCCGCACACCACTCACCAAAATTCGCGAATCACTCACCGCCCGCCACTTGGAAATGAAGTGGTCGAAGGAGGAAATCCTCACTGCTTATCTCAATCGACTCGATTACGGCAACCGTCGCATCGGCATCGCCGAAGCCGCGCGATTCCATTTTCAAAAACCCCTCGCCGACCTCTCACTGGCCGAAGCCGCCCTGCTCGCAGGCCTCCCGCAATCGCCCTCACGCCTCAACCCCCTGCGCCATCCGCAACGCGCAATCAAACGCCGCGATACCGTCCTGCAACGACTCGCCGCAGAAAAGAAATACGACGCCACAAATATCCGCAACGCCCTCGCCGAACCACTCGCCCTCCGCCCGCTTCGCGAAAATCAAAACGCACCGTGGATCCGATCCATCTCACGCCCGCAGTCAAACGAAACAACAACCCGTTGCACGATCGACGCGACATTGCAGAACGACTTCGAAAAAATCGTCAGCGAAGAAACCGCCAAACTCAAAGACGCGAACCTCCGCCACGCGGCACTCGTTTGCATCCACAACCCGACCGGTGAAATCCTCGCGCTCGTTTCCTCCGCGAATTGGCATGACCCACGCGGCGGACAATTCAATGGCGCACTCACCCCACGCTCGCCCGGCTCCACGCTCAAGCCCTTCACCTACCTGCTGGCAATGCAAAACAACCAGCGCACGCCGGCGTCGATCATCGCCGACATCCCAAGCCCCTACCGCACGCCCCAAGGACTCGACCTCCCGGAAAATTACGACCGCAAATACCGTGGCCCGGTCACGCTGCGCGCCGCCCTTGCCTGCTCGCTCAACATCCCCGCCATGCGCGAACTCAATGCCCTCGGCGGCCCCGCCATCCTCCACCAAACTCTCCTCGACCTCGGACTCAAATCTCTCGGCGACAACACGCTCGAATTCGGCCTCGGCCTCACCCTCGGCAATGCGCCCGTGCGCCTGCTCGAACTCACCAACGCCTACGCCACCCTCGCACGCCTCGGCCGCCACCTCGACCCAACGCTTTACCCCGAAAAAAAATCTCCCCCAGCACCAAGCCTCTCACTCTCACAAAGCTCCGCCTACCTGATCGCAGACATCCTCTCCGACCCCAACGCACGCGCACCCTCATTCCCACCCGGCGGACCACTCGACCTGCCCTTTCGCTGCGCCATGAAAACAGGCACCTCCTCGAACTACCGCGACAACTGGTGCATCGGATACACGCCCGAATTCACCATCGGCGTCTGGGCCGGCAATTTTGAAAATCAACCGATGAAAAACCTTTCCGGCATCGCCGGAGCTGCGCCAATCTTTCATCGCGCGATGATCCGACTTCACCAAAACCAAAAACCCACCTGGTTCACCCGCCCAGCCGGACTCATGGAAATCACCATCGATGCCCGCAACGGAAAACTGATCCAAGCCAATCCACAAAATCCTCACGCCCGCACCGAGCTTGTACCCACATGGAATCAACCGGCCATCGCCATACCCGCCGATTATGATGATGCGGGCCGCGCGCTGCTAAATGAAACCTACGCCGACTGGTTCGCCAGCCCGCACAACCACCGCCAGCACGAACTCGCCCTCAATCCATCGCCCGATTCACAGCAGACGCTTCGAATCATCAGCCCCGCCGATGGCACCACCCTGCTCATCGACCCCGACATCCCCACCCGCAGCCACCACTTCCGCCCGGTTACCAACCTCCCCGGCACCGCCCGCTGGTCCTCAAGCACACTCCGCATCGAGTCCGCCCAACCCGAACCCCTCATCCACCTCAGCCCAGGAACCCACCAACTCACCGCCACCAATCCCCGAAACGGACGATCACAAACGATCACTATCCATGTGAAACGTCTCTGAAGAACCAAGCCTCAATTCACATCAACAGCGACATCATCGAGCTCCGCCAATCTAACACCCAACATTTAGACATCCATCTCCAGTCGATATCGCGGAATCTTGGGATCAACCACCTGACTCCACGCATCAATGCCACCGCGCAAGCCAAAGGTTTCATGAAGCCCGTGCCCGCGAAACCACGCGACTTGATCGAGCACATGCCGACCGCAATGATCGTACAAAAGAATCTTCGCCGACGAATCACCGGCGAAAACCGCTTGCTGGAGCTCCTGCGTGAGAAATTCCGAAGGCTCGATCTTCACCGCCTCGTGTTCCTCCCGTGTGCGCACATCGATGAGCCGGAAATCCTGCAGTTTCTCGTGCGCCTCGACCGGCTCGATCAGCATCGAAAGATCATGCCGGTGGCTGTCGAGCAAATGGGCAAGCACCTCCCCCGCGTCCAGCTCCGACCGCGCGCAAAGCTCGGCCAGCGTTTCCTTGTCGGAAAACGCGCAGCTCTGGCATCCGCCGAGATGATAGCGGGCAAAAAGCGCGCGCTTGGCCCCGGGCAAGGCCTGCATGAGATCGCCCATCGCCGAATCCGCATTCAATTCATCCGCTCGCACGCCGCCACCATACCAGCCCCCGCGCCCTCGGCAACCCATCGCTTTTCCATTGTTCATCCGCCCGTTCCGGTGAAAGATTCCGGCGCATGACCCGGCAAAACGAGCCCGACGAACCCAGGATTTACTTCCTGCCCAACCTCATGACCGCCTGCAATCTTGCCTGCGGATTCTTTGCGGTGCTCATGATCTTCAAAGGCCTCATCGAGGTCCAGAAAGTCACCGGTGTCACCCCGCTCTCAGCCAAGGAGTACTACGAAATTTCACACCGCTACTACGAGTACGCGATCATGCTGATCTTCGGCTCCTGCCTCTTCGACCTGCTCGACGGACGGCTCGCACGCCTCGGTGGTCAGGACTCACCATTCGGTCGGGAGTTTGACTCGCTCGCCGACATCATCTCCTTCGGCATGGCCCCCGCCATGCTGCTTTCGCGCGCGGTACTCTTCCCGCTCGGCAATGCCGGATGGGCAATCGCGCTGATCTATCTCGTTTGCGGCGCGATGCGTCTGGCAAAGTTTAACTGCCTCGCCGCAATGCCAAAAAAACCCGGCGACTCAAACGACTTCCGCGGACTCCCGATCCCGATGGCCGCCGGTTTCATCGCATCGCTCACCTTTCTGCTCATCGACCTCTATCAAAACGACCACGAACTCAAGATGTGGAAGTATGTGCTCGCCGGTGCCATGCTCGGGCTCTCGCTTTTGATGATCAGCGACATCCGCTACCCAAGCTTCAAGAAAGTCGATTGGAAAACCCGCGGCACCCTCGGTGCGATCGTCATCTCGGTGCTCGTCATTTTCTTCACCGTGCAATTCCGCTATGTGATGCCGGTCGTGCTGTTCAGCCTCTACCTGATCTACGGCATGGTACGCCCCTTCATCTCGCAAAAGATGAGACGCGAAATCGAAGTCGAGGCCGATGCCGCTGACGATACAGAGCCCCCCAACGACCCACGCAATCCATGAGCCCGCAATCAGGCCGCCCAAAGTGGCTCACACTCGTCCTTGTGCTGGCACCGCTGTGGCTGATCGTCTCCGCAGGCTTCGCCGTCCACCACCGCGTCACTTCCGAAGCCAGTGAAGAGCATCGCCCAAAAAACCAATTCTCGCGCTCGATCTCCGCAAAAGAAATCGGCGACGACCTCAGGAAAATCACCACATGGATCGGTGAACGCCATCCCTCAGGTGATGCCCCAGCAAAAAACCTCACCCGCGCCGCCTCATGGATCGAAGGCCTGCTCGGCCCCTCAAACACCGGCTATGTGATCGAAAAAAAACAAGCCCCTCTCCAATGGCCAATCCTGATGGCAAAACTTCCCGGCAAGGATCCTAACAAGTCCGCTGTTTGGGTCGTCAGCACCTACGACAGCAAGCCCGGATCGAATGGCATCGAGGCCAATGCCACCGGACTCATTGCAAGCATCGCCGCCGCCCGAGCGCTCGCAGGCAGCGAAGTGGGCGCCGACATCCACTTTGTTTTTCTTCCGCATTTCAATGATCCCAAATCACCGCGTTTGGAAACTGCCGCATTGTTGAAAAATCTGATCGCAGAAAACTCGCTACCAAAAGCTGTTCTCTGCGTCGAAGCAATGGGCGCTCAAGCTGCGCTTCAGGCAACTTCACACGATGCCACGCTGCTTGCCAATTTGCCCCTGCACGACCTCGCCACTGCCGTTGAGCCAGGTCCCGCCTGCCTCGATGACGACAAGGACCTCGCCAGCGTGCTTTTCGAAATGGGGCTACCCGCCGCACGCATCGCCACCCGCCCGCCCCTCGCAAGCGATGAACCCGATGACCGAATGCCCGCCGAATCGACGATTGCCCAATCCGCCATTCGTCTAACGGAATTGATCAAACGCTGCGTCAATGCACGTTAATTTCCATTTGAGATTTCCTGTGTCTGTCGGATACTCTTCGTCCAAGACCCCCCATGACTCATCACGATCTTGAGCCATCATTCGTCTCGCACGCACCCGGCTATTGGCCCAAGGAAGCGATGGTCGATTGGAATGACGCGAAGTGGCAGCTGCGCAATCGAGTGGAATCGCTCACCGAACTTGAGAGTCATCTCAATCTCACTCAGGAAGAACGCGCAGGCGTTCTGCTCGCGGGAAACAAACTCGCAATGTCGATCACCCCGCACTTTTTCAACCTCATCGATCGCGACAACCCCGACTGCCCGATCCGCCGTCAGGTGATCCCGCGCATCGAGGAAGCTTGGAACGCCCCCGAGGAATTGTCCGACCCCTGCGGCGAGGATTCCCACATGCCGGTCCCGGGCCTCGTGCATCGCTATCCCGATCGCGTGCTGTTTCTCGTGACCGATCGCTGCGCTTCCTACTGCCGCTACTGCACCCGCTCGCGCGTGGTTTCAGGCGTTGGCGAGCAGCATCTGGAAACTCAGTGGGAACCGGCATTCAAATACCTTCAGGAACACACCGAGATTCGCGATGTGCTTCTTTCCGGCGGCGATCCACTTTTGTTTTCCGACGATCGACTCGACAAGTTGCTCACCCGGCTGCGCTCGATCCCCCACCTGCAATTTCTCCGCATCGGATCGCGCATCCCGATCTTCCTCCCCCAGCGCATCACACCGGCACTTTGCGAGATGCTCAAAAAACATCACCCGCTTTTCATCTCGGTCCACACCAACCACCCGCGCGAACTCACCTCGGAAGTCCGCGATGCACTCGGCCGCCTCGCCGATGCCGGCATTCCGCTCGGCAACCAAAGCGTGCTGCTGCGCGGCGTGAATGATTCGGTGGAAGTGCAAAAAGCCCTAGTCCACAAACTGCTGATGTGCCGGGTGCGCCCCTACTATCTCTATCAGTGCGACCTGATCAACGGATCCTCACACCTGCGCACTCCGGTAGCCGATGGTGTCGCAATCATCGAAGGCCTGCGCGGCCACACGACCGGCTACGCAGTGCCGCAATTCGTCATCGATGGACCCGGCGGCGGCGGAAAAATCCCGATCAATCCAAACTACCTGATCGACCACACACCCGGACGCGTCACGCTGCGCAACTACGAAGGCGAAACCTTCGAGTACCCGGACCCCAGTCAAATCTCGCAGTCGTCGCTCGCGCATCTTCACGAACTCGCGCTCAATCGCTGTCCATGATTTTTTCGCCCGCTCACAGCGGCAGATCGTAGCTCCGGCCACCTAGGCCTTCGTACCAGCGCACATAAGCGCGGTTGACCATGCCATATCCGCCAGGCGTCGGGTAATCACCGGTGAAATACCAATCGCCGCACTCGCCTTGGATCGAATCGTGAAG
Organism: Verrucomicrobiota bacterium; assembly: GCA_018969605.1. Taxonomy (GTDB): domain Bacteria; phylum Verrucomicrobiota; class Verrucomicrobiia; order Verrucomicrobiales; family Akkermansiaceae; genus Luteolibacter. The sequence goes on along the minus strand of JAGWXY010000034.1, from coordinate 5,795 downwards.
GTTTTGAATGGTCTGGAAAATCACCTGAAGCTCGCCGTTCCAATCAATGTCTTCCGGATAGACCATGCGGCTGACCTCTTCCGAGATCTGTGCATCATTGAAGGCCTCATAAACCGGCTTCACGCGGTTGACCTGCTGAGCGACGGGTTTTTTGAGCTCTTCAAGGCAGTCGCGGTAAATGCGATCGAGCAAGGACTGACGCCCGGCCCGACGATGGAGCGCAACTGCCGCTTGGAAGGCGATGAACTTGCCAAGCTCGGACATGTCGATGCCGTAACAATCGGGATAACGGATCTGCGGCGCGGTTGAGCACACAACGATCTTCGCCGGTTTGGTGCGCGCGAGGATCTTGAGAATCGATTTTTTAAGGGTCGTACCTCGTACCACCGAGTCGTCGAGCGCGACAAGATAGTCTCCGGGATTCACGATGCCATAGGTGATGTCGTAAACATGCGATACCAGCGTATCCCGGCCCTTTTCCTGCGAAATGAATGTCCGCAGCTTGATGTCCTTGTGCGCGATCTTTTCGCCGCGCGGCCAGTTGCGCAAAATCAGCTCATCCACCACATCCGGCGATAGCGTGCCATCGGCAGCGGCCTTGAGAATCTCCTCGCGCACCTGCTTGCGTCGATAAAGTCTCAAGCCATCCATGAGACCATAATAAGCGGTCTCGGCGGTGTTCGGGATGAAGGAAAACACGGTCTTTTCAAACTGACCACCAATCGCATCGATGATCTGTGGCACGAGCGCCGCACCCATCGCCTTTCGCTCGCGGTAAATGAGCGGATCATTGCCGCGCGAAAAATAAATTTTCTCAAACGAGCAAGGCGTGTAGCGCTGCGGCGGCATCATCGCCGTATCGGAAATGCTGCCATCGGATTTGATGGTGATGATCGAACCGGGATCCACCGCTTTGACCTGATCGGCCTCAGCTTCAAATACGGTCATAAGCGGCACGCGCTCGGACGAGAATGCGATGACCTCATCGGTCACCAGCATGTGGCATGGCCGGATACCACCGGGGTCGCGCATCACGAACATGTCACCATTACCAATCACCCCGCAGATCGCATAGCCACCATCCCACGCACAAGCCGCCTCCGCCACCAGTCGCGGCACATCGAGCGCCGCAGAAATCCGATCCGGCATGTCCTCACCGGCAACGCCGGCATCGCGCAACTCGCGGTAAAGATCGGTGTGCGCCTCATCGAGATGGTAGCCGATTTCCTCCAAAACCGTCTGCGTGTCGGTGCCGAAAATCGGATGCTGACCGCGGTCGATCAGCACCTGGTTCAGCTCCGAAGCATTGGTCATGTTGAAGTTGCCCATCACCATCAGCGTCCGCGTCGGCCAGTTGCTGCGACGCAGGTAGGGATGGCAGGAACCTTCATCAAACTCGCCAGAGGTGCCATAACGCAAATGGCCAATGAGAATTTCACCACCGAAATCGAAGCGTTTTTTGACGCTCTTGGGGTCGGCCGGATCGAGCAGTTTTTTACGGGCGAGTTTGTGGAACTGCTTGATCTCCTTGCGGAAAATTTCGGCCAGCGCGTCTTTCTCGATGCCACGCCTGCGGAACGAGTAGGCCTCGCCCTTTGGCATATCGAGCTTCACGCATCCGATGCCCGTGCCGTCCTGACCACGGTTGTGTTGTTTCTCCATCAGAAGAAACAACTTGTTGAGACCCCACAGCGTGGTTCCGTAGCGATCGTGATAATAGGCAAGCGGTTTGCGGAGCCGCACCGCCGCGATCCCGCATTCGTGTTTGAGGAAATCGCTCATGATTGTGTGTCTGCGATGATCATTCGCCTTTCACGCGTACCCGCACTCCCTCCTCGGGAACCATGCGGCCGATCAAAACACCACCCGGTCCGGCAGCAATCGCGGCATCGACATCCGATTCCGCAACGATCGCCACCCAGCCAATGCCCATGTTGAAGGTGTGGAAACGGTCCTCGGCATCGACATGACGGTAAAGTTTTTCGATGCCCGGCAGATTCCATTTCGGGATCTCCAAATCCGCGCCCATACCACGGAACAAACGCTCGAGGTTTTCGGGCAGCCCGCCACCGGTGATGTGTGCCATCGCCTTCGGCCTTACACCGCCTTTTTTGAGACCCGCCACGACATCGTGATACAACCTCGTCGGCTGCAACCATGCATGCAGTTCATCTTTGGAAACTTCGCCCGGAAATTCTTTGAGCACGCGGCGCACCAAGGACCAGCCATTGGCATGAATGCTGTCGGAGGCATACCCAACAAGGCAGTCGCCCACCGCCACCGTGGTCGGGTCGATCAAATCCGGCTTCTCGGCGCATCCAATGCAAAACCCGGAAAGCTCGATCACATCCTCAGGCACGATACCCGGCATTTCCGCAGTCTCACCACCCGCAAGAATGCAGTCGCAGGCCTCAAGGTAATCGCACATGCCAGTGATGAGGCGATTGATCTTTGCCTCGTCCAATGCCGCAATGCCGATGTAATCGAGAAACAGAAGCGGATCACCACCGGTCGTGAGGATGTCATTCACGCTCATCGCCACAAGATCCTTGCCGGCGATTTCGAGGAGATCATTTTCCAAAAGCAATTCCAGCTTGGTGCCTACACCATCGCAGCCGGTCACCATCACCGGTTCCTTGTAATCGCTCAAATCGTAACAGGCGGCAAACAATCCGAATGCCCCCCACAATTTGCGCGCTTGCTGGGTTCTGGCCACTTGCGATCGGATGTCGCCCACCAGCGCCGCCGCCCTTCGCGTATCAACGCCCGATTGCCGATAAGTCAGTTTATCCACCATGTTGCAACACGCGCGTTCTAGCCGCCCTGCCTACCCATCACAAAGAAAAAGTTCTCCGCAGGTGAAATTCCCCTCGAATCCCGGGCCATGCACTCGTCAAATGTGCATGGTTGATCCCCCCATGCTAAAATTCCACCCGAAATCCCGCCAAAGCCTGCAGATTTTGCCGATGATCATCGCGCTCATCTGCCCCTCGCTGTTGTTCGCCGCACCAGCGTGGATGAGCGAACTCAGCCCGCCCAAACCCGGACCACATCCACCGATCCCCTCCTGCACGGTCAACCTGCGCGTGAGCTGGAAAGGCCTGCTCGATTCCGGCCTCATGCGGGTAGAATTCCAGCCGCGCGGCGCCAGCAAACCCGGCAAAATTTCCATCCGCTCGGAAGTCCAAAGCACCGGCGCCGCCGCGAAACTTTTCCCCTACAAAAGCCACGCCTGGTCGGAGATCGATCCCACCACGCTCAAGCCGCTGTTTTTCCAATCCACTGAGACCGATCGCAGCGAGACCCTCACCACCACGCTCAGGCACACGCCAAACAGCGTGAATTGTGTGGAAAAATCCCGCGACCACAAATCGGGCAAACTCATCGAAAGCCGCAAAACCTTCACACACCAACCGGTCTATGACCTGTTCTCCGCGATGCTCTTCATCCGCAGTCAAAACCTGCGTGAGGGCGATAGCTACAAACTCCTGATCCACCCGTTCAAACAACCCTATCTGCTGCATGTCACCGTGCGCGGCCGCGAAAACCACCTGCAACAAAAGTGCATTCGGCTTGGAGTGAACCTTCGAAAAATCAACGCCAAAACCCTCGAGCTGATGCCCTACAAAAAACTCAAACGCGAAGCAACGCTCTGGCTCAGCGACGACACCGCACGCGTACCACTCGAACTCCGTGCCGCGGTCTTCGTCGGTGATGTCCGCGCCACCCGTGTCGGCACCTGAACAACCCAAGCATTTCAAATCCCACTTCTTCATGAAACGACTCATCGCATTCGCCTCAATACTCATCGGCCTCAATGCCTCGGCTTTTGATCTGCCGTCCAACTCCACCCAATGCCTGCTCGGCCTCGCCGACTCGTGGGATTCGTCGCATGCGACGCTCCAGCTATTTCAAAAATCCGGCAATCAATGGCAGCCCCAAGGCGAAGCATGGAAAGCCCGACTCGGAAAAAATGGTCTGATCTGGGGCCATGGACTCCACCCCTTGCCAAAGAATGCGTTGATCAAAAAAGAAGGCGACATGCGCTCGCCCGCTGGTGTCTTCAGCATCGGCGGCGCATGGGGCTTCGACCCATCGATTCGCAAACACCCGCTACTGCCCTATCGAAAGGTGACGCCTCAAGATCTGTGGGTCGAGGACCCCTCATCCCCACGCTACAACCAGCACTTGATTCTTAATCAACCACCCTCATCGGCATGGGAGAAAAAACAACAGATGAAGCAAAGCGACCCCGCCCATGCGCTGAAGCTTTACATCGGCCACAACTCCCCTCCCCACACGATACCCGGCGATGGCTCATCGATCTTTTTCCACATCTGGCGCGCAGGCGGCGCAAAACCGACCGCCGGATGCACGACCATGGACGAAACAAAACTTCGCCAACTCATCGCTCGCATCGATCCCTCGCGCAATCCGATCTATGTCCTTTTGCCCACATCCGAATACACAAAGTTTCGCAAGGCATGGAAGCTGCCCTGAGCCTCAATCGACCCGCTCCTTTTCCTTGCTCCGTCGCATGGGAAACCCCACCCTTCGGGCGTGCCCGAGGAAATCGACAACCATACGCTCGATGAGCTGATGCGCGCGCTCGACGCCTCGGACGCATCCGCCGTGTTGGCAGCTGCCGAGGAGGCTCACTACGCCGACCTCGCCGCGGTCTACGAAAACCTCGATGACGAAAAACGCGACCTCTTGCTCAAGACGATCGGCCCAGAAATGGCCACTGATGTGATCGCCGAGTTGCCCTACCCGCTCATCGAAGAGGCGCTCAACCATTTCAAGCCCGCACAGCTGCGTGTGCTGCTCGGCAACCTCTCCGACGACGACCGCGTCGATGTTTTCCAAGTCGTGAGCGAGGAAGCGCAGGTCCGCTTCTTCAGCCTGCTCGGCCCACGCGACAAGGAGCTAACTCGCAGCTTGCTGAAGTACGAGGAGGACACCGCCGGCGGACGCATGACCACCAGCATCGGCCGCATCACCGCCGACATGACGGTCAAGCAAGCGATCACCGTGCTGCGCCGCGACCGCGATGATGCTGAAACACTCGCTCGCATTTTCGTCGTCGATGAACAAGGCCGCCTCGCCGGAAAAGTTCGCCTGCGCGATCTCGCATTCAGCACATGGGACACCCCGGTGCACGACATCATGGAGCCGGCCGACGAGTTCGTGTTGGCTTCGGCGGACCAAGAAGAGGCCGCTCGCACGCTTTCGAAATACGACCTGATCGTTCTGCCGGTGGTCGATGAATTCCACCATCTCCTCGGCGTGCTGACCTACGACGATGCGCTCGAAATTCTCCAAGAGGAATCCACCGAGGACATCGAAAAACTCGCCGCGATCGGTGGTGAGCAATCGGAGGTTTCCTACCTCAACACCAGCGTTGGTCTGCACTTTCGCCGCCGCGTGAGCTGGCTCATCGGCCTCGCATTTGTGTCAATTGTCACCGGCTATGTGATGTACCGCTTCAGCCATCTGCTCGAGCAGGCATCAGTGCTTTCCCTTTTCCTACCAATGGTCGTCGCCGCAGGCGGAAATTCCGGTGGTCAGGCCGCTACCATGGTGATCCGCGCGATGGCACTTGGCGAAATCAACCCCGGCAATGCCCTGCGCATCGCATGGAAGGAAGCGCGCACCGGGCTCTTCCTCGGCCTCTCACTCGGTGTCGCCATCGCGGCATTCATCACGCTCATCCTTCCCCACCTGCAACCTCACACCCAAGCGCATTTCGACTTCCCGCACCTCGCGCTTGCCGTGGCCGCCGCCATCACACTGCA
>JAGWXY010000122.1 GCA_018969605.1 Verrucomicrobiota bacterium | reverse complement strand
GGAGGTCGACTTGATCTTGTCGACCACATCCATGCCTTCGACGACCGATCCGAAGACCGCGTAGCCACCGTTGTTCGGGTAGTCGAGCATCGCATTGTCCTGCACATTGATGAAGAATTGGGCTTTCGCGCTGTTGGGGTCGTTGGTGCGGGCCATGGCGATCGTGCCGCGGGCATTTTTGAGGCCATTTTTGCCTTCGTTGATGATGGGCTTGCCAGCGGGTTTTTCGACGAGTGTTCCGTCCTTCGATTCAAAGCCACCGCCTTGGATCATGAAGCCATCGATGACGCGATGAAAGACCGTGCCATCGTAGTGTTTCTTTTTCACATAGTCGACGAAGTTGGCGACGGTGACCGGGGCTTTTTCTTTGTTGAGTTCGAGTACGATGTCGCCGTGATTGGTTTTGAGGCGGACCTTGGTGGCAGCTGGTTTGGCGGATTTTTCGGCATCGGCGAAAACCGCGAGTGGAGCGAGCAGGGCGAGGAGAACGGTGAAGGTGCGTTTCATCGGGTTGATTTCTAGCCGAGGCCTGTGTGCAGGACAAGGAATGAGTTCCAATGATGATTGGGGTAAAAACAAAAAAGCCCCGTGGCCGATGGGTGGCCCGGGGCTTTTTGTTTTGGCTGAAATTTCAATGATTTTGGTCGGAGAGGTTGACCGGCTTGTAACCGCCGCGGCTGCGGAAATAGAGGATAAGGCCGAGGTAGCAGATCAGCATGAAGGCAGGGAAAATCGCCATTTTGCCAAGTGCGCTGAATTGCCCGGTGGTGGTGGCGGTCTTGATGGCCTCCGCGTCGGCTGTCTCGGTGATCGCGGCGCTTTTGACCGGATCGATGGCCTTGTAGGCGCCGAGCAGGTAATTTTTTTGGACTGTGACCGTCTCGTAAATGGCCGGATTGCTCGACTGGAGTTTGGCAGTCGCTGACGACTCTTGAAGGAAGCCAATGAATGGGAAGCCGAGGATGCCGACGGCGAGCATGCCGATGCCACCCATGGCGTTGAGCGTGAGTGCTCCACCTTTCGGGCATTGCTCGCTCGTGACGCCCAGCATCGTTGGCCAGAAGAATGTTTTGCCGACCGCGTAAAGTGTCGCGGCGGTGAAGATCACCAGCATGCCGGCACCGTTGGTTTTCGATAGCCATGTGAGGCCGATGATCGCCAGCAGCGAGCAACCAGCCAGCAGGCCAAGTGGAGAAATCCGATGAACGATGCTGCCCGCAAAAAAGCGCAGCACCATCATGATTGCCGAGGTGTAAACCAATACCCAAGCGGGGTGATGGCCGGCTGCTTTCATTGGTTCTTCCATCAGCGAGCTGATCCATCCGTCGGTGCCGATCTCGGCTGTGGCGAGTGGCATCATGATGATGATCAAGATCGCAAGAATGATGCGGCCGAAGGATTTGGTGATCACGGCGAATGCACCAACAATGAGCAGGGTAAGCGTCCAGCTCAGCGCCTGTGGCCATGAGAAAACTCGACCGAGTTCAGCAACCACAAGGCCGAATCCAACGAAGGCACCGAAGACACCAAGTTCCTTGAGCATGTCGACATAACCGATGCCGGCTTGCTCGCGTTCGCTTTTCGGAAATTTTGCACCGATAAGCATCACGAAGAAAATGATCGCTGGCACGAGGATCAGTCCGAGCGTGATGCGCCAATCGGCGTTTGATGCGAGGGCGATCGTGCAGAGTCCGCCGAGGACCAGTCCGGCCGGCCAGCCGGCGTGGAGAATGTTGAGCCATTTTACCTTGTCCTTGCGAAAGATCGTGGCGACGACTGGATTGATGTAGGCTTCCACCGCGCCGTTGCCGAGGCCGAGGATGATGCTGCCCCAGGTGAGTAATTTCACGCCCTTTGCCTGAGCGGCAGCGAGGGCGTCGCCGGTGACCCCTTGGATCGAGCTGTAAGCGGCGATCGCCAGCGCGGTGTAGGCGAGGTAAGACACGAATGAAAAAACCATCGCCGTCTTGTAGCCAATGCGGTCAATGAAGAGACTGAACAGTATGATGCTCATGCCAAAGGGCCAGATGCCGGCGCCTTGGAGTTCGCCGACAGCGACTTTGTCGAGGCCGAAGTCGTTGATGAAATCACCGCCGCAAAGGATCATGCGGCTGATGAAGGCGTAGCTGGTGGTGATGAGCGCGATGAAGCAGCCCCAGAAGAGGGCCATGTCGGATTTGTCGGATGAGGTGTTCATGGGTTGCACTCCGACATCTAACAGGCGAGGGGCCGATGGCTAGGATTTTGTCAGCCTTACGCGTCGTGCGGGTCGCTTATGCCGTGAAGGTATCGAGCGCCGGGGTTTCGCCTTGTGTGACTTTTGCCTGACCGTTGGCGGCAAGGTGGACGAGGCAGTGGTGGACATCCTCGGCATCCGCCTTGATTGCGGCGGCGATTTGATCGGCGTTTTGGGGCGAAGAGGTCAGTTTCGCACGAACATTTTTCAGGATTTCGAGAAACACGCCGGCGGCTTTTTTGCCCGCTTCCACGCCCGGTTGGTGGTAGGCGTTGATGTTTACCAGTGAGGCGTAGAATGAGACCGCGCGTTCGAAGAGCGCGATCAGCAGGCCGAGTTGGAATGGGGTGACTTCCGGGATCGAGATCGTGAGCGACTTGCGTCCGGATTCGTGGAGGGCCTTGCGTGTGCCGCGCAGGAAACCTTGGAGGTAATCGGCAGAAGTGGTGCCCGGCTCGACTTCGATGTTTTGTCCATCGCGGCCTTTGCGGACCTCGATGAAGGTCGCGAAAAAGTTGTTCACGCCGTCGCGCAGTTGTTGGACATAGGCGTGTTGGTCGGTGGAGCCCTTGTTGCCATAGACCGCGATGCCTTGGTTCACGACCTTGCCATCGAGATCGAGTTCCTTGCCAAGCGACTCCATGACGAGTTGCTGAAGGTACTTTGAAAACAACACGAGCGAATCCTTGTAGGGAAGGACCACCATGTCTTTTTCGCCTTTGCCATTGGTGGCGTGATGCCATGCGAGGGCGAGTTGCATCGATGCGTTGGATTTCACATCGGTCTTGCGCGTTTGCTCATCCATCGCGGCGGCGCCGGCGAGAAGTTCATCGATGTTGATGCCTTGCAGCGCGGCCGGCACGAGGCCGACGGTTGAGAGCATCGAGGTGCGGCCGCCGACCCAGTCTTCCATTGGGAAGCTGGTGATGAATCCTTGCGCAGTGGCGTATTGATGAAGCTTCGAGCCGATGCCGGTGACCGCGACAGCGTGCTTGCCGAAGTCGAGTTTTGCCGCCTTCCATGCCGCTTCGGCTTCGAGCATGCCGTTGCGGGTTTCGGGTGTACCGCCGGATTTTGAAATGACCAGCACGAGCGTGTTGGCAAGGCCGAGCGGTTTGATTTTTTCCAGCACCGCGTCCATGCCCGCAGGATCGGTGTTGTCGAAGAAAAAAATCGGCAACTTCGCGTGAGTGCCGAGCGCTTCGGCGACGAGTTGCGGGCCGAGTGCTGAACCGCCGATGCCGATCAGCAGGAGTTGTTTGAAGGGCGAGCCGGAAGGTGAGGTGATTTCGCCGGAGTGAACTTGGGCGGCGAATTTTTTCAGATCGGCAAGTGGCGCAGTGATCGCATCGCGCAGTTCGGGGGTCGGGGCGAGGTCGGCATTGCGCAACCAGTAGTGGCCGACGCGGCGGTTTTCATCGGGGTTGGCGATGGCGCCGGCTTCAAGCGCCTTCATGTCATCGAAAGCCTTGTTGATTTTTGGCGTCATGCCCGAGATGAAGTCGGCCCCGATCTCCATGAGCGAGAGGTCGAGTGAGAAACTAAATTGCGGATAGCGGAGGATGGATTGATTGTAGGTTTGCCAGGACATGGTGGGAAATTTGGAATCGAAAGTACGGCGCAGAGACTTGCGATTCTGTAATCGGATGTCGATGCCACATTTGGGGTATGCAGCTTGAGAGCTGGAATATTATCGGATTTTTCAAGCTATCAAGAGGGCGTAATGGGGTATTTCGCCGAACTTGACTCATGGTGCTTGGTAGATGATGTTTTTGA
>JAGWXY010000033.1 GCA_018969605.1 Verrucomicrobiota bacterium | reverse complement strand
CGCGCCGCGATGCCGCTTTCGACGATCACACTCTTGTAGCGCTCTTCCCACAAAGTGCCTGTGCGATTGTGCGTGCGGTTGAACCACCGCGTGAAGCGCTGCAGCACGGTTTTCATGAACTCGCTCAAGTCGTGCATGCGATAGGTGAAGCGCGCGTGGATTTCCGCGACGAGGGCCGCGTTTCCTGCCTTGCGCGCATCGGAGAGCTCCTTTGCCACCACGGCCACGAAGGCTTCGGTCTGGATCGCGGAGAGCCGTTTCAAAAGCTCAGCGTCGGTGATCCCGCCCACCGGCATCGGCGGCACTTCGAGCAGGAGGTGGATGTGGTTCGACATCAAGCAGTAGGAGAGAATCCGGCAGCCCGAGAAGTTTTCCTGCATGCGCATGAAGGCTCGGAACTTCTCGCGCTCGGCCTGCTCAAACACAAACCGCCGATCCACCGCACGGCTGATGCAGTGGTAAATCGCCGGCTTTTCCGCCGAATCCTTCCACGGCGCCAACCATCGCTTGCTGCTCATGCCCCACCATTTACCTCGTTCAACCAATATCGCAAGAGTATTCTCTATAATTTGTCTGGGAAATTGTGAAGTAACGGTGGAGTAACGCTATAATTTGTCTGGGAAATTGTAAATAAACGGCCTTGGTGGTTGGCGGATTCGATCCTTTGTTGAGAACGGGGAGCCTTCCTTATATCTTGCGTTGCGCTCTGCCCTTGCGTGGTGGGCGGTCTGCGGTTATGGCCGACGGCGCCATGGCAGCTATCAATTCCAACTTCCTCAAACTCAAGGCTGGTTACCTTTTTCCTGAGATCGCACGCCGAGTGAAAGCTTACGGCGAAGCCCATCCTGACCTCGCCGCCCGTATCATCCGCTGCGGCATTGGTGATGTTACCGAACCCTTACCCCCGGCTGTAGTCAAGGCCATGCACGAGGGTGTGGATGAAATGGCAAGCCGCGAGTCCTTCAAGGGTTACGGCCCGGAGCAAGGCTACGAATTTCTTCGCCAGGCGATCGTCGACAATCAGTTCGCGAACCTTGGCATCACGGCCGATGAGGTTTTCATTTCCGACGGCTCAAAATGCGACACGGGCAACATCCTCGACATCTTCGGTCAGGGCAACACCATCGCCATCACCGATCCAGTTTATCCGGTCTATGTTGACACGAATGTCATGGCCGGAAACACCGGCGATGCGGATGAAAAAGGCGCCTACGCCGGCCTGCTTTATCTTGAGTGCAATGCGGCCAACGGCTTTGTCGCCGATGTGCCCACGCAAAAAGCCGACATCATCTACCTCTGCTTTCCGAACAATCCCACAGGTGCCGTCGCGACCCGCGATCAACTCGAATCCTGGGTGAAGTACGCCAAGCAAAACGATTCGATCATTCTCTTCGATGCCGCCTACGAGGCATTTATCCAAGACCCGGCGATTCCGCGTTCGATCTTTGAAATCGATGGCGCACGCGACTGCGCGATCGAGTTTCGTTCGTTTTCAAAAAATGGTGGATTCACCGGCGTGCGCTGCGCGTATGTGGTCATCCCGAAAAGCGTCACCGGCAAGGCCTCCGATGGCAGCCGCGTGCCACTTCACCAACTCTGGAGTCGCCGCCACAGCACAAAGTTCAACGGCGCCAGCTATCCGGTGCAAAAGGCTGCCGCCGCTGTCTTTTCCGAAGATGGCAAAAAGCAGGTTGCCGCGCTCATCGAACACTACATGGGTAATGCCAAGCTCCTTCGCGAAGCCGCCAGCGCCGCAGGCCTTCCGGTCTTCGGCGGTGTGAACGCGCCCTATGTTTGGGTCGGCTGCCCGAAAGGCCTCAGCTCATGGGACATGTTCGACAAAATGCTCAACGAAGCCCAAGTCGTCATCACCCCCGGCTCTGGCTTCGGCTCTGCTGGCGAAGGCTACTTCCGCATCTCCGCATTCAATTCGCGCGCGAATGTGGAAGAAGTCTGCCGCCGCCTGAAATCGCTGGTCGCGTAAAAAGTGGAGGAGTTTCAAGATTCAAGTTTTCAGTTTTCAGTCGAACTTGAAGTCTTGAGCCCCCCCGCCATTTCAATACTCGCGTTCGAGCATGTATGAGGCGATTTCTTCGAGCCGCTTGGCTTTTTTGCCGAGCGGCTTGATAGCTTCCATAGCGGCCTTGGTGAGCTTGGCTGCCTCCTTGCGCGAGGCGTTGAGACCGATGACTGAGGGGTAGGTGGTTTTTTCAACAGCCTGATCCTTGCCAGCGGTTTTGCCAAGGACCTCGGTGCTTTGGGTGACATCGAGGATGTCGTCGATCACTTGAAACGCCAGACCGAGGTGATAGCCAAAGCTGGTGAGCGCCGCGAGTTGGGCCGGGCTCGCGTTGGCGGTCATGGCGCCGAGGCGCAGCGAGGTCGTGAGCAGGGCAGCGGTCTTCGCTTCGTGGATGCGAACAAGCTCGCGCTTGCCGAGTTTTTTGGATTCGCCTTCGAGGTCCATCACCTGGCCGCCGATGAGTTGCTTGCTGCCGCCACAGCGTGCGAGCTCGGCGACATATTCGCGGGCACCGTAGCGTTTCGTCGCGGGTGTTTGCGTGAGCACGATGAAGGCTTCGGTGAGCAATGCGTCGCCACAAAGCACAGCCATGCCTTCGCCATAGACCTTGTGGCAGGTCGGGCGGCCACGGCGCAGGTCGTCATCATCCATCGCTGGCAGGTCATCGTGAACGAGCGAGTAGGTATGCATTAGCTCGACCGCACATGCGGGCGCGAGGGCTTTGGAAATTTTTCCGCCGCAGGCCTCGGCGGCGGCGAGGCAGAGGACTGGTCGCAGGCGTTTGCCACCCGCAAATACCGCGTAGCGCATCGCCTCGTGAATCGTTGCCGGGCGCTCCTTCGCCTTGGGCAGGAACTGATCCATCGCCGCATCAACTTTTGCCGCACGGGCCGCGAGGTAGGATTTGAGATTCATGATCGAAGATGGTGGATCGTGGATGGTGGTGATGATCTTCGATCGTCCGCTTGCGCCGCGACTTTTCTTCAGAGGATTTCTGCGATTTGCACGGCGTTGAGCGCGGCACCTTTGCGGACTTGGTCACCGACGACCCAGAGGTCGAGAGCATTGTCGCAGACGATGTTTTTGCGGATGCGGCCAACAAGGCAATCGTCCTTTCCGGTTGTGTCGAGCGGCACGGGGAAGAGCTTGTTGGCAGGATCGTCGACCACCTTGATGCCGGGCTTGCCGGCGAAGGCGGCGCGTGCGGCTTGCACATCGACCGGGCGCTTGAAGCTCGCGGTGATCGAAACCGAGTGTGAGCGGTAGACCGGCACGCGCACGCAGGTGCAGGAAACTTTGAGCTCCGGCAGATTCATGATTTTTCGGCCTTCGTGCAGCATCTTGAGTTCTTCCTTTGTGTAGCCGCTGTCGGTGAAGACATCGACTTGCGGAATCACGTTGAAGGCGATTTGACGTGGATAAACCTTCGGCGTAAATGGCTGGCCGCTGGCGATCGCTTTGACTTGTTCCTCAAGCTCAACGATTCCTTGAGCGCCGGAGCCCGACACTGCTTGGTAGCTCGACGCGATGATTGACTCGAGCCCGAAAGCTTCGTGAAGCGGCGCGAGTGCCATCAGCGAAATGATCGTCGTGCAGTTCGGGTTGGCGATGATGTTGCGCGGGCGGTTTTTCGCGGCGTTGGGATTGATCTCCGGAACCACGAGCGGAACATCCGGATCCATGCGGAAGGCCGACGAGTTGTCGATCACCACCGCGCCTGCAGCTGCGGCCGATGGGCCGAATTCTTTTGAGATTCCACCGCCTGCGCTGAAGAGCGCGATGTCGACATCGTTGAATGATTCGTGGGTGAGTTCCTCGACAACGATTTCCTTGCCGCGGAAGTTCATGCGTTTGCCCGCCGAGCGTGCCGACGCAAGAAGTTTGAGTCCGCCCAGCGGGAAATTCCGCTGTTCGAGACACAGGAGCATTTCAACGCCGACGGCACCCGTCGCGCCCACGATTGCCACATGAGGAGGATTCATTGTTTTGGCCGGCGGATTGAGCCGGGCTGCGGAGCATAACAAGTCCGCCCCTCATGGCAAACGATTCGTGAGGCCTTGTGGCCGAATCACTTCTTGGCCGGTGCTTCCTTTTCGGTGGCCTCGGCCTTGCCGGGCTTCACCTCGATCGACGAAGCGATCATCGTGTAGTAAACCGTGACCTTGTCGCCGACCTTCGGGGTGCCATTGGTTTTGGTCTGCGCGGTGCGGGCGATTTCCCACTTTTCCTTGTCCTTTTGGACGACGATTTTCGTGTCGGTCACTTCCACCACCGGGCCGGTGGCCTGGTAGGTGTTGCCGGCAAAGGCGGCGGATCCGATGGTGAACGAGGCGAGTGCGATGATGGTTTGTTTCATGATGATAGTGCTTTGTTGAGCAATATCCAAACTATCAGATCCCGGTAAGAGCGAAAGAAAATTCGGCGGTTCAATACTGCTGGATGAAGAGCGAGTAGTTATCCGCATTGCGCACGCGTTTGGCCATATCGAGGTCCACATTGCGGCCATTGGACACGTAAAGGACCATCGGGGTGTTGAAGCCGCGGCTGTTGCGGGATTGCGATTGCTCGATGTAGGCAAAGTCCTCGGTTCCTGCGGCATTGTGGCTCAACTCGTGGGCGATCACGCCTTTGGCGAGAAATCCGCCGTTGATCTGGGTCTTGTTGAGGCTGATTGCAGCGCCGCCTTGGCTCTTGGTGTGTGCGGCGATTGACATGCGGCCTTCGAATCCGGCCACGCCTCCCTCGAAGAGGCTGATCGTGTATTTTCGGCTGCGGGCCTTGTTGTCCATGAGGCTGATGCGTTTGAGGACTTCCAGGCGGCATGCTTCTTCGGCGGAGCCGAAGACATACGCGAGGTTGCGCTGCGCGTTGGTATCGTTGGATTCGAGGCTTTGCCTGGCACGGGAGATGGATTGAAGGGCGCTGGCCCAGAGCCTTTGGGTTTGCGCTGCTTCGGCGGGGCTGGCGTTGAGTACAGTTGGTTCCATGCCGGGCATGATGAGCGCGCCGTCGCTTTGATTTTGGCAAGAATTGAGTGCGGTGTTGATCGCAGCGAAAACGACTAGGGCGGATAAAGGGACGCATTTCATAATTTTACCCTAGTAACAGGGTCGCACTGTATTTGTCTGAATCAATCGTTAATTCCGACATTTCCGCCGCGGGCGAAAATCTGCAGGCGCATCAAAGCATGCCGCATCTCACGCGTGGTACTCTTGGATGCTCTGCACCGTGAGTTCCTTTTCCTTGAGCGAGCGGATCGCCTTCACCGAGGCTTCGGCGGCCGCGAGGTTCGTCGCGTGGGAAATTTTCTGCGCGATGGCGGTGGCGCGGATCTGGACTTCGTCGGCGCGGGCTTCGTGGCCGCTTGGCGTGTTGATGACGAAGTGGATCTCGCGGTTTTTCATCATGTCGATGACATTCGGGCGCGCTTGTTCGGCGAGTTTGAAGAGGCGGTTTGATGCGATGCCTTCGGCGCTGAGGCGCGTGTGCGTGCCGCCAGTCGAGTATATCGTGAAGCCAAGCGAGGCGAGATCGCGCGCGACGGCGACGGCGCGGTCCTTGTCGCGATCGGAGACCGAGAGGAAGACATTGCCGGAGGTCGGCAGCGGGTTGAAGGCGGAGATCTGCGACTTTGCGTAGGCCATGCCCCAATCGCGGTCGATGCCCATCACTTCGCCGGTCGATTTCATTTCCGGGCCAAGCACGATGTCGATGCCGGGGAAGCGGTTCCACGGGAAGACCGCTTCTTTTACCGAGAAATGCGGCGGCACGATCGTTTCGGTGAAGCCGAGGTCCTTGAGCTTGTGTCCGAGCATCACCTTGGCGGCAAGTTTAGCCAGCGACACGCCGGTGGCTTTCGAAACAAATGGCACGGTGCGCGAGGCGCGCGGGTTCACCTCGATGACATAAAGTTGTTCGTCCTTCACGGCGAACTGGATGTTCATCAGGCCGATGACCTTCAGCTCGCGCGCGAGGTCCTTCGCGGCGCGGATGATTTCCGCTTTGATCGAATCGCTCAGCGAAAACGATGGGATCACGCAGGCTGAGTCGCCCGAGTGGATGCCGGCCTGCTCGATGTGTTCCATGATCGCGCCGACGACCGAGGTTTCGCCGTCGCTGATGCAATCGACATCGACTTCCGTCGCGTTGTCGAGGAAGCGGTCGACTAGCACCGGGCGCTCGGGCGAGGCGGATACCGCTTCGCGCATGTAGCGGGAGAGTTCGTCGTCCGAATAAACGATCATCATCGCGCGGCCGCCGAGTACGAAGGATGGGCGGACGAGCACCGGATAGCCGATGCGGTTGGCAATGGTGAGGGCTTCATTTTCGTTCGTGGCGGTACCGGCATCGGCTTGCTTGAGCTTGAGCTTGTCGAGCAGGGCGGAGAAAAACTTGCGGTCCTCGGCGAGCTCGATCGACTTCGGCGATGTGCCGATGATTGGCACGCCGTGGCGTTCGAGATCGGCGGCGAGGTTGAGCGGCGTTTGGCCACCAAACTGCACGATCACGCCGAAGGGTTTTTCCTGGTCGCAAATGTTGAGCGCGTCTTCGAGCGTGAGCGGTTCGAAGAACAGCTTGTCGGACGTGTCATAGTCGGTGGAGACCGTCTCAGGGTTCGAGTTGACCATGATCGCTTCGTAGCCGAGCTCCTTCACCGCAAAGGCAGCGTGCACGCAGCAGTAGTCGAACTCGATGCCTTGGCCGATGCGGTTGGGTCCGCCGCCGAGGATGATGATCTTTTTCTTCTCTGTTTCGCGCGCTTCGTTTTCGTCGCCGTAGGTTGAGTAAAAATACGGTGTGTAGGCTTCAAATTCCGCGGCGCAGGTATCGACGAGGCGGTAGGTTGGAATGATGCCGGCCTTTTTGCGTTCGTCGCGCACGGCGTCTTCGTGGATGCCGCGCGACTTCGCGATTTGGCGGTCGGAGAAACCGAGTTTTTTCGCGCGGCGAAGGTCGGTCGCGGCGAGTGCCTTCCCTTCATCGGCGATTTCCTTGAGGTGTTGGAGGAACCACGGGTCGATGGCGGTGGCGGCGTGTACTTCTTCGATCGACCAGCCGTTCACGAAAGCGGTTTGCAGCCAGAAGATGCGCTCGGCATTCGGGATTTGCAGCTTGCGGGTGATTTCCTCCTTCGTGGCGTTTTGCGGCTCTTTGCTATCGAAGCCGAAGCCCCAGCGGCCGGTTTCCAGCGAGCGCAGGCACTTTTGCATGCTTTCCTTGAAGGTGCGGCCGATCGCCATCGCTTCGCCGACCGACTTCATCGAGGTCGTGAGCACCGGGTTGGCGGTGGGGAATTTTTCGAAAGTGAAACGCGGGATCTTGGTGACCACATAATCGATGGTCGGTTCGAACGATGCGGGCGTTTCGCGCGTGATGTCGTTGGGCAGTTCGTCGAGCGTGTAACCGACGGCAAGTTTCGCCGCGATTTTGGCGATCGGGAATCCGGTGGCCTTCGAGGCGAGCGCCGATGAGCGGGAAACGCGCGGATTCATCTCGATGACGATCATGCGGCCGGTCTTCGGGTCGGTCGCAAACTGGATGTTTGAGCCGCCGGTCTCGACGCCGATTTCGCGGATGACCGCAAACGACGCGTCGCGCATGATTTGATACTCGCGGTCGGTGAGGGTTTGGATCGGCGCGACCGTGATCGAATCGCCGGTGTGCACGCCCATCGGATCGAGGTTTTCGATCGAGCAGATCACCACGCAGTTGTCCTTGCAGTCGCGCATGACCTCCATTTCGAATTCCTTCCAACCGAGCAGCGATTCCTCGATGAGGACTTCGGAAACCGGTGAGAGGTCGAGGCCGCGGGTGATGATTTCTTCAAACTCCTCGCGGTTGTAAGCGATGCCGCCGCCTTGTCCACCAAGCGTGAAGGCCGGGCGGATGATCAATGGAAAGCGCCCGATTTCCTCGGCCACCTTGCGCGCTTCTTCCATCGTGTGGGCGGTGCCCGAAAGCGGCAGGTCGAGGCCGATCTTGAGCATTGCCTCCTTGAAACGCTGGCGGTCCTCGCCCTTGTCGATCGCGTCGGCATTGGCGCCGATCATGCGCACGCCGTGCTTGTCTAGCGTGCCTGACTTGAAGAGCGACATCGAGGTGTTGAGTGCCGTCTGGCCGCCAAGAGTTGGCAGCAAGGCATCGGGCTTCTCGCGGATGATGATTTTTTCCACCACTTCCGGCGTGATCGGCTCGATGTAAGTGCGGTGGGCAAACTCCGGATCGGTCATGATCGTTGCCGGATTGGAGTTTACCAAAACGACTTCATAGCCTTCTTCCTTGAGTGCCTTGCAGGCTTGGACGCCGGAGTAGTCGAACTCACAGCCTTGACCGATGACGATCGGGCCGGAGCCGATGACGAGAATTTTGCGGATCGAGATGTCTTTGGGCATGGTGGGTGCGGTTGGTCGGCCTTGTGTTGGCGGCTAAATTGGGCGGTGTGTGGCAGGGAATCCTCAGCTTGTAAAGGGTGGGATTGTTTCTCGTCTTAATTTTCCGGAAGCGGGGGCAGGAGAGGGGCGTCGGGATTGAAATCGGGCGGCAGGGAGTCTTGAAATTCCGGCTGCAGGGATCCGCCATCGCCGGCTCCGCCCCGCGGCATGCGCGCGTATAGGTCACTCGGCCAGGCCTGCACGGCCATGGTCTCGCCTTTGTAGATCAGCGAAACCGCCTGACCATAGTAGTTCACGGAACCAAAGAGTGGATCGACCCCATCGCCGGGCTTGGGAATGGTGTAGATCATGCGCAGAGATTCTTCGCCGCCGACCCAATCGAAGGGCAGGGTGGTCCAGACTTGGCTGACCCATGAGTTGTCCTCGAGTTGGAGGATGTCGCCCTTGCTGTTGCGGTTGAAAAACACCACCGACACCGCGAGCTCGGCGATGTCGATTTCCTCGGTGGGGGCCTTTTGCACCGGGATGGTGAGGATGACTTGCTCTCCATCTTCGTAGTTTGAGTTTTTGAAAATCCGCACGCGGCCGAGTGAGAGTCTGCCGAGCATGGCATCGGGCTTGTCGAAGCCGTCGCGCAACTTTCTGGCGGCGAGATCATAGTATTTTCCCGCTTGGGAAATTCCCATTTCGAAGATCTTTTGGTAATTTGAGGTCGCGATGTCGTAGACCCCCATTTGCTCGTGAACGAGGCCGAGCTCGTAGCGGATGTTCGGGCTTTCGGGGGATTGGGTGGCGGCCTCCTCGAGCTTGACGATCGCCTTGCCCATATCGCCAGCGACGCGTGCTTCACGGGCCTCGCGGAAAAGTTTTTCGGCGCGCGGATCCGCGATTTCCGGCTCACGCACGGGGGTGGGGGCGGGCCGGCGTGGGGCATCCGGCGCAATCGGCCGCGCGGGCGGCGCGGGATTTGCTGGCGCGACCGCGGCGACTGGCGGTTTGGCCAGCGTGGCATCGGGCACCCGCACGATCACCGGCTTGGCCACGGTTTTTTCGACGATTTTGACCTTTTGCGATTCCTCAAAGCGCGTTGCCAAGGCCATGCCGGCTATGAGCAGCTGCGCGATCGCCATCAACGCGAGGCCGCAAAGCGCGATCGTGAATGCCGTAACCTTCCTGTTTGAGGATGGTTGCGACGATGCGGGCGGCATGCGCGGACGATGGCGGCGGGTGCCTCGCCTGTCAATGCGGCGGCAGGACTCGGGAGCGGTGGGAACTACTGCAAGGCGTCGTTGCCGAAGCCGGTTTTCTGGCTTATAGCTCCCCCAGCAATGAATCCACCCGCGCCCCTGAGCTACTGCCCGGACCTGCTCCATTATCAACGCCGTTTGACCCGCGAGGTGAAGGTCGGAAATGTCGGTCTCGGTGGACTGAATCCGATCCGCGTGCAGTCGATGATCACCTCCGACACCCGCGACACGCCCGCCTGCGTCGCCGAGGTGCTGGCGCTTGCCGAGGCCGGCTGCGAAATTGTGCGGATCACCGCCCAGACGAAAATCTATGCCGCCAACCTAGAAAACATCGCCCGCGAAGTTCGCGCGGCCGGCTGCCAAGTGCCGCTGGTGGCCGACATTCATTTCAAGCCGGATGCCGCACTCGAAGCCGCCAAGTGGGTGGAGAAAATCCGCGTGAACCCGGGAAATTACGCCGACAAGAAGAAGTTCGAAATCCGCGAGTACACCGACGCGCAGTACGAGGAGGAACTCGAACGCATTCGCGAGGAATTTTCGCCGCTGGTGAAGTATTGCAAGGAGCGTGGAAGGGTAATGCGCATCGGTACCAACCACGGATCGCTCTCGGATCGCATCATGAATCGCTATGGCGACACGCCGCTCGGCATGGTGGAGAGCGCGTTGGAATTCGCCCGCATCGCCCGCGATCACGATTACCATGATCTGGTTTTTTCCATGAAGGCCTCCAACCCGAAGGTGATGATCGAGGCCTACCGCCTGCTGATCGCAAGACTCGATGCCGAAGGGCCCGACTGGAATTACCCGATCCACCTCGGCGTGACTGAGGCCGGCGATGGAGAAGACGGCCGCATCAAGAGCGCCATCGGCATTGGTTCGCTGCTCGCCGACGGCATCGGCGACACCGTGCGAGTCTCGCTCACCGAAGACGCCGTGCATGAGATCCCCGTGGCCAAGGCGCTAGTGGAGCCGTTTAATTCCATGCGTAGCTGGAGCGTCCCGCTCCAGGCCGTCCAAGGAGCGTCCCGCTCCTTGATCCAGCAAGACGCGGAATCCGCTGCGCCCGATTGGGAATTATTGGAAAAACGCGAGTCTTCCTTTCTTTCGCATTGGCGGATGCCTGGGGCCACATATGCGGTCACTTTTCGTCTGCAAAACTCGATCCCAGCTTCCGCACTTGAGGAGTATCATCGCCGCAGAGAGGCGCTCCTTGTGCGCCTAAAGGATTTTGCATCTCATGGTGGCTCACGCAGTTCCTTGAAGTCCCTGCTCGAGGTTCGCTCGGAAATCGCGAACCTGGAAGAGTCGTTTCTCGATATCTCACTCCATGAGTCGCATGGAGATTGTTTCATGAAGCAACCTGAGATTGCAGCATTGGTTGAGAGCGCGCTGAAGCATTTCGACGGCGACCGCTACGACCTATTTGCGTGGTCTGTGATGCCAAATCATGTGCACGTGTTGCTACGGCCGAAGGCGGGACATGAGCTGGATGAAATCGTACATTCATGGATGTCATTCACAGCAAAAGAGGCGAACAGGTTGCTTGGTCGACAAGCCTCATTTTGGCAGGAAGAATATTATGATCATGTGATTCGTGACGCGGATGACTTCAATCATCAGCTGCGTTATGTGCTTGGGAATCCAAGTAAAGGGAAGGCGTCGGCAAACTGGACAGGTTCGCGATATGGTGATTTGTCGCGCGATTCTTTCGGAGCGGGACGCTCCGAAGACGGCCTGGAGCGAGACGCTCCAGCCACTGTCACTGCCTCCCCCAAAGATTTCGCTCCATCCTACGATCCCTTCAACTACGATAGGCGTAGTAGTTCGGCGCTGAAGATCATGGGTCATGAGCTTGGGGCGGGTCATACGGTCCGCGTGTTCACCACACAGGAAAAATGGAATGCTTTGGCTCACAAGATTTCCTCGATGGGCGATTACAAGCCGGAGATCATTGTCGAAAAATCCGGCGTGGTTGAAATCGATCCGACCGATGACGCTGCAGTGGCGGCGGTGAATGCAAAGTCCGAGCCATGCCTTGTGACGGTGGCCGATAGCACCGCAATGGAGGTCATTCCCGCATTTCGTCTGCTTGCTTCGAAAGTCGACGCGCGGCATCCGATCCTGCTCAAGGATGTGCTGCAAGTGCCGACGGAAAACACCGATTTCTTGCACGCGCTTTTGCCTGCCGCGCGCAACATCGGATCGCTCCTCTGCGATGGCATCGGCGATGCGGTGCTCGTTCGCGGCGAGACCGCGCCGGGTCAATCGATGCGTCTTGCCTACAACATCCTGCAGGCCGCCGGCACCCGCATTTTCAAGACCGATTATGTCGCCTGCCCGAGCTGCGGGCGCACGCTCTTCAACCTGCAATCGACCACTCAAAAAATCCGCGCGGCCACCGGTCACCTTAAGGGCGTGCGCATCGCGGTGATGGGTTGCATCGTCAATGGCCCCGGCGAAATGGCCGATGCCGATTTCGGCTATGTCGGCGGCGCACCGGGCAAGATCAACCTCTATGTCGGCAAGACCCCGGTGAAGTTCAACATCCCAGAAAATGAAGCAGTCGAGCGCCTCATCGATCTCATCCGCGAACACGGAAAATGGATCGAGGCTCCCGCGCTTGCCAACACCGAAGCCTGAGCCGATGGCGGATTCCGACACACTGACATTGACGCGCCAAGGCACCGAGCTCGATGTGCCGTGGAATGTGATCGTGCATGATGATCCAGTGAACCTCATGGGCTATGTGACCATGGTGCTGATGAAAATTTTCGGCTACGACGAGAAGCGCGCGTCGAAGCTCATGATGGAGGTTCACCAGTTGGGGCGCTCCGTCGTTTGGACGGGTCAGCGCGAGCGCGCCGAGATGCACACCCAGCAGTTGCAGGCACATCAATTGAAGGCGTCGATCGAGAAATCGGCATGAAAATTTCGCCAACGATCATGGGCGGTCTGCGGATCGATGCAGAGGGCGAGGCTGATTGGCATTTGCTCGACATGATCATCACCGATGCGGCTTCTTGCGATCGCGGGCTTGCGGCAAGGTTGGCCGACGCGATTGACGATCGGGAAATGGCCGCCGATTGGAATGAGTGGGTGGTGCCGGAGCTTGAGGAAGGCTTCGAGGCCGAGCTCGCGTTTGTGAAAATGGTCATTGAAACCGCGCGCCGTGAGGCGTCTGGCGGGGTGGGGCCCGTATGGGTCATTCCCCGCGAGGCGCAGCGGTGGTATGGCGCGCTGAATCAAGCGCGCATGGCGCTCGAGGCCCGTTATCATTTTGGCCCGAGCGATGGCATCGACTTCGAAGAGCTGCCGCTCGAAAAACGCGGTGCCTTCATGCGCTCGCAATTTTACTGCGCCCTTCAAAGCGCCATGCTCGAGCATGTGATGCGGTAGGCGCGGCGGGTGTGTGGTCGCGATGCCAAAATTTTCGGCGTCCCGCTGTTTTTGAGCATTGCCGTATTATCAAGAAGTGTTTAGGAACCGGGGAAGAAAACCCCGAGTCGTTCGGATCGGGATTTTCGCGGTTTTTACGCATTTTTCGCTGTGTCCAAGTCCCTCAAAGTTCTGATCGCCTGCGGTGGCACGGGTGGTCATTTGTTTCCCGGCATTGCCGTGGCCGAGGCGATGCGCGCGCGGGGGCATGAGGTGCGGCTTTTGATATCCGAGAAAAAGGTCGATGCCGAGGCTTCGGCGAAGTACCCGCATTTGAGCTTCGAGACGGTGCCGGCGGTGGCCAAACCCGCGACATTTTCGCTGCGGATGCTGCCATTTTTGTGGAAACTTTGGGGTTCGATCCGCCGCTGTCGCGGAATCCTTCGCAGCTTTGGCGCGGATGCGGTGCTGGGCATGGGTGGCTTCACTTCATTGCCGCCAGTGTACGCCGGCCACAAGCTGGGCCTCAAAACTTTCGTGCACGATTCCAACGCGCGTCCGGGTCGGGCCAATGTCCTCACCAGCCGTTTTTGCACGCAGGTGTTTCTCGGTCTCGATGCGGCCAAAAGTTTCTTCGGCGGTCGCGCCACCGTGCTCACCGGCACGCCGGTGCGGCCGGAGATCAAGTCGCGACCCACGCGCGCTGAGGCGGCGGCGCTCTTTGGTTTGGATCCGAAAAAAAAGACGATTTTGGTGACCGGCGGCAGCCAAGGTGCGCGGCGCTTGAACGAACTTTGCGCGGGCGCGGTGGCGAAGTTTCCCGATGGCATCCAAGTTCTGCACATCGCTGGCGCGCTGGACTTCGACCGCGTCTCGCAGATTGCCGGCGCGCGCGCCAATCATCGCGTGCTGGGTTTCTGCGATCAAATGTCAGCGGCTTACGCGGTGGCCGATCTGATCATTTCCCGCTCGGGTGCCTCGAGTCTCACCGAGATTTCCATCGCCGGGCTGCCATCGATCCTCGTGCCATTTCCCTACGCGGCCGATGACCACCAGACGCGCAATGCCGAGGTCTTCGAGCGCGCGGGTGCGGCAAAACTCGTGCAAGAACGCGACCTCGATGAAGGAAAACTCGCCGCGCTCGCACTTTCAATTTTGAATGATCCCGCCGCATCCGAGCGCATGGCTGCCGACGCGCGTGCGCTTGCCATTCCCGATGCCGCCGAGTTGGTTTGCGCGGCGATCGAGGCCACTTTTTCAAATCCATGAACGAACTGAGCCAACGCCTGATGGATCCTTCGCTGCCGCTGCGCGTGCACCTGATCGGTGTCGCGGGATCCGGCATGAGCGGTCTGGCCTTGTTGCTCATGGGCATGGGGCATCGCGTGAGCGGGTCCGATCGCGTGACCACGGCGGAAACCGAGCGCATGCAGCGCGGAGGCCTGATGTTTTCATCGCCGCACACGGCTGAGGCGGTGAAGGATGCGGACCTGGTGGTTTACTCCTCGGCGATCCGCCCGGAAAACCCATCCTACGCCGCCGCCAGTGCGGCGGGCATTCCCTTGCTGCGCCGCGCCGAATGCCTTGCTGCGATTTTGCACACCCGCAAGGGAGTGTTGGTCTCGGGCACCCATGGCAAGACGACCACCTCGTCGATGACCGCTCATGTTCTGCGCGAAGCGGGCCTGCAACCGAGCCACTATGTCGGTGCGGAAATTCCGATCCTCGGCACCAATGCCAAGTGGTCGCAGGACGGCGAATACATGGTCGCCGAGGGTGATGAAAGCGACGGCACGCTCGCAATTTATCGGCCCGAGCACGCGGTGATTCTCAACATCGAGGCCGAGCATTTGGATTTCTATCGCGACCTCGATCACATCCGCGAGGTGTTTACGAAAATGGCGGATCAAACCCGCGGCTCCTTGGTCTATTGCGCGGAGGATCCCGTCGCGCGCGAGCTTTGCAGCAAACGCGCAAACACGATTTCTTACGGCTGGGCTGATGCGGATTTCACAGCGAGCGATGTGCGCGACTTGCGTGGTTCATCGGCCTTCACCGTGACCAAGCGCGGCAAGGTGCTCGGCGATATCGAGCTCGGTATCCCGGGGCGTCACAATGTTCTCAACGCTCTCGCAGCGATTGCATTGGCCGACGCTTGTGGTGCGGAATTCTCGCTGGTCGCCCGCGCACTTGCGGCATTTGCCGGCGCGAAAAGGCGATTCGAAACACGCTACCTGTCGGCAAATTTCCGCATCGTCGATGATTACGGGCATCACCCGTCGGAGCTCGCCGCTACGCTTCAAACCGCGCGCTCGCTCAATCCGAAAAGGCTCGTCGTGCTTTTCCAACCTCATCGCTACACGCGCACGCAAGCGCTTGCCGATGATTTCGGAAAAGTTCTGCAGGCGGCGGATCTGGTGTTCATCAGCGATGTCTATGCCGCCTCCGAGACGCCGATCCCGGGTGTGTCGGGTCAGACGCTAGTCGATGCGATGGCGCGTCATGGCAAAGTGCCTGCGAAATTTTTGCCACGCTTGGACAAGGCGCATCATGTCGTGGGCAACGCCCTGCAGCCCGGTGATTTGCTCATCACGCTCGGCGCTGGCAATGTGCACGAGGCCGGCTCGCGCATTGCGCGGGACCTCAAGACGCTCGAGGAAATCAAGGCCCTCGCGCCGAGTGGTGGCATCGATGGAAAACTTTACGAGCCGATGGGGCGTCACACGACATTGCTCGTCGGTGGTCCGGCGCAGTTTTGGCTCGAGCCGCATGACTTCGAAAGCATGGCCGCGATGGTCGCTTATTGTCGCGAGCGTGGCATTCCGGTGCGCGTGGTTGGTCGCGGCTCAAACTTGCTGGTGCGCGATGGAGGGATACGCGGCGCGGTGATTCATCCGAGCGGCGGGGCATTTTCCGAAGTGAGTGTCGGCGCGAATGGCGAGATCACGGCGGGTGCTGGCGTGCGGCTCAAGAAACTTGCCAGCGTCGCGGCGGCTGCCGGCATCGGCGGCTTTGAATGGATGGAAGGCATTCCGGGAAATGTGGGCGGCGCACTGCGCATGAATGCCGGCGCGATGGGCATCGAAACATTTGATCAAGTCCGCCGCGTGACTTTCCTCGACGAGGATGGAACGATCCGCTCGCGTGAGCGCGATGATGTGATGGCCCACTATCGCAATGTGCCGGAGCTGCGCCGCAATTTCGCCTTACAGGCGGTGTTCTTTGGCGAACCCGACACACCTGAAAACATCCAGTCGCGCTGGGACGAATCGCGCGGCAAGCGCAAGTCGTCCCAACCGGTAATGGCCTCCGCCGGCTGCACTTTCAAGAACCCACAAGAGATGCCCGCCGGCAAGCTCATCGACACACTCGGGCTTAAGGGCAGCCACCGCGGCAAGGCTGCGGTCTCGGATGTTCATGGCAATTTCATCGTCAACCAAGGCGGCGCCACCGCCAGTGATTTGTTGCAGCTCATCGACTCGATCCGCAGCACCGCGCGCAATGAACGCGGCATCGAACTTGAAACCGAAGTGAAAATCATTGGTGACGACGAAGCCCAATTTTAAATCAAAATCTCAAAGACCAATCATGAGTTTGGAATCGATCAAAATTGCCGTGTTGATGGGTGGTCCGGGTTCGGAGCGCCAAGTCTCGTTGGCCTCGGGCGCGGCGGTGCTCAAGGCGTTGCGCGAGCGCGGACTGAATGCCGAACCGGTCGATGTGACCTCGACCACGATCGATCTTCCGGCAGGCACCGGGCTGGCATTCAATGTCATCCACGGGACCTTCGGCGAAGATGGTCGATTGCAAGAAACACTCGAGGCAATGGGTGTGCCTTACACCGGTGCGGGCGTGAAAAGCAGCCGCACTGCATTCGACAAAAACCTCGCGAAGGCTGCCTTCATCGCCGCCGGTGTGCCTACGCCGCGCGCGGAGATCATCGATGTTTCCCAAGGCCCACGCCTGCCATCATTTGCCGCGCCATTCGTCGTCAAGCCGCCGCGCGAAGGCTCCAGCGTCGGCGTGAACATCGTGCGTTCGCAGGATCAAGCCGCGAAGGCAATGGCTGATGCGGCGAAGTACGGCGATGACATCCTCGTCGAGGAATTCGTCGATGGCATGGAGCTCACCGTCGGCATTGTCGATGACCAAGCATTGCCCGTCGTGCACATCATTCCGCCCGAAGGGGTCTACGACATGGCCAGCAAATACCCGTGGCTTTCCGGGGCAAAAGGCAGCCAATACATTTGCCCGGCCGACCTTGATGCGGCGACCACCCGCGCGGTGCAAGAGGCGGCACTCGCCGCGCACCGTTCGCTTGGTGTGGAAATTTACTCGCGCGTCGATGTCCTGCTCGATGCAAGCAATCGCCCATTCGTGCTCGAGGCCAACACCATTCCGGGCATGACCGAAACCAGCCTGCTGCCCAAGGCGGCGGCCGCGACCGGCATTTCCTTTGGCGACCTTTGCGCTCGCATCGCCGAACTTTCACTGGCATTGAGATCGTAGCGCATCGATTGAAACCATCCGCACCGCCGCCATGAAAAACAAAAGCACCGCAAGCCGCCGCCACTCGCGACAAAATGTGTTGCAAGTCCGCGTGATGACCCCGCGCATCGCATGGCTCGGTTTCCTCGGATTTTTTGGCAGTCTCACCAAGCTCGCCTGTGTCGTCGCGATTCTCGCCGCGCTCGGTTGGGGCGTGTGGCGCGGCATGCAGGTCGCGTTCTATCGCAATCCGGACTTCCGCCTGCAGGTGATCGATCTGAATGCGAATCCGGTGATCGATGAGCTCCGCGTCGCATCGGTGATCGGCATCGACCTGACATCGAATCCTAGCCTTTTCGATGTCGATGTGTCGAATGCCACCGAGCAACTCAAGGCCTTGCCGGAAATCACCGATGCAAAACTCGAGCGGCATCTGCCCGACACGCTCGTCGTTCGCGTCACGCCACGCGTGCCCAAGGCATGGATCCGCTGCGTCGAGGCAGGCATCAGCGAAGTGCGCAAAACCGGCGGGCTACTGGTCGACCAAGACGGCATCGCCTACCAATGCCCCGAAAGCCAGATCGATTCGACACTGCGCTTGCCGGTGATCGATTTGCCCGCATCGGAGGATGCCAAGCCCGCCGCTGGCAAGCGCATCGAGCAGCCCGAGCTGGGTTACGCGCTGGCCCTTATCAAGGCCATTTGCGAAATCGATGCCGATGGCATGCAGTGGATCGATTCCATCCGCCAAGCGAACAAGTGGTCGCTCGAGTTGGTCACGCGCGATGGCACGACTGCGTTGTTTGGCCTCGGCGATCACCGGCGCCAGATCGAGAACCTGCGCGCGGCGCTTGCCCATGCCGGCAGCCGCGGCTATGTGATTGATACGATCAACCTCATTCCCAAATACAACACGCCCATCACCATCCGCAGCGAAGCCAAGCCACCGAAAGCGATTCCGGTCGTGATCGATGAAACGGCGGCCACCGATCGCGCGGATGAAAAAAAATCCACCGCCGCCACGACCCGCAACTGAACCTTTCATTCGCCCGCACACCCATGGCTCGACGCAGCAAAATTCATGTCGGAATCGAAATCGGCACCAGCAAGACCTGTCTCGTAGTCGGCGAGGTCAAGCCCGACAGCGCGATCAAGATCCTTGGCATCGGCGAGACCAAAAGTGCCGGCGTACGCAAGGGTGAGATCTTCGATTACGCGCAGACCCGCGCCTGCCTGCGCGACGCGCTCGCCAAGGCCGAGGACGCCGCCGATGTGGAAATCGGCAGCGTTTATCTGGCGGTCACCGGCTCCCACATCCAAGGCGTGAACCACCGCGGCACCTACCGTTTGCCGGATGGCGAACCGGTCGTCGGCCCCGAGCATGTCGAAGAGGCCCGCACGATTGCCCGTGAGGTCCACATCCCGGCCGACCATGTCTACATCCACCCGATTATCCGCAATTACTGGCTCGATGGATTGGAACACTCGACCTCGCCGGTCGGGCTCTTTGGCAAAACCGTGGAGGCGGATTTCCATGTCGTCCATGGCATCGGCACGCGCATTCAGAACAGCATCAAGCTCGTCAGGGAAATGCCACTCGAGGTCGACGACATCGTCTTTTCTCCCATCGCCACCGCGCAGATGGCGCTCAACCGCGAGCACCGCGAGAATGGTGCCTTGGTCATCGACATCGGTGGCGGCACGACCGATTACGCGCTCTACCTCGGCGGCGTGATCACCGCTTCGGGCTGCATTCCGGTCGGCGGCGATCATGTGACCAACGACATCCACCTGGTCACGAGCTTGCCGTTTTCCAAAGCCGAGCAGCTCAAGGTCACCGAAGGCGATGCCTCGGGCGATCCGGCGAAATCAGTCGGAACCGCGCGCCTCCACGACGATCGCGGTTTCGCCGAAGTCGAGGTGAGCCGCGCCGTGCTCAACGAAACGATCCGCCAGCGTTTGGAAGAAACGTTGCGCTTGGTGCTGCGCCAACTGCCCAAGGGATCGATCGAAGCGGTCGGCGCGGGTGTTTTCCTCACCGGCGGCACCAGCCTCATGCGCGGTTTCGACGAGTTGGCCTATCAGGTCTTCGGGCGCGACATCTACCGCCCCGAGCCACCGGAGATCAGCGGCATCCAGGCGAGTTTTCGCGACCCGCGCTACGCGACTGCGATTGGTCTCATCCGCTATGCCCTGATCGTTGAGGCCGAGCGGGTATCACCGCCCGGATTTTTTGGCCGCATCGCACGGATGTTCTGGCCCTTCGGAAATTGAGAAAATTTTCCCACCCTTCCGCAACCTCCGCACTTCAACAACCCATGATCTCCCACTCGCGAGCGAACCGCCCGATCGTCGACCCCGCATCCGTCAAAATCATCGGCATCGGTGGCGCGGGAGCAAACCTTCTCGAGCGGGTCGCGCTCGATGGCATGGATGCGGCCGGGCTGCTTTTGCTCAGCGCCGATGCGCGGGTGCTCGGTGCCTGCGTCGTGCCGGAAAAAATCCAGTTGGGCGAGAGCCTGCTCAAAGGGCTGGGCGCCGGCGGTGATCCCGAGCTCGGCGAAAAAGCCTTGCTCGAGGCAGAGCCTTCGCTGCGCCGCAGCATCGACGGCCATGAGTTTGTCTTCATCTGCGTCGGCCTCGGCGGTGGCACGGGATCGGGTGCCGCTCCAGCCGTCGCGCGCATCGCCCGCGAGGCAGGTGCCTTTGTGGTGGTCATCGCCACCATGCCCTTCGACTTCGAAGGGAAACGCCGCCGCGAGCAAGCCGACGATGCCCTCGCAAAACTTTCCACCCACGCCAGTGCGCTTATTGCCTTCGACAACAACCGCATGGGCGAAATGGTGCTCGCCAAGCAGGGAGCCCACGATGCATTTGCTGCCTCCGACCAACTCATCGGCGAATCCATTCGCGCCATCACCCGCATCGTCACGCGCCCGGGGCTCATCCACCTTGGCCTCGACGACCTGATCAGCGCCCTCGGCGACACGGCCTCGCCCTGCCTCTTCGGCTCGGGCCTCGCCGATGGCAAGGATCGCTCCAGCGCCGCCCTCCGCAAAGCCATTGCCAGTCCGCTGCTCGACCAAGGCGCCTTGCTCAAGGAGGCCCAAACCGTGTTGGTCCACGCCTGCGGCGGCGAGGACCTGACCCTTTTGGAAATCGAGCTCCTGATGCAGGGCCTGCAAAAATTCGTGCGCGACGACGCCCACCTGCTTTTTGGCGCGGCGATCGACTCCTCGCTCGGCGGGGCGCTGTCACTGACCCTGATCAGCTCGCTGCCCGATGGGTCTTTTCCCCAGACTGCGCGGAAATTGCCAGCGGCACGCGAATTAACGACAGAAAAAACATTTCCCGATCCCGCCGCGAAACCGCAGACCCAGCCCGAGGAAGCGCCGTTCTTTGCCGCCACCCCAAGCATCGAAAAGAAAGCCCCCGAGCCGGAAATTTTCCCCGCGTCTTCAAGCCCGGCCGCCGATGCCGCAGAACCGTCGGGCTTCGAACTCTTTGAGCCGGCACCGACCGCGGCCCGGCAAACGGAAGCGCCACAAGCGCCCGAACCGGAACCCGCCGCGCCGCCCAAGCGCGCAAAAAAACCATCCGAAGCGGAGCCCGATCCCCAAAAGGTCAGACTCAGCGTCAAAGCCACCGGCACCCAGAGCGAACTCTCGCTCGATTCGGTGCCCCGCGGGCGCTTTGAAGGCGAAAATCCCAATGTTTTCGAAGGCGAAGACCTCGATCTCCCGCCGTTTCTTCGGAAGAAGAAATAGGCACGCGTTTCGCCCCACGTAGGGGGGTGTGAAAACGGATACAAAACAAGGCCAAATAGTCAGGCTTTCTTAAGCAAATAGGCTGTTTTCTCCCTTGAAAAAACGGCGAAAATATTTTTTGTTATTTTTTTACAACCCATAAACGCCGTTGGACATTCATATTTAGGCCCGCAGCATCCGCGTTGTGCGCTCAAACCCTTGCAGTACAGCAAAAACCCAGGATAAGCCCTCATTCTTTCACACAACCCACTATGAAAGCCCGCAATAATACCCTGTTGATGCTTGCCATGAAGTCCATCGGCTTGCCCCTCATCGTTGCAGTTTCGATGGCCCAAGTCGCCCACTCGCAGACGACTGTTACGTACACCATGCAGGACGCCAATTTCCCTACCCAGTTCAACAACGGTGGGGACTTCTATAACAGCGGCAGCACCCAGCTTGGCATGTGGGCGAATTCGGGTTCCAAACAAACGGTTGGGTGGCAGAATTTTTCCACGACCGGTGCCGCCGGGGGCACGGCAAGAAACCTGCAAGTCGGTGATGTTTTTACAACTACCGTCTCTGCAACGAGAGCCTTTGGCCAGATCGGTTTTTCGCTCAATGCGGGTGGCACTCAAGGCACCAGCTACGCCAATAACATCAGCGGCTCGAGAATGTACATTTCCACGGACAACTACGCAGCATGGAGCGTAAAGGGATTGTCTGGCGGCGGAACGAGTTCGCTTACCTATGTCCCCATACAGGATACTTACAAAGACTACAGGTTCACGATAAGACTCACTTCACAGACCACGGCAGATGCGTATCTGACTGTCGACGGGGTTGATTATCGTGCTTACAATCTTACCCTGGCAGGCAGTGCCGGAGCCAATATCAGCGCCTTCTCGATATTTGGGTCCGACATGTGGGACGGCAGTAGCAACGATGATGCATTCTGGAAACAAACCACCAGTGTACAAAACAGTGGAAGAGTGGAGCTAGGTTATTATGCGGGTAGTTCCTCGACGCTGACGCCTGGCACAGTGACTGATGGTCTTGCCGCAAACAGCACCTCGACAACATCCGCCAACGCCGTTTTCATCGGCGGTGACGCCGGTTCGCAGGTCAACCTCACCCAAAACAATACCTACACAGGCGCTACAACGATCAACGCCCTAGCCACTGCTGAAGCGCAGCATGCCAATTCCCTTGGTACTACAGGTGCCGGCACGGAGGTTTCGAATACCGGCACACTCAAACTTTGGGGCGGCGTTTCCTACGCCGCCGAAGCCCTTACTCTGAACGGACTCGGCAGAGCCTACGGAGATGTGGCGGGCGATGCGGGGGCGCTGCGCAGCAACGGCGGCAACAACACTTGGAACGGCAACATCACCCTCGGCTCAAGCTCGCGGATCAACTCGGACACCGCCGGTGGCGCGGGCTCTTTGACCATCGCGGGCAATATTTCCGGTGGTTCGAATGTGCTGTATCTCGGCACCAAAACTGGAGCATCTTCCAACATCGCCATCAGCGGCGTCATCAGCGGTGCTGGTGGGACTCAGAACAGCATAACAACCTCCGTCTTCAAGGATGGCGCCAACACGCTCACGCTCTCCGGTAACAACACCTACTCCGGAGCCACCTTGGTCACCGCTGGTACCTTGGCGCTCTCAGGCAATGGCACCTTGGGATCAGGTTCGGTCAGTGTCACCGGCGGCACACTCGATCTGGGCGGCAAGAGCGTGACCAACGCGCTGAGCCTCACCAGCGGCACGGTCTCGAATGGTACCATCACCAACAATGGATCCAACTTTGACCTGCAATCTGGTACCGTCGGCGCTGCTCTTGCCGGAACCAACGGGGTCAACAAAACCACTGCCGGTACGCTCTATCTTTCCGGCAGCAACAGCTACTCCGGCAACACCACCATCGGCGGCAATTCGATTGTTGAAGCATGGCACGCCAATGCACTTGGCTCGACCGCCGCTGGCACTTCGGTGACGAACGGCAGCTCCCTCAATCTCTACAACGCCTCTGGCATCAGCTATGCGTCGGAGGCTCTGACTCTGAACGGACTGGGTATCGCTGGCATCAACGGCGCGTTGCGTAGCACGGGCGGTAACAACACTTGGAACGGCAACATCACGCTCGGCGCAAGCAGTCGTATCAGCACTGATACGACCGGTGCTGCCGGCTCGCTCACGATCGCTGGCAATGTCGCTGGAGGATCCAATGTCCTTTTCCTCGGAGCCAACGGCGCCAACATCGCCATCAGCGGAGCCATCAGCGGTGCCGGTGCGGCTCAAGACGGCACGACGACCTCACTTTTCAAAGACGGTGTCAGCACGCTCACCCTCTCCGGCAACAACACCTACTCGGGTGACACCCGCATCAATGTCGGTGCCCTTACCGTAGCGTCCGGTGGCACTCTTGGTGACGGCAGCTCGGACGTCTTCATCTCCAGCGCCGGCTCTCTCAATGTCAATACAAACACTACTGTTGCTTCGGTTCAGGAAACCGGCATTTCAAACGGTGGTGTGATCGCTATTGGCAACGGCGCTATCCTCACCGTGAACGGCGCCGACAAAGGCACCTTGTTCCAAAACTCGATCTCGGGTCAGGGCGGCCTCACGGT
>JAGWXY010000032.1 GCA_018969605.1 Verrucomicrobiota bacterium | reverse complement strand
GAATTGCCCTCTGGTGACCAGAGCGTGGTGGAACCACCCGGTCCCATTCCGAACCCGGAAGTGAAACGCCACAGCGCCAATGGTAGTGGGACGATAGGTCCTGTGAGAGTAGGTCGTCGCCAGGTATATGCCCAGCACCTTGAATACAAGGTGCCGGGCTCTTTTTTTGTAGGGGGGTGCGCAAAAAGTTTGTTCGGCGGAGCCTCGACAAGCACTGCGATTACAAATGGACGGGCTCCGCATGTTTGACGGAGATAAGGATCGGGACAACTTCTGCGTTCGGGTGGATTTTTTGCAGGGTCGATTGATAGGCCTGCATTTGGCCGGAGTAGCGATCGACGAGATCGCGGGCGGAGGCGACGGCGTCGGTTTTGTAATCGATAATTTCCACGCGGGTGACGATGCCAGATGAGTCGCGATGAAGGTGGAGGCGATCAATGATGCCGGTCATGAGTTGCCCATCGACGATGGCATCGGCGGATTGTTCGCGGAAGAGGTCGATGGATTTGCCGTTGCGTTTGAGGAGGGGTGCGATTGATGGGGCAGCGATGAGTTTCGCGACAGCATCGGCGGCATCGGATTGGGGTAAGGCGGGTGAGTCCTCGTCGATCCATGTGATCTGTTCCATCAGCGCATGAACTTCCGATCCGAATTTCATGCCGCTTGGTGAATGAGTCGGGGCGTGGGTTTTATTTTTCGATTGGCTTGGCGTGACCGTTGCGCGTTTGCGAACGGGGCTTTGGAGTTTGCTAAGTTGGGAGGGAGGTTTTGCGGCTTCAAGAGGGTCGATGAGGGTGAACCAATCCGCTTCACCTTCCTCGAAGAGGATCTCGTCGGTAGAGTCGGAGTTTCGTACGGAGTGTTGGATCCAATTGGAGAGCGACGCTTTGTCAGGTAGAGATTTTTCGGAGGGTCGGTCGATCAGCACATAGAGTCCGCGTTTGGCTCTGGTGAGTGCGACATAAAGCATGCAGATCGCTTCGTAGCGTTGGGCTGCGGCCCAGCGGGATTCCGCATTGGCGATTTCGGGACTCATGCGCCTGACCCATCCGGGTGGCTTGTCGCTGATCCATGTTTCGCCGCGTGAGATTTGGAAATGTTTGGTCTGCGGAACGGAGTCATTCGGAATGTCTGGAAGAACGACCACATCGAAGCCGAGGCCTTTCGATTTGTGGATCGTCATGACTTGGACTGCAGCGACGCCAGGGCTCTGGGCGATTTCAAGCCGTTTGATCCATTCGGTGGCATCGCGTGGGGACTTGCAGCCGGTGGCATCGAAGTCGGCGAGTGCCGCGAGTAGGTCATCGGCGCGGCGGCAACCAAACTCCGACCATGTGGGAGCAAGCGGCGCGATGATGGATGTGAGCGGTTTGGAGAATCCGTGAATGGAAATTTCGCATGTGAGATTTTCCCACATTGCATTCCAATCGCTGCCATGCAGATTCCGCAGTATCTCTGCCATGGGTGACATTTCCAAAACTCCGCGCGCGAAGCGGTCGGCCGGATTGGCGAGCCATTCGAGGAGTTGCGTGATGGCGATGCCTTGTTGGCTATCGGTGGAGGGTTTGCGTCTGCCTTCCTCGATGACATCGAAGCCGTTGATCCTGAGGTGCTCGCTGATCTCCGTGACCAGCTTATTGTGACGGACGAGAACGCCGCAGGTCATGTTGCGTTTTCCGATTTCGAGCTCCTTTAGAATTGCGACGAGGCGATCCAATCTTTCCTCATGATTTCCGATCCACTCCACTCGGGAATGACCGCGCTTGGTTTGGCTCTCGAGGTGGGGGGCGGAAATGTGGTTTTCCCATTCCCATGGCGGATTGGTCTCGCCGAAGAGCGAGTGCATCGTTGCCGTGTCGCCGCAGATTTTATTGACCAGTTTAAGCACCTCGGGGCATGAGCGGTAGGAGCGGTACATTGGTGCCGTCGCGATGCCGGGAAGATGTTCATCGGTGATTTTTTTGAACAGCCCGACATCGCCGCCGCGCCAACCGTAGATCGCTTGCTTGCGATCGCCGACGACGAAGAGGGTTCTCGAGGCATCATCGCTCGCCGCTTCGTTGATGAGTGGCCAAAGCCCGTTCCAATCGGCGTTGCTGGTGTCTTGAAACTCATCGAGCAACCAGTGGTCGATTCTGGCATCGATGCGAAAGTCGATGGCTTCCCGCTTGAGGCGTGCAGCTTCGTTTTTTTTCCATTCGCCCATCAGGAATTTCACATCGCTGAAGCCGAGCAGGCCTTTTTTCCTGAGTTGCGATTCGCAAATATCGTCGTAGATCCGCACCACTTCGCGGATGGCGCCGGTGCGTTTAAGGGCGGCGGTCAGTTCGCATTGGGAGGCGAGTTCGACCATTTTGCGAATGGCGTCGCCTGTGGTGCCATCGAGTGTGAAGTCCTTGTACGATTTCACGACGAGCGGACCAGGCTGCGTGGCTACCGCTTCGAGAATGTTTATGGTAAGGCTTTTGTTTGAATTGCTGAGGTTTCCGCTGCTGATGGTGTGGTTGCGGAATTCTTCAATTGATTCCAGCAATGCTTCGGGTTGTCGTTTTTCGGTGAATTTGATGTTGCCGATGCCACCGATTGCCGCATTGGCGAGCGTGTGTTTTTGTTTTTCCCACTCGTCGATATCCACTTGGGCGATGCCGGGTGGTCCCCATTGGAGATCATCCGCATTGCGGTAATGCTCGTGCCACGTTTCGACAAAATTCGAGAGTTCCTTGAGCACGGATTGGCTCTCGCGTCCCATGGTGGCACGGCGGAAGGCGTGCAGGAATTCGCTGTCGCGTCCCTCGGCATCCAGTCTACTGCTGATCACCGATGCCAGCATTTCATCGGCGAGCGCCGTGGCGCGCGGGCCTTCGAGGAGATCGAATTTGCCTCCGGTGATGCCGAATTCGTATTGGAAGCTACGAACGATTTTGGCGAAAAACGAATCGATGGTGCCGAGGTTGAATCGCGGTAAGGATCGGACGACGGTGGCGAGCACCGCATTGAAGTCGGTGGAATCAAGGCCGATGAGTTTTTCGAGCTGCGACGCCTCCTCTTGGTTGGTCGCGGCAGCTGCGAGCTTGGTGAGCACCGAGTCGGCGAACTCGCCCGCAGCCTTGCGAGTAAAGGTGAGCGCGACGATTTTTTCCGGCTTGTTTCCCTTGGCGACCAGACCGATGACACGGTTGCCAAGCTGGTAGGTTTTACCGGAACCTGCGGATGCAAGGATCAGCAGGTTGGGTTCGAGGATATTGATGCAATCCTCGTCATGCATCAGCGTTTGGGAATGATGAGTTTTTGCCCATCGCGGATCATGGTGCCTGTGATGCGGTTGGCGCTCTTGATCGCGGAAACGGTTGTGCCGTTGCGGCTAGCGATGGTGGAAAGCGTGTCACCTTTCTTCACGGTGTAGCGTGACGAGGTCGCTTTGGGTTTGGATTTGGGCTTGGCTTTGGCGACACTGGGCTTTGGCTTGCTGGTGGTGGCGCTTGATTTTTTCTTCTGCTCGGATGTCTCGGATTTTGAGACGGCGACCTTGACGGATCTGGTTTCGGGTTTTGGGCGTGCGGGGGCGCTGGAAGCAAGCGGCATTGAATCAGCGGGTGGTTGCTCGTTTTTCGCGATCACCGGTGTGTCATCGGATGAGCTTGATGCGGCGCGGCCAGGGCGACGCCATTTCGATGGGTCGTCCGCCCATTCTTCGCGGTAGTTGCCTGCGCTATCGAAGGGGCCGGTGCCGGTGGGGTGGT
Source organism: Verrucomicrobiota bacterium (assembly GCA_018969605.1). GTDB lineage: Bacteria > Verrucomicrobiota > Verrucomicrobiia > Verrucomicrobiales > Akkermansiaceae > Luteolibacter. The sequence continues at coordinate 20,344 of JAGWXY010000032.1, read as the reverse complement.
CGCCAGATGCGACATCGCCGGTATTCGAGCAGGCGGAGAGGAGCAGTGCGAGAGCGCCGGTGAGTAGGGGCCAGAGTGAAAATTTCATGCCCAAATCATGAGCAAGCGGACCGGATTGGCAAAACAATCCGTGCGGCTGATTGTGAAAAAATTCACATCGCGACGATGCGGTCGTGTGGGGCAACTTCGAGTTTGACTCGAGAAGGGGCAAATGCCACAGATGGTCGTTGAAGTGTGAGGGGCATTAGCTCAGTTGGTAGAGCGTCTCGTTCGCAATGAGAAGGTCAGCGGTTCGAATCCGCTATGCTCCACTTCTTTCATTTTTTGAATCTTTTGCACGGTGACCGTGCGGGTGGTGCCGGGAACAGGACTCGAACCTGCACACCTTGCGATACCAGATCCTAAGTCTGGCGCGTCTACCAATTCCGCCATCCCGGCTGCGAAAGCCAAGATAGGGTCTGGCTGCGGCGTAGGCAAGGCATCAATCGGTGAGCTGCGATGGTCCGCTCACTCGTATGGGAAGAGCCTGCGTGCGAGGCTTGCGGGGTCTTGGGGCGCGGCGTTCGGGTCCCACGAAATTTCGAGCACATGGAATTTACCGCCGAGATGTGCAGGGTGGGTGAGTGTTTGGAATTGGCGGATTTCGGCGGCGGATGGATGACCTTCTCGGCCGGTGAGCCAGTCGCGTGCGAGGTAGGTGAGCCATGCGCCTTGGTTGTGGAAGTTGATTGCTTTGCCGCCCATTTTCATTGCCGCTTGGGCGACGGCGGTAAAGTCGACATGCGCGGTGATGTCCCTTTCGCCTGGGTTAGCGAGCGGATCGTCTCCTGCGCGGTGATGTGAGAATGTGCGGAGTGTGCCCGAGTGGCGCAGCGGGTGGTGCAAGTCGGCGGCGGCGAAGCCGTAATCGATCCAAATCATCAGACCGTGATCGAGTGCCGCGCTGAGAGGTTGAAGAAAATCGGCGAAGTTGCTGCGGATTTCGGCGCGATGGCCTTCGGTGAAATGTTCGCCGAGTGGGGCGATTGCGGCGATCAGTGCCGGGTTGGTGATCGCGTGGCGTGTCCATGCAAGTGAGGCGTCGCCGTCGCGACCGACGCGCAATTCGAGCCATGATGATGCGTGGCGTTCGACGAGATGGAAGGGCAGTGCGTCGAGGACCTCATTGCCAAAGGCGATGCCGGGCAGTCGTTCGTCGGCGAGTGCGAGTGCATTGGCGACTTGGCGGATGTTTTTTGTGAAGCGTGAGAGTTTTGCATTTTGCGCGGCGCGGAGTGAGTCGAGTGGTTCGGCGATCGTGTATTCGAGTGCAGCCGCGGCCGTTGGTGAGATCGCGTGTATGGCGGTGAGGATGTCGAGTGCGAGGGTGCCATCGTGAGCGCCGGATTCGATGACGCGCCATTTTTGCGGTTCGCCGATATCGCGCCAGTGCTGCAGAAAGCGACGTGCCAGCAGCTTGCCGAAGAGTGGGCCGGTGCTCACGCTGGTGAAAAAATCCCCGCGGCGGCCGATTTGCCGCGTGTGGCGGGCGTAGTATCCGAGCTTGGGTTCGTAGAGCGCGAGCTCCATGAATGCGGCAAAATCGAGCGGGCCATTTTCATCAATTTGCCGAAGGATTTCCCCCGTCAAGGAAGGGGTTGCGACGTCATCGCCGATCGGGTAAGCCTGTGGGTGTCCCCGACCCTCCGGGAGCGGTGATGGAGATGAATCGGGCATGGCGGCTACCTCAAAAATGAACCACAGGAAGGACTCCCGGAAGCGTTTTCACAAGCGCAAAGCATTCTTGCCCCTGTTGATTTTCGTCGCGGTGGCGACGCTTGCGGCATGGGTTTTTGCCAATCTTTACACCAAGGAATACCGACAGCGCGCTGCGGGCTATGATCTTGCGAGGATCAATGAACTTGAAATCCCGAGTTTGATCCTTGATCGCAATGGTCGGGAGATCGGGCGCTTTTTTGTGCAGAACCGCAGTGTGGTTTCGATCGATCAGGTGCCGCAGGTTTTCATCAATGCCTTGATGGCCGGTGAGGACTCGCGTTTTGAATCGCACAGTGGCGTTGACTGGATCGGGATTTTGCGGGCTCTCAAACTCAATGCGCAGGGTGCGACGCAGGGCGCCAGTACGATCACGCAGCAGTTGGCGAGAAACGCCTACAGCCTGAAAGAAGAGGCCGTGTTGCGAAAGGAATCGACGATCCAGCGCAAGTTGGTCGAGGCGTTTCTGGCGATGCGCATCGAGGAAAAATATTCAAAGCGGCAGATCCTCGAGTTTTACCTCAACCGCATTTACTTTGGCAGCGGATTTTACGGCATTCGTTCCGCATCGCTCGGTTATTACGGCAAGGAGCCGATGGATTTGAAGGCCGAGGAATGCGCGTCGCTGGTGACGCTGATCAAGAATCCGAACCGGCGATCGCCCTTGAACAATCCCGGGATCAACCGCGATGGGCGTAACTATGTACTCATGCGGATGAATCAAGAGGGCATGATTTCCGACGAGGAGTATGAGGAAATGGTGCGCAAGCCTTTGGGCTTGAATTCCAAGCCATTGCGGCGTGGCACATCGCATCTTTATGAGCGCGTGGCGGATGCTGTGGGAGCGGCCTTGGGCGAGGATGCCTTGTCATCGGGTGGCTTCACCGTGCACACCACGATTTTGGCCGAGGCCCAGCGTGCCGCAGAGACTGCCTTGCGCGAGAGTCTTTTGCGTGCCGAGTCGCGGCCGGGTTACGCGCACGAGAAGCATGACCCGCAAAGAAAGCTCACCGAAAAGCCTGCGAATTTTTTGCAGGGTGCGGTGTTGATGATCGATCACGGGACGGGTGAGGTGCTGGCGCATGTCGGCGGTCGTGATTACGCGCAGGTGCCGTACGACTTCATCGAATTGGGCAAGCGTCCTCTGGGTACCGCATTTTTTCCATTCATCTATGCCGCTGGATTAGAAAACGGGATGACTCCGGTATCGATGACCGAGGATGAGCCGATGGACAACCGTTCGGTGATGGTGGGTGGTCGCGAGGGCATTCTTGGCGAATGGGGCATGGAGCTTGCTTCGCCGGTGTACGAGGGAAGGATCACGCTGCGGCGTGCGTTTGAGCAATCGAAGATCGCGGCGACGGTGAGACTGGCGGATCGGATCGGGTTGAAGCGGGTGGTCGATAAGGCCGTTGATTTTGGTTTTTCGTTTGGCAAGGCCGAGTTGCTGCCGCGTCTTGGTGTGGGCTTTGAAGAGGCTTCGCTCAAGCAAGCGGTTCGCGCGATTTCGGCATTTCCGCGCGCCGGAAAATTGCCGCCTGAGGCCTTGGTCTACATTGATCGCGTCGAGAATCCGAAGGGTCAGACCATTTACCGAAGGTCGCGACCGCGCTCGGCGGCGCAGGAAAGCATCATGGATCCGGCGACCGCGTGGCAGGTGCACAGCATGATGGCGGGCTCGCTGTATCGTGGCAGTTCCAAGGGCGTGTTGGACAACTTGGTAGAGAAACCATTTCAAGGTGCGGGCAAAGGTGGGACCACGCATGATTTTGGCGACTGTTGGTTCATGGGTTACAACGCGCGGGTGAGTTGTGCGGTGTGGACCGGATTTTTGACGCCGGGCAATGGGGCGATTTACCCTGGAGCATTCAGTCGCGATTTGGCGATGCCGGTGTGGTGTGCGGCGATGAATGCCGTGGCGCCGTCATTTGGTGGCGGGAAACTTGAAATGCCTGCGAATGTTGTGGAGGTACCGGTGTGCACGGTCTCGGGTGAGCGGGCTACGCAGTTTTGCCATGACTATGCGGAGGATCCCGCGACGGGTGTGGTGAAATCGCAATCGACGGCGGTGGGCGAATACTTCCGCGTGGGAGCCGATAAATTTTCGTTTTGCTCGCTGCATTCCGGAGCTGGTGCCGACATGGTTTCGCCGGAAAATGCGATTCTCAACCTTCCAGCATTGGATGCCGTGCCTTTGCGGCCGAAGGCGGCCGTATTGCTGGGTGATGATCCCTACCACGCCGAGGTGCCGGGCATGGTGTCCGGGCAAGGTCAGAGCATTCTCAGAAGGCGTACCACCAATGTGCTCGACAGCCTTGATTTGGGTGAAATTGAGGAGACTATCCCCTTGCGGCAGCCGAGGCGTTTGGAGATCAACGACGAATGATCCGCCGGGCTTTGTTCCTCAACCCCTGCCGGAGAGGCGCAGGTTTAGAGCGATTGAGCGGCGAAGTTCGCGCATGACATCAGTGAGCGGTCGGCGTGCAGCGCTCGCAGCGGCACTCTGGGCGTCATTTTTGTAATACCGGCTGACGTATCGGCCTATTTCCGAATAGAGTGAGCGCATCTGCCCTTCGAGGTTGCCGATTTCGGCATACAGCAGAGCAAGCTCCCTGTTGCACTCGCCAATGACTTGGAACGAGTCGGAGGCCATGAGTCTGCGATCCTGACGGATATTTTTAAGCTGCTCATCGAGCGCGTCGATCGCTTTGTCGCCCTGCTCGATTGCAGAGCCGACCTTGATGCGCTTGTTTTTGAGTTCATTGAATTCGTTTTTGAGTTCTTCGAGGCGTTGCCTAACCGATTGGATTTCCGCCAGATGTTCTTGCGGTTTCGAAGACTCCTGGTTGAGCGCTTCGAGTTTCATCTTGAGGCCCACATAAATGCGGCGTACGTCACGCCCTTGTGCGATGATTTTATCCCTTTCGGTGGCGAGAGCCTCGATTTCTCTTAGCTTCTCGGCGCGCTGATTGAGGATGTCCTCGTTTGTTTCCGGAGTGATTTCCAGAATGCGCACGCGTTCGGTGTGGGCGGCTTCGAGTTTTTTTTCCGCCTCTCGGACTTTTTCCATGAGGGCGTCGTAGTCTTTCTTGAGCCGGCGTAGATTCCAGTATTCGGAAGAAAGGTTCTCAATTTTATCGCAGTTTTCCCAGATGACAGAGCCGAGATAGGCCTCTGCATCGCGAAGCAGATGCATTTCTCTGGCAGCATCACTCATGCGATGGGCCTTTCGTGTGTAGCCGAAAGCTTGTGCGATGCTGGCAAAAAAGTAACGGGTGGAGGTCATTGGGGCGGTGAGATGGATTATCCGGAAATTTTCTTTTGGATTGCATCGATCACGGCGAAGTCTTCGAGCGTGGTGATGTTACCGGAGACTTTACCCGTAGTCACGAGTTCCTTGAGCAGGCGGCGCATGATTTTGCCCGAGCGGGTTTTGGGCAGGCCGGGAGCGAAGTGGAGGTCGTCGGGTTTGGCGATGGCGCCAATGACCTTGCCCACATGGCTGCGGAGTTCTTCGCGAAGTTCGGGGGACTCCTGGTATTTGCCCTTGAGTGTCACGAAGGCGGCGACGGCCTGGCCTTTCATGTCATCGGGGCGGCCGATGACTGCCGCTTCGGCCACTGCCGGGTGGGCAACGAGGGCGCTTTCGATTTCGGCGGTGCCGAGGCGGTGACCGGAAACATTGAGCACATCGTCGAGGCGGCCGATGATCCAAAAATTCCCTTGTTTGTCGCGGCGAGCACCGTCGCCTGCGGTGTAGATGCCTTCGTAATCGGACCAGTAGGTTTTTTTGTAGCGGTCCTTGTCGCCGTAGATTGTGCGGATCATCGATGGCCATGGCTTGCGGATCACGAGGCGGCCGTCCTGGTCGGCTTTGCATTCCTTGCCGGAGTCGTCGAGGATGGCGGCATCGATGCCGAAGAAGGGCAGGGTTGCGGTGCCGGGCTTGCAGGGGGTGGCACCGGGCAGCGGGGTGATCATGATCGCGCCGGTTTCCGTTTGCCACCAGGTGTCGACGATCGGGCATTTGCCACCGCCGATTTTTTGGTGATACCAGTTCCATGCCTCGGGGTTGATCGGTTCGCCGACCGAGCCGAGGAGGCGGAGCGACGAGAGGTCGTGAGCGGCGGGGAATTGGTCGCCAGCCTTGATGAAGGCGCGGATGGCGGTCGGCGCGGTGTAAAAGATTGTGACGCCATATTCCTCGATGATTTTCCAGAAACGTCCGAAGTCGGGAAAATTGGGTGCGCCCTCATACATCACTTGGGTGGCGCCATTGGCGAGCGGACCGTAGACGATGTAGGAGTGGCCGGTGATCCAGCCGACATCGGCGGTGCACCAGTAGACATCCTCATCGCGCATGTCGAAGACGTACTTCGTGGTCGAGTAGGTGCCGGTGAGGTAGCCGCCGGAGCTGTGGAGGATGCCTTTGGGTTTGCCGGTGGAGCCGGAGGTGTAGAGCACGAAGAGCGGATGCTCGGAGTCGAATGCCTTGGCTGCGTGTTTGGCGGAAACTTTCGCCGTTTCCTCGTGCCACCAGGTGTCGCGCTTGGCTTGCATCGTGATCGGGTTGTTGCAGCGGTTGACCACGATGACGCTTTTGACGCCCTTGTATTTTTTGAGTGCTTCGTCGACGGCGGGTTTGAGTGCGACCACCTTGCCGCGACGCCATCCGCCATCGGCGGTGATGATCATGCTGGCTCCGGAGTCTTCGAGTCGATCGACGATGGCCTCGGAAGCGAAGCCGCCGAAGACAACCGTGTGCACCGCGCCAAGGCGGGCACAGGCAAGCATCGAGACAGCCGCTTCGGGGATCATTGGCAAATAAATGAGCACGCGATCGCCGGCCTTCACGCCGTGTTGTTCGAGCACATTGGCAAAGCGGCATACATCGCGATGAAGTTGCGCGTAGGTGATGACGCGTTTGTCGCCGGGTTCACCTTCCCAAATGATGGCGGCCTTGTTGGCGCGCGCGCCTTTCGCATGGCGGTCGACGCAATTTTCGCATACGTTTAGTTTGCCGCCGACAAACCACTTCGCGAAAGGGGCATTCCAGTCGAGGACCTTGTTCCACTTTTTGCGCCAGTCGAGTTCCTTGGCTTCGCGCGCCCAAAACTTGTCCGGCTTCTCGATCGATTCCTTGTAGAGTTTTTTGTAAGCCGACATCGATGGGATGTGGGCATTGGCGGAAAATTCCTTACTGGGAAGGTGGATTGGCTCCTTGACTTTGGGCTTGTCGGATTTTTTCGAACTCATGGCGTTGGAAATAATTGGCGGTTTAGTGCCCGCGTGCCGCAAAGGCTAGGGTGTGATTGCTCGTTCGGCAAGCTGTCACAAGCGCTTGGCGCCGCCTTTTTTTGGCGCGCCGGATCGGCCGGATTGCGGTTTTTCCGGGCCTGATTCGCCCAAGAGCATTTTGATTTCCACCTGGTTCAGGATCGCCCAGCGGCCTGGCTCGAGATCGCCGAGCCAAAGGTTGCCGATGCGCACGCGCAGCAGCTTGGTGACCTGATAGCCGAGCGTGTCGAACATCACGCGGATCTGGCGCTTGGCGCCGTGGTCGAGCACCATGCTGAGTCGGCGGGGCGAGAGGCGCTCGATGGATTTGGCCTTGAGCTTGCCTTCGGGGGTGTAGACTCCTTCAAGAAACTGGTCGAGATGGGCGTTTTCGAAGGCTTGATTCGAAGTGACGAGGTATTCCTTTTCGACGGATTTCGACGGGTGCATCAGCTGCTGCGAAAGGTCGCCGTCGTTGGTGAGGATGAGCAGGCCTTCCGAATCGCGGTCGAGCCGGCCGACATGATGGAGGGAATGCATGGTCTGCGGCAGCAGCGCGTAGATCGTGTCGCGGCCGAGTTCATCCTCGCGGGTGCAGACATAGCCGCGCGGTTTGTTGAACGCGACGGTGATCGTTTCCTTTGGCGTGACGCGTTTGCCATCGACGCGAACATGGTCGCTGGGGCCGATGCGCGTGCCCATGTTGAGGCATGGGTTGCCGTTGACCTCGACGCGGCCGGCTTGGATCAGCTCGTCGCATTTGCGGCGCGAGCCGATGGCGCAGGAGGCGAGGAATTTGTTGAGGCGTGTGCCTTCGTTCATGGCGCCGTGGGATCAAGCGAAAAAGCGCGAAACCCGAAAGGGCTCCGCGCGTTGGAGAAAGAATGGACGGGGATGGATCAACCCTCGTGCTTGGTCTTTGGCAGACCGAGGGGTGAGCGGCCGGACTTCCATTCGCCGCGCTCTTTGAGGAGTTTGACGCGTTCGAAGCGCTTGAGAACGGAGCGTTTGCCGCCGACCGAGGCGTTGGACTTGAGACTGTTGTGCTTGGACATCGCGGTTAAAGAGTTAGGAATTCGCGGGGGCGGGGAGACTGGGGGGATTTGCCGCCGGTGGCAATCCGAAAAAGAGGTTTTCGGGAAAATGTCACTTCGCGTGGGATTTGTGGCGATTTCAGCCAATCAGGCTGTCGATTTGGCGGATTTGTTGCTGGCGCCAATCGGCTGGGGCGAGTGCGACTTTGAAGCCGTTTTTGGCGACTTCGGCGAGGTCGTGGTGGGAAAACCCGAGGTCCTCGGCGAGCAGGTGGTATTCGTCCTCGATGTGGTTGCCGAAGCTGATCGGGTCGTCGGTGCTGACTGTGCAGGTGATGCCGGCGTCGAGCAGCTGGCGGATCGGGTGGGCTTGAGCGAAAGGGACCACGCCGAGCTTCAGATTGCTGATCGGGCACATGTCGAGGGCGACGCCCCGATCGCGGAGGAGTGAGATCAATGAAGCATCTTCGATCACGCGTGTGCCGTGCTCGATGCGGGTAACGCCGAGAACCTCGATCGCGTAGCGAATGAAATCGGGCCCCATGAATTCACCGGCGTGGGCCTTGGTGAATTTTCCCGCATCGCGCGCGCGTTGCCAGAGGCCGGGTGCCCAGTCGCCGACCGGGACATCCTCGGCGCCATGGAGATCGATGCCATCGAGATTTTTCCATGTGAGCGCGTCCTCAAGCACGGTCGACATTTTTTCCGTATAGCCATCGTGATGGATGCCGAGGAAGATGCGCACTTCGAGGCCGGCGGGTACAGCCGCGCGAATCGCATCGCAGACGGCGAGACCATCGAGGTTAAGAAAATCGACGCAGCCCGAGGCAAAGCTCGTTTCGATGTATCGCACATTGCGCGAGAGTGCATCCTCGAAGACCGCTTTCGCGCAGGCGTGGTAGCGATCGGGCGAGTTGAAAAAATCGGCGGCATAGCCGAGCAGCTCGGTTTCAAAATGGGCGAAGTTTTGAAAGCGAAAATCAGGCGACCACGAGGCGGGTGGTGATTCATATTTTTCCGGATGAGCCGCTTGAAGCAGATGCCACGGCAGCGAGCCCTCGATATGAAAGTGGGTCTCGGTTTTCGGGAGGTGATGGATCAGTTCGGCGGTGGTCATGGGCGAATTTTGAAGGCTGAATTAGGAAAAGCATGGCCTAGCTGCGCAAACTTTGATTTTTCGCCGACTGACATGAGCGATAAAAGGCATTGCAATCGATCAAAATATGTCAATTATTGATTGATAAAACAATGACTCAATCGCTCAAGCCATGGAACTGGCAACTTCCCGACTGGCCAAATTTTCGTCATGACGAATCTAGGCTGTTGGCCATGGAGGGTGAATTCATGCGGCTTTCGGGCGTGCATGTGGGTGTTTTTTCGCATTTGGGTGAGGAGGATCGCGAGTTGTTGCGGACTGAAATTCTCAGTGATGAGGCGATGCTGACTTCGCGCATTGAGGGGGAGGTGATGAACCGTGAGAGTCTTCAATCGTCGATCCGGCGTTTGTTTGGATTGGCTCATGACGGGCGCCGGATCAAGCCGGCCGAGCGTGGGATATCCGAGCTTCAGGTCGATCTTTACCGCAGTTTTGCCGCGCCTTTGACGGATGAGAAATTGTTTGAGTGGCACCGCATGTGCATGCGCGGCCGTTTGGATTTGTCGGTGATTGGAGCTTATCGTCGTCACGCTGAGCCGATGAGAGTCGTATCGGGCCCGGTGCATGATCCGGTTGTGCATTTTGAGGCCCCGCCCTCGCGGGCGGTTTCAAGGGAGATGGGAAAATTCATTCGATGGTTCAATCGGCCGATCGAACCGTTGGCCGGTCTTGCCCGTGCGGGCACGGCGCATCTTTATTTCGAGTCGATTCATCCATTCGAGGATGGCAATGGTCGAATTGGGCGAGCGATTGCCGGAATGGCGTTGTCTCAGGCCATGGGTCAGCCGACTTTGATCGCGATATCGGCCGTTCTTGAGAAGCGGCGTAAGTGCTATTACGAGGCGCTACAGCGCGCTAGTCGTTCCAATGAGATTGGTGATTGGCTGGAATATTTTGGATCGATGGTACTGGAGGCACAAAGGCTCAGTCTCAAGCGTGTGGAGTTTCTTGTTCAGAAGACGAAGTTTTTCAACCGCTTCCGAGACTTGCTCAATCCGCGTCAGGAAAAAGTTGTGCTGCGAGTTTTTCGCGAGGGCATTGATGGCTTTGAGGGCGGGCTCAGTTCGCGAAATTATGTGAGTATCACGCAATGTTCGCCGGCGACAGCGACGCGTGATTTGACGGGGCTTGTGCAAATGGGGGCGATGACGCGCAGCGGTGAGCTCAAGCATGCGCGCTACTTTTTGAATCTGAGCGAAGCTGTGTGAGTTGCTACTTCAGCGCTTCCTGCGGTGTTTCGATTTGCCTGGTGGCTTGCGGTTTTTGGTGGGGCCCGCGGGGCTGTGGGTGGGGATTTTTTTCTTTGCGTGTTTTTTGGCAGGTGGGGCTTTGGAATTTTTTGGCGTGGGTATTCCTTTGCCGGTGGGCGGGCCTGCGACGCTGAAGTCGACGAAGCGTTTTTCGCGATCGATGGCGGTGACTGTGAGCGGGACGCGCATGCCGAGTTGGATCACGATGCCGTCGGTCGAGACCCAGGCCATGCGGTGGGCTTCGAGGCGCCAGCGTCCGGCGGGCAGGTCTTCGCGTTTGACCACGCCGCGGATGCCCATGTCGGGGACTTCGACCATGAGGCCCATGGGGCGCACATCGGTGACCAGTCCGTGGAAGATGTGCGGGTCGTGCATTTCCGCGACGCGCGAGAGGTAATCGAAGAGTTTGATTTGTTTTGTTTCCGCTTCCGCTTCGGCCGAGGTGCGTTCGGTGTCGGAAATGTGGCGTGAGATTTCGCGCATTTCCGCTTGGGGTGGGGTGCGGTCGTGTTTGCGCGGTGGATTTTCGAGCAGCGGTTGGAGCGCGCGGTGGACGATGAGGTCGGCGTAGCGGCGGATGGGGCTGGTGAAATGGCAGTAGTCGCTTTTGGCGAGGCCGTAGTGGCCGATCGGTTCGGCGGAATAAGCGGCGCGTTTGAGGCTTTTGAGCAGGCCGAGCTTGATGATGTGCTCGGCCGGCGAGCCTTTGGATTCGTCGAGCAACTTTTGGATGTGCGCGCGGTTGGTGAGGTCGCCGGGGCGGTAGCCGTGGAGGATGGCGGTCTCGGTGTAATCGATGAGTCGCGATGGATCCGGATCTTCGTGGATGCGATAAATGGATGGTTTCATCCGATGGCGAAGCACGCGGGCGACCGCTTCATTGGCGGCGAGCATGCATTCCTCGATGAGTTGATGGCTTTGGATGTGCTCGACTGGATCAGCGCCGCAGGCGCGGCCGTTTTCATCGAGGCGGATTTTGATTTCCGGCATTTCGAGATCAAGCGCACCGCTTTCGAAGCGTCTGCGGCGCATTGCGCTGGCGAGCTTCCAGCCTTCCTTGACCATTGGCACGAGCAAGGGGTCTGAGCTTTCCGGTGCTGCTTTGCCATCGAGGATCTCTTGCGCTTGTTCGTAGGAAAGTTTGGCGCGGCTGTGGATCACCGCATCGATGAAGGTCGAGCGGGTGATTTCGCCTTTGGCGGAAATTTCCATCAATGCGCATTTCGTGAGTCGGTCGACATCGGGCTTGAGCGAGCAGATGCCGTTGCTGAGTTCCACCGGCAGCATCGGCAGCACGCGATCAACGAGGTAGGTTGAGTTGCCGCGCTCGACCGCTTCCTTGTCCATGGCGGTGCCTGGCTTGATGTAGTGCGAGACATCGGCGATGTGCACGGCGAGCAGCCAGCCATCGCGTTTTTTCTCGAGCCAGATTGCATCGTCGTGGTCTTTTGCATCGGCGGGGTCGATGGTGATCACGAGCTTGTCGCGCCAGTCTTTGCGGCGGGCGATTTCGTCGGCATCAGGTTCTTCCGGTACGCTGCGTGCGGCGGCGAGCACTTCATCGGGAAACGAGGTGCGCAGGCCGAAGCGGTGGATGACCGAGTTCATGTCGACGCCCGGATCGCCGGGCCACCCAAGGACCTCGATGATGCGGCCGCGCGGCGGATGCTTGGGATCATCCCAATTTTCCACATCGACGACGACCAATTGGCCCGGCTGCGCGGTCGTGTCGCCGGTGATGTCGACTGTGCCGTCGATCGCTTTGTCCTGGCATTCGACCCAGCCGAACTTGCGGTTTTGCCGGTAGGTGCCGACGAGGCGGCCCGACCTGCGGGCGAGGACTTTTTCGACGCGGCCGCGGATTTCGTCGGGCTGTGTGGGGAAGAGCTCGCCGCGAGTGCGCGGGAGGCGTTTGGGGCTGGGTTTGGCGAGGGAAATCATCACGCGATCGCCGTCGAGGGCGGTGCCGCAATCGCGGCGAGGGACATGGATGCGCGAGTTCGTGGCGAGGTCGATGCCGGTGGCGAGGTTCGATTCGTCGGTGGCATCGGGGAAAAAGAACGCGTGGCCTTTTGGGTGAAACTTGAGCGTGCCGACGAGCGAGTTGCCGCGTTGGGCTCGCAGCAGGTAGCAGGATTTTTTGCCTTCATGAATGTCGCCGGCCTTCACGAGGCCCTCGATCGCCTTGCGGAGCTCCGCGCGTTGGTCGCTGGGCACCTTGAGCTGGCGGGCCAGGTCCGACTTCGTCATCGGCTGTGACGGATGCGCCCGCATGTGGGCCAGGATCGCGTCGCTCAAAGTTTTGCGGGTCATGGGTGGATTGTGTGTGCAGCCGCGCCCTCCCGCAACGGCAAAGCGGCCCGCCAAGGAAACTGTTGCGATGAGGGGAGTTCAGGTTTAAGAATTTGTGTGTCGCAAGAATGATTTCCTGCGGCCTGTCGGGTTGCCAATCGATCCGCCGCTACAACATTCAATCCAATCCATCATGAAAATCCATTCCGTGCGCGCCAATCGCGGCTTCACTCTCATCGAACTCCTTGTGGTCATCTCGATCATTGCCATTCTTGCGGGTGTTGGCTTTTCAGCCGGTGGCTCGGCAATCCAAAAAGCAAAAAAGACCACCTGCCTTGCCGCAGCGACATCACTTGAAAGCGCGGTGAACAATTTCTACACCGAGTATGGAAGCATGCCAAACACCGGAACGGCGGATACAACGATGAAGACAGATGCGGCGGCGGGCATCAATCTGCTTAAAACTTTGCTTGGCATGGATACGACATTGAACCCTCGCAGCATCAAGTTTCTTGCCGCCAAGGAAGGCAAGGCCAACAAGAATGGCCTGATCTATGATACATCAGGCAACAATATCAATGGCATGTTTGATCCATGGGGTGGGGCGTACAATGTCATGTTGGATCTTGATTATAATGAGAAGCTCGAGAACGTGAAACCCAAAGGAACCGGGAGTACATCCGCCACGCTCAATGGTCGTCGCGTCGCGGTATGGAGCGATGGCGCCGATGGAGTTTCTGCCACCGGCAAAGCCACCGACGATGTGAAAACCTGGGGCCAATAATTTGGCCCTTTGATCAGCGCACGACTTCTGTGCCGATGCCGCCATCGGTGAAGATTTCGAGCAGGAGCGCATGGGGTTGGCGTCCGTCGATGAAGTGTACCTTGCGGACGCCGGCGTTGAGGGCGTCGATGGCGCTGCGGATTTTTGGGATCATGCCGCCGGAGATCGCGCCGTCGGCGATCATCGCATCGGCGTCCTTGCGGTTGACCGATTGAATGAGCGACGAGGGGTCTTTGGGGTCGGAAAGAAGGCCCGGGACATCGGAAAGATAGACAAGTTTTGCGACGCGAAGCTCCTTGGCAAGGGCGGCTGCGGCGAGATCGGCGTTGATGTTGAGGGGGCGGCCGGTGGCGAGTTCTGCCGCAAGGGGTGAAATGACCGGCACGATGCCTGCTTGGTGGGCGGCATCCATGTGGGCGAGTTGGCAGCCAACGACTTCGCCGACGCGGCCGATGTCGACTGGGGTGCCATCGGGTCCGGCGACCTTGGTTTTTTCGCCGAGAAACACATCGTTGCCCGGGATGCCCACCGCCTTGCCGCCGAACTCGCGGATCATGCGCACGAGGTTCGGGTTGATCTCTTCCGAGAGCACGCGGGCGACGATGTCGATCGCCTCATCGGTCGTGACGCGGAAGCCGCCGACAAATTTTGCTTCAAGTCCTGCCTTTTCCATCGCGGCGGAAATTGATTTGCCGCCGCCGTGGACGACGATCGGGTTGATGCCTGCGACTTCGAGAAAGACGATGTCGCGCATGACCTTGGCGACGAGCTCGGGATCTTCCATTGCCGATCCGCCCATTTTGATGAGAAAAGTTTTGCCGCGAAATGCCTGGAGGTAAGGCAGGGCTTCGATCAGGGCGTTGGCTTTGTCGATCGGGTTCATGACTTTTTGGGGTCGGGGATCAGTGGGGAGATGATGAATGCCATGGCCACGGAAGCAAGAGCGGCCAGGCCTGGCAACCAAGTGGTGGCGAGTGATGCGGCAATGAATTGCGCGGCAATCAGCGTGGAGGCAATCGTTAGCAGCATGACATTTCTCGGAAAAATGGCGAGAGTCGATGTGGCCGAAAGAATGAGTGAGAGGGCGATGAGAAGAGCTATTTCGCGCGGAGGATCGAGTCGTTTGCAGGTGAATGCCTGATGCGTGCCGGCATCGGAAACGATCGATGAGACCACCTTTGGCACCTGTTCGGAAAAACGGAGCGTGGCAGGATCGGCGGTGCTGCGCGCATCGAGCACGATGAGTGGCGCGCGTGGATTGCGCTGCAGGAGATCGGTATCGGCATCGATCAGTTTGGTAGCGGGTATGGGAGCGGGCGCTGATGTCTTTGAGGCATCGGAGATCAAGCGGCCGAAGGCATCGATGGGGAGGATGGGGCCTTGCGGGCTGAGGGTGATCGAGGTGCCGCAGTGGACCTTGATGCCGTTGATGGGCAGGCCGAGTTGTTGTGCGGCGACGACGAGTGGAAAAGCGAAGATTGCGCGGTCATCCCAGCGCGCAATGAGCGGGGCGGCTTCATTTTCTGATTGTGAGTCGAGGCTTTGGAACCCGGCCATTGTGTTTTCGCGGCCGAGGATGGTGCCGCGCACGGAGATGCGGTTCACGATGGGAAGCAGTGAGCTGTCGCCGATTACTTCAGTGATTGGTATCGATGCGCGGAGGAATGCCGAAGGAATTCGTTCGCTGGTGGTGCCGCGTGTGAGTGGTGCGGCCATGGTGACGGATTCGAAGCGGCCGATGGTTTTTGCAAGGGCGGTGAGGCCGATGGTGTCGGGTTCGTCCCATGCGAAGACTGCGGCGATGGCGGCTTTTTTTTCGCCAAGGCGGTGGAGGTTGTTGAGGAGCACCGCGACATCGATGGGCGATGGCGGAAAATTTTGAAAGACGCTGTCAGGGTCATCGTCGATGGCGATGATCGCGGGTGAGACGATTTGTTTTTTGGAGGATTTCGCGGCCGATGTTTGCAGGCTCCATGGTTCTTGGTGGCTACCGGTGCCGGATACCAGCCATGGCGGGTTGATGACGCTGGCGGCGATGAATTCGAAGGCGCTGCGATCGGCCTTGGTGCCAGGCGCCTGTTTCCAGCACGCGAGCGAGGCGGCGAGTGCGGCAATCAACACCCAGAGCGGGCGATGGATCGAAATTTTCACGGTTGGGGAATCGCGGCTAGTACCGGTGCGAGCGGGGCCTCGAGAGGGGTATTGGCTGTGGCTTCGCCGAGCAATCGCGCGGCGGTGGCGATGTGCGGGCGGTACCATTCGTCGCCGCGGTTGCGCAGGATGTTGGCGTAGGCGCCGAGTGCCTGCATGAGCCGTTGGGCGGCGCATTGATGGAACAGCGAAGCTTCCGGGCGTTCGTCGGCGATGTCTTCCCAAAGCTCGAGCAAGGCCTCGCGTTCGTCGGCGCTGTGGTCGAGATAAGGATCAAAAATCAACGACGCGAGATCGTATTCCTGCCTGCCGCGCCGCAGGCCTTGGAAATCGATCATCCAAATTTTTTCATCCTTCACCAACAGGTTCTGCGATTGGAAGTCGCGATGGACGAGGTGGCGAGCGGTGGTTCCGAGGCTTTCCGCCAGCGAACTGAAATCGGAATTTTTGCGCAGCGGTCCGGCATCCATGCCGAGGTAGCCTTCGACGAGGTGTTCGAAAAAATACTCCTGCTCCCATCGATAAAGCCGCGCATCGAAGGGCGGCATGAGGTGAAAGTCCTTGGGGGCCTTTGCGTAAAAGAGCCGGTCGACTTGCTCGAAGGCCGAGCGGTAAAGCGGGAGGCGCGAGGAGAAGGGTTGGTCCTTGAGTGAGAGCAGGTCGGTATCGCCGAGGTCTTCGACGAGAGCGACGCGATGGCGCGAGCGATCGTGGATGATGGCAGGCACGCGGAGTTTTGCTTGTTTGAGAAATTGGGCGACGGGGATGAACTGCGAGTTGTCTTCGCGCTCTTCGGTCCAGTGGATGCCGATGAAGGTTTCGTGGTTGGGTGCCTTGACGCGCACGATCGTGCGACCTGATGCGCCGCGTTTGATGGGGACGAGCGTGATGGGTACGGTAGGGTCCACGCCGAGGAATTGACGGGCGGTGGAGAGGATCGCTTCAGTTGGCATGGGCGGCCTCACAATAGGGTGGAAAAAACCCTTTGTGCCAAGGGAAAACAAGCTTCGCGGGATTGAGCTCATGACGCCATGGCGGTCTTGGCTTTTTGTTTGGGCTCGGATCGTGCATTTGCTTGAATTCGGCATGCGGTTGCTGCTGATCGGTCACGGGTATCTGGGTGCGGCGGTGGCGCGTGTGTTTCGCGAGGCGGCCTGGGAGGTGTGCTCATTTTCGCTTTCCGGTGGCGAGGGCTCGCTGGCCTGTGATGTGGCGGACCGCGCGGCGGTGGAAAATTTGCCGGTCGCGGATTTCATCATTCATTGCGCGGCATCCGGTCGCGGCGGTGCCGAGGCCTACCAGCGGGTGTATGTCGATGGCTGCCGGAATCTGACAGAAAAATTTCCCGGTGTTCCGATTTTGTTCACCTCGAGCACATCGGTATATTCGCAGACGGATGGTTCGGTGGTGATCGAAGAAAGCCCGACCGAGCCTGATCGCGAGACCGGCCTGTTGCTCTTGGAAGCTGAGCGCATCACACTCGATGCCGGTGGCATTGTAGCGCGTTTGGCTGGAATTTATGGGCCGGGTCGCAGTGTGATTTTACGAAAATTTTTATCGGGCGAAGCGGTGATCGAAGAGGATGGCCGGAGATATTTGAATCAGATCCATCGCGATGACGCAGCGCGGGCAATTTTGCATTTGGCGACGGATGGCGTGCGGAGAGGGATTTTCAATGTTTGCGATTCAAGACCACTCACGCAGTTGGAGTGCTATCAAAAGCTCAGTGCAATTTTCAATCGTCCGCCTCCGCTTAGCGGTCCGCGCGATCTTGATCGCAAGCGTGGTTGGACACACAAGCGCGTGTCGAATGCGAAGTTGTTGGCCAGCGGATGGCGGCCGGAATTCGCGTGTTTCACAGACGCGGTCGAGAGCATCGCGCCCACCTTGTGATGGTGGTGAAAGTTTGTGAAAAAACGAACGGCTGTGACGGGAATCCGCCACAGCCGTTGGTCTTGACCGGTGGTTTTTTGATCCCCGGTCGATTCGGGGGGAGAAGGTTTTTTAGGTTTGTGCCGATGGGGTCATGGAACGCGTATCTTTGACATCGCCGACAGCAGGACCATCATGGCTGGTGGTCGGGATTTGGCCATTGGTGGCGTTTTGTATCGGGCGTAGGTAGGATTGCGATGCCCGCGTAGGGGAATTACCTATGCCATTGGCGCGGCTGGAAAGGACCGAACCATTGGATCGGCGGTGATGGTCGAGAAATGTGAGGTCGAAGAACGGAATTTTCACGGCATGTAATAGGGATAGACGGAACCTGGGGGCGCGGCCTTGCGGTAGCGCGAGTGGAGGAAGGTGACGATGTCGGTCAGCTGGGTGACGCTCATGGCGTCGTTGAAAGATGGCATGGGCGAAGGGGCTTGCTTGTCTCTGGGTTTGTCGGAGCGGGCAGCGTACGCGGGTGCGAGGCCGTGTTGCGGTTGGGTGATGGCGGTGACGAGCTCGCCGTAGGATTTCACGCGGCGAACTTCGCCACCGAGTTCGAATTGCACTTCCGCCGCCGCCACGGGCTTGGGCATGTCCTCGCCTGCGACCGTATGGCAATGGTTGCATTTCATTTCCTGAAACGCCCGGCGTCCGTTTTCTTCGCTGCCTTCGGGAAGGCGGAAGCCTTTCGCCATGCGCGCCGGGCGGTCCTTGCACGATGAGCCGATCGCGATAATGGCAAGCAGTGCGGCAATTTGCGGACTTTTAACCGGGCTCATGGTGTGAGGAGCATAAGCCACGAAATCATGATCCGAAATGCGTGCCGGTGATGATTCAAATTGCGCGACTCCTGCGATGCGGCTGCGCGAATCACGCATGCTCAGCGGCTCAACTTTCGATCATGCCGATTTCCACCCAGCGGATCGCATAGCGGGTCAGCTCATTGCCATCGCCTAGGCCGAGCTTTTCGCGAATGTGCGCACGATGCGCGTCAAGCGTGCGCGGGCTGATGCCTAGACGGCAGGCGATGTCGTGATTGCTCTTGGCGTTGCCGATCAGTTCGAAGACTTCCATTTCGCGATCGGTGAGGCGCTCAAGCGGGAAGCTGGGTTTGGCATGTGGCCTGCCTGGTGAGAGTGTTTGCAGGAAATGCGTGGTGACCGCGGAGCTTGCAAAGACGCCGCCGTCGAGCACGGTGCGGATGGCTTTGAGCAGATGATCAGGTGGCGCGTCCTTCATCACATAACCGCGGCCGCCGGCGCGCAGCACACGCTCGGCGTAAAACAACTCATCGTGCATCGAGAGCACAATGGTCGGAATTTCCGGATGGGTGGCACCGAGGTCCTTGATCAGCTCGAGCCCGTTGCGGCCAGGAAGCGTGAGGTCGGTGATCACGAGGTTCGGCTTTTCGGCCTCAACCATGGCAAGCGCTTCCTGCACGGAACTTGCGGTGCCGCATACTGTCATGCCCGATTCGCTGGAGATCAGCCGGGTCAGCCCCTCACGCAGCAGGGGGTGATCGTCAACAAGAAGAATGCGGTTCATTTGGTATAACTAACTACTCTGTGGGTCATGGTCATGAATACAAGGAAAATGATGCGGCATTGAGGCTATTTGAAGAGATCGAGAAAGCGGTCCTCGAATTCTCCAAAGACTCCGAGGCGGTCGAGTTCCTGTTTCAGCTCATAGGCACGCGACTTGTCTTCGCGCGCAACCTGAAACAAATGGTCGATGTTTTGGCGTTCTTTTTGTCCGAGTCGTACAGGATTGCTTTCGGCTGTCGATTGCAAGGCATGGCGTTGTTCGGGTTCGATGTTTTCCACGGTGTGTTCCATCCGAACGAGGAAGTCCTCAAGGGTTTTTTCGACATTTTTCGCGTGGGTTTGCAGTTCGTCGAGATCGAGTTCGATACCGGCCATCACGGAAAAAAATTCGAGCACGGCAAGCGATGCTTTGGGGAAGGGGATTTGCGAAAACACATGCGGGATCTCGCCAAGCAGGCAACCGCCCGCGAGCCCGCTGCCTGCGGCCATGCCAAGCAGTACACCGTTGAGCCCGCTGATGGTTCCGCTTTCGAGCAGGTTGAGGTCGAGTTGTTTGAACTGCGCGAGCGTGTCGCGTTCGATTGCGGCGCCGAAGACGCGCGAGGGGTTTTTCGGGCGCATTTGGGTGGCCATCGCGGCGAAGGTGAAGACGCGAGTGACGCCGAGCAATTTTGCCTCTTCGATGAGACGACGACAGAACGCGGCACCTTTGACCGGCGGCTGTGCCTCACCGATGAAAACAATGAGGTCGTGTTGTTTGTTGGGGTCGTTCCAAAGAAATAGACGACTGCGCGGTAGCCTGCGGCTGACGATGAGCCCGTCCTTTACTTCGATGTGCTCGAGATCGAAAAATTCCGCGGCGGGAAATTCGATGAGCAGATGCATGCCGAGTTTTGCCATCAGGTAGTAGCCGGCGCTGATCGCCACGCCGCTCATGCCCGGCCATGCGGCAACGAGCCATGGGTCGTGGAGTTTTTCTTCGTTGGGCATGCTTGTCTGTCGCTGGTCGTGTGAACCCGAATTCGGAAGTTGAAATGCAAACAAAGAGGGCTTTGACCACAGATTACACAGATTGCACAGATAAAGAAAAATCACAAAAAATGCGCTCCTCGATAATCAGTAAATCTGCGAAATCAGTGGTTAAAATGATTCGAATGATATTTCGACTT
>JAGWXY010000121.1 GCA_018969605.1 Verrucomicrobiota bacterium | reverse complement strand
AAGGCTTCGTTGACAAATGCCTTGCTGCCAATCACCGCGCCATCCGTGAAATACCGCACGCGACAGCGCAGCATTTCCGCCATGCCAAGATCAGGCAACACGGTGCCGTTTTCCTTCGCTTCGAGGGCTTCCGCGGTGTTGAGCTGCTTCGTCTGCGCTCGCGCGACACCTTTTTCCACGGTCGCTTTTCCACTCTTGCGCTCCAGCGCAAGCCCCATCGCACGCCGATAGATGCGCGAAATTTCTTTCCATTTTTCCGCCTCGAAACCCGCGCCCTGATGGCTCATACACGCTCGAACCAGCCCTTCGCGAGCTTTCTTGCCATTACCCTTCGGCCCGCCTCCCACCGCTTCGCCGTAGCTGCTCCAGCGGTATTCGGCAGGATCGGATACCATACCGGCGCGAACCGGGTTGAGATCGATGTACGCCGCCATCGTGCGCGCCGCGATGCCGCTTTCGACGATCACACTCTTGTAGCGCTCTTCCCACAAAGTGCCTGTGCGATTGTGCGTGCGATTGAACCACCGCGTGAAGCGCTGCAGCACGGTCTTCATGAATTCGCTCAAGTCGTGCATGCGATAAGTGAAGCGCGCGTGGATTTCGGCGACGAGGGCCGCGTTTCCTGCGTTGCGCGCATCGGAGAGCTCCTTTGCCACCACGGCCACGAAGGCTTCGGTCTGGATCGCGGAGAGGCGTTTCAAAAGCTCGGCATCGGTGATGCCTTGGGCAGGCATCGGCGGCACTTCGAGCAGGAGGTGAATGTGATTCGACATCAGGCAGTAGGACAAAATCCTGCAGCCCGAGAAGTTTTCCTGCATGCGCATGAAGGCCCGGAACTTCTCGCGCTCGGCCTGCTCAAACACAAACCGCCGATCCACCACACGGCTGATGCAGTGGTAAATCGCCGGCTTTTCCGCCGAATCCTTCCACGGCGCCAACCATCGCTTGCTGCTCATGCTGCACCTCCTGCTGCTGCTGTATTTGTTGCCTCTGCTGCCTCTGCCTCTGCCTCTGCTTCACTTCGCATGTGTCGCCTGCTCATGCTCATGTTCATACTCATGCCCCACTCATAAACGCGGCCGACCCAGATCGCAAGAAGAATCTCTACAATTTGTCTGGGAAATTGTATGTAAATGCCAGATCGCCGCCAGATCATATCAAGTTTACCTCACAGGCTCACAAGGGTTTTAGCAGTTTGAGCAGATCTTTCGGCGAGAGGAGTTCGGGCAGAATGATCGGATCCTTGCCGGGAGCGATGAGCACATTCACCGGGATGGCGCTGCGGCCGAGTTTGCGCAGCGCGGCTTCGATCTCTGGATTCGGATTGGTCTTGTCGGCCTTGAGCGTGGCGACTCGCTTTTGCTTCATAAGCGCGACGACTTCCTTGGTGTAGGCGCGCTTTTTGTTCACCTGACAAGTCGCACACCACTGGGCAGTAAAATCGATGTAGACCGGCCTTTGTTCGGCGAGCAATTCGGCGACGCGCGACTCGGACCATGGCTCCCATGTGAGTTCATGCGCCTTGGGTGGATGTGCGAGCCAAATGCCGGCGACCGCGATGAGGATGGCAGAAATGTCGGCGATCGTGCGGCAGCGGCGGGATTTATGGGGCAGGTTCCAGCGTCCGTTGATCCATGCCGCGGTGGCGACCATCGTGAGGCCGATGATGGGCAAAAGCAAATTTTCTAAGCCGATTTGACCGGCGTACACCCACAGCAGATAGCCTGCGGTGGCGAAGAGTGGAAATGACATCGCCTGCTTGAAGCTTTCCATCCATGAGCCGGGGCGTGGCAGAAATTTCACGAGATTCGGAAAAATTGAGAGTACAAGATAAGGCAACGCAAGGCCGATTGCCATGGCGGCGAAGGCGCTGAAAAACTGCGTGGCGGGCAAACCGATCGCCGCGCCGATAGCAGTGCCAAGAAACGGAGCGGAGCATGGCGTCGCGACGAGTGTTGCAAGCACGCCAGAAAACAGCGAGCCGGCGATGCCTTGCTTCGATTGCAAAGACCCACCAAGTGAAGTCACGCCAGTGCCGATCTCAAAAACGCCGAAGAGGTTCAGCGCGAGGACAAACATCAGCAACATGAGGCCGAGCACCACCCACGGGTTTTGCAATTGATAGCCCCAACCGATGGCCGATCCGCCCGCCGCTTCGCGCGCAGCAAACAAAATGCCGCTCAAGACGCCGAAGGAAAGCAATACCCCCAAGGCAAAGGTCATGCCGTGCAGCGCGACCTTGCGCCGATCGGCGCCCGCCTGCTGCACAAAGCCCATGATCTTGAGGCCGATTACCGGAAACACGCATGGCATGAGGTTGAGAATGAGTCCGCCAAGAAACATTCCGCCGAGGATGGCAAGAAATGAAGCGCCGGGTTTTGGCGCGCGGCTTGAAGCGTTTGATTCGATCGGCGTGGCATCGATGCGCAGAGCTTGGCTGCCGAGCAGGATGCCGGAAATTTCGTTGCCTTGTGGGATCGCTTGATCGAGCGCGTTTTTTTTGGCGCGTGGCAGGCGGATCGTCCATGCATTGCCATCGCGAGTGATGGCCCCTCCATCGCGAGCGGAGCGAATGAATGCCTGGTCAGGAATGAAGTCGGTGATTGCGGCAGCGTCGCTATTCACACGCAAAACGATATCCCCGCCATCGCTGCTTGCCTGCGATGTGCCGGAAGTTTTTTTTGGCAGCTTCGCGCGTGCCTCGGCAAACAGCGGCGCTTGCGATGGATCGGTTTCGGCCTTGGCTCCGACGCCGAGCGTGAGAGTGAACGATTGCGTTTCGTTGATGCAGCTTTGGTCGCAAATTTGCCATGCGGCATCGGCTTGCAGCGCAACATTCGTACCGGGCTCGAGCTTTGGCGGAGTTTGAATTTCGACGAGGAAGACCGGGCTGCCTTCGTAGATGAAACTTTTTCCAAGCAGGCCATCCTTCACCGAGGGCGTGGGCCATTGGATGGGACCTGCGGAAAATCCATCGGGCAGCGACCAGCGGATGGACGGGCCTTCCTCGATGCCGCCCGAGTTGCGATAATAGCTGTGCCAACCTTGCGGGTGCTCGAGGCGCAAGGCGACACTGAAAGGTTGGCCGGCCTCGAGGGTTTTTAGCTCGGAGACCAGCGTGGCTTTTGTCGCCGGCGTGTTGACGGCGAATTCGAATTGCGCCAATGCCGGAAGGCAAAGCGCGGCGAACCAAACAAGGGCCATGCGACCAATCATGCCGCTAACGAAACTCAAATTGCAGCCAGTGGCAAACACGCATGTGATTGATACAGAAGACTGATAGACGGAAGAAGCTAGAAAAGAGTCGGCAGCAGCATATTCTGCCCTTTGATGCTCGATGTTCATTCGCCACCAGATTCTACGATGTGAGAAATTTGGCACGATGAGTGCTATTCTTCGTTTGTCGCGACGCTCTAGGCGGCCCGACTGAGATGCCCTAGGGTTAATGGGTTTTCCCGGGGATGATCAGTCGGGCCGCCTTTTTCTTGCGCGTGGCGGAGCGATGCTCTTGGCTGTGGTTCGCGACCGATTGGCGGTT
Source organism: Verrucomicrobiota bacterium (assembly GCA_018969605.1). GTDB lineage: Bacteria > Verrucomicrobiota > Verrucomicrobiia > Verrucomicrobiales > Akkermansiaceae > Luteolibacter. The sequence continues at coordinate 699 of JAGWXY010000121.1, read as the reverse complement.
GGCGGATTCAGAAAATTTTTCCAACGATGGCAATCAAGGGACTCGAACTGGCAATGGCCTGCGCGAAAGCAGCCGATGAGGTGAAGGCGGAGAACATCCGCATCTGGGACATGCGCAAGGTGTCGGGGCTCACTGATTACATGATCGTGTGCTCGGGATCATCGATGCCGCAGCTGCGCGCGATCCTGAACGAAGTTTCGCAACGCGTGGAAGAAGAGCATGGCGTCAAAGCCATCCACCGCGAAGGCAAGGTCGACGCCCGATGGGTGGTGCTCGATTACATCGATGTGATGGTGCATGTGATGCACCAAGAGCTTCGAGATTTCTACGGACTCGAGGAGCTGTGGAAGGATGCGAAGGAAATTCCGATGGCGTGAAGGCGCTTTGATTTGAAAAGGCGGCGGTCGAGGACGCCCGCGCCAAATTCACTGCCTATTCGGCGGGCGGAAGTTGGGCTTCGGTTTTTTGGTGGGCTGAGCTTCCTCGACGGGGACCGCTTCAGGTGGCGGCGGGTCTGTGAAACTGCGGGCGTCGGGTGAAATCTTATAACGGCTATCCATGCCAGTCTGGGCCTCGTTCATGGTTTGGGAGTCGCGCACAATCGAAGGTTGGATGAAGACGATGAGTTCACTTTCGCTCTTGTCCTTGCTCTTGGTGCCGAAGAGCGGTCCGATGCCGGGAATGCGGCTGAGGATCGGG
>JAGWXY010000120.1 GCA_018969605.1 Verrucomicrobiota bacterium | reverse complement strand
GCGAGTTCCTGCAGGGGAGCCATCAGCGTCTCCGGCACAAACATGCCGCCGAATTGGCCGTAGTGGCCTGAGGAATCGGGCAAAGCAGCGGGCGCTTGGGCGGTCGTGGACATGCGCGCGGATGTTCCTCCGAAAGCGGGCGGGAATCAAGTGGCAATCATCGGGCTTATCCCTGGGATTTCGTGGCAATCAGCTCCTGAAGCTCATCCTCGGAAATGATGTTCACGCCAAGGGTTTCGGCCTTGTCGCGTTTTGATCCACCGCCTTCACCGGCGACGAGATAGCTGGTTTTGGCTGAGACCGAGCCACTAACCTTGCCGCCTTTTTCCTCGATGAATGCCTTCATGTCATCGCGGTCCATGCTGAGCGTGCCGGTGATGACGAAGGTGAGGCCCGCGAGTGGCATCTTCGAGGTGTCGGCCTTGGCTGCGATCGGAAGGAAATTGCCCGACTTCGGATTGATCTCCAGTTTTCCGAGGCGCTTGATCGCGAAGCGACCAGCATCGGATTCGAAAAATTCGACCATCGATTGAGCTACGGCTGGGCCGACATCGCCGCTGATGGCATACTCCGCGAGCTTTTCGTTTTTCTTTTTCGCATCGATGCGGGTATCGGCGAGTAACTCGCGCAGGATGGGCGAATCGGCCAATTCGTTGAGATCGGCGTGCAATCTCGAAAGCTCCTTGGCCGCGGATTCGCCGACATGGCGAATGCCCATGGCGTAGATCCAACGGTGAAGGGGTTTGTTTTTTGCGTCTTCGAGCGCGCTGATGACTTTGGCGGCGTTCTTTTCGCCGAAGCGGCGTGGCGCTTCATCCGTGCCGAGGTTGAGATTGGCGAGCGTGTTTTCGTCGAGCTCGAAGAGATCGAGTGGTGTCTTGCAATGGTCGTGGCGGACGAGTGCCTCGGCGACTGTTTCGCCAACACCTTCGATGTCGAGCGCCTTGCGCGAGCTGAAGTGGGAGATGCGCGTGACCGCTTGGGCCGGGCATTGAAAGTTCGTGCAGCGCCATGCGACGAATCCTTCTTCCTGCGAGATGGGTCCGCCACAAGACGGACAGCGGCCTTTGACATGATCAAAGAGCGAGAACGGCTGCGAGTGACCGTGGTGGCGGATGACTTTGACGACGGCCGGAATGATTTCTCCGGCTTTTTCGATCAGCACCGTGTCGCCGATGCGGATGTCTTTTTTGGTGATTTCGTCTTGATTATGAAGGGTCGCGCGAGAAACGGTCGAGCCCGAGATTAGCACCGGTTTGAGCTCGGCCACGGGTGTGAGCACGCCGGTGCGGCCGACTTGGATCGTGATGTCGGTGAGCGTGGTTTCCTTTTGTTCGGGAATAAACTTGTAGGCCGCGGCCCAGCGTGGAGCGCGTGAGGTGAATCCGAGTTTTTCGCGTTCGCTGCGCTTGAGCACTTTCACCACCGCACCGTCGGTGCCGTAGTCGAGTTCGTGCCGCAGCGTGTTGATCTGGCCAACCGCATCGAGCGTGCTTTCGAGATCGTGCGCATCGATCACCGGTTGGTTGCGCGGGATGCCGAGGGCGTCGAGCAGCGAGTGGAAATCGTGTTCGGTCTCGAGCGCCGGACCCTCATAAGCCCCGATGCCGTGGGCGAGAAATGCGAGCGGTCTTTTGGCGACGATCTTCGGGTCGAGTTGTTTCAGCGTGCCGGCTGTGGCGTTGCGCGGATTGGCAAATGTCGGCAGTCCCGCTTCATCGCGCTCGGCATTCATCGCCGCAAAGGCCTCGTTGGGCATGAAAATTTCGCCCCGCACTTCGAGCAGCGGCGGGATGGATGGTGTGGCAGCCTTTGTTGAAACGAGAGGCGGCAGGTTTTCCGCATGCAGCACCTGCAGGTCGATGGGTACGAGTTCGCCATCAGCGGTTTTGATCAGATTTCCGACATGCGCATCGGCAATCTCGGTTTTCGTCTCAGCGTTGAGCCAGCGATGGTAGCCGGATGACTCGTAACCTGCGGCCTCAAACCACGATGCCACTTCCTTCGATGTCGGTGTCGTGCCATCGACGAAGGGTTGTGAGGTGACCATCGAAGGACCATCGGCAGTTTCAAGGACGCCGTGGAAAATGATGTCATCGCCGAAGAGGTGGTTTGAAGCATCGATGTTGCTCAGGTAGCTGAGCGCGAAGTTTTGTCCGCCGAATGTCGGCGGTATCGTGAGCTTGATCACCCGGTCGCTGGTTTCCGGGCGGAAGACGACATGCTCGGACTGGCCGCCTAGCGAAGGGTGACGAGCGGCAATTTCTCCGAAGCCTTGCGGGTCGAAGAGCCAGCCTTTTTCCCGGGCCCATGAAACCATGGATTCGGCTTCTTGTCGGAGCCGTTGTGAAACATCCGCTCCATCGCTTGCTCCGATGTCATCAAGGAGCCACTTGCGCAGGCTATCCGCCGCGCTTTCGCGATTTTCTCCGCGAGGGTTTGGGCTTTTTGCGCTGCGTTCATGGGTTGAAAGATAGGGCAGGGTAGCATCCAAGTCAATGACGCGGCCGCCGGCGGATGCTTTGCCAAGCTCCATCGGAATGCTGCGGATCGTGCGGACATTGTGGGTGATGTCATCGCCGGTCGTGCCATCGCCGCGGGTGGCGGCATAGTCGAGCTTGCCGTTGCGATAGACGAGCGAGACCGCGACACCGTCGATCTTTGGTTCGACCGTGACTGCAACATCATCATGGCCGAGGCTTTTGCGGACGCGTTGATAAAACTCGATGAGCTCTTTTTCCGCGCGCGTGCCCGGAGATTTTTCCAAGGCCTCGGGTGTCAGTTCGAAGAAATCGTCGATCGAGAGCATGGGCACCAGGTGACGCACTTTTTCAAAACCTTCGATCGGCTCGCCGCCAACACGCAGGGTGGGGGAATCCGGATCGTGCAACTCGGGGTGCTTGCGCTCGAGTTCTTCGAGCTCACGGAAAAGCCGGTCGTATTCGGCGTCGGAAATTTCGGGCGTTGCCTTGCTGTAATAAAGTCGGTTGTGGTGCTCGAGTTGTCGGCGCAACTCCTTGGCCCGCTGCTCGGGCGAGGGTTCATCCTGATTCGCAAAAAGATCCGCTTGCTGCACGCCTCAAGTATCTTTTCCCCGTGGCGGATTTCAAGGCCCTTCGTCGCGAGTGGCGGATGATGTCGGCTTGCATGCGGTCGGCCGATGGTGTGGTCTTGTCGCGTGATCGCCCAATACATCCACGATCTGAATCCGGTGGCGCTGCCGATTTATGGAAATCTTGCGGTTCGCTGGTACGGGCTCGCGTATCTGGCGGGCTTTGTGGCGGGATTTCTCCTTCTTCGCCATCTTGCGCGGCGCAGCTTGTGGGTGCTCAAGCCCGAGAAAACTGCCGACTTCATTGCGGCCGCGGCGATGTTCGGGGTCTTTCTCGGCGGTCGTCTGGGGTATGTTTTTTTCTATCAACTCCCGGAACAGGGCTGGTCGAAAATTTTGTCGGATCCGCTGATGATCTTTCGCGTCTGGGAGGGTGGCATGGCGAGTCATGGCGGGATTCTTGGCCTAGTGATCTTCACATGGTTTTACGCGAAAAAGGAAAAGGTCACATGGACCGGCCTCGGCGACGGGCTTTGCGTGGTCGCGCCGCTTGGATTGTTTTTTGGGCGCGTTGCGAATTTCATCAATGGCGAGTTGTATGGTCGCATTGTCGAAGGTGTGGTGCCGTGGGCGGTGCGATTTCCGCTTTCGCTGATGAAAGAACCGGAGTCGGTTCAACAGAGCGCATGGCAGGCCTGTGCCGAAATCGAGCCGAGTCTCGCGGATGCCCAGTCGATGGAAACCCTGATCGCTGTGGCGCGGGAAAATCCTGAAGTCTCGCAAACGCTCGGTGATTTTTTGCCGCCACGGCATCCTTCGCAAATTTACGAAGCCCTGCTCGAAGGTGCGTTGTTGTTTGCCATTTTGTGGTGGGTTCGCACGCGTTACAAAAATGCGCCCGATGGTCTCCTCACCGGTTTGTTTTTCGCGCTCTATGCCGGGTTTCGGATTTTCGGAGAACAATTCCGCGAGCCCGATGCCGCTCTGGTCGGCAGCCTGACCCGCGGTCAGTTTTTCTCGCTCTTCATGTTTGTGTTCGCGGCTTTGTTTCTCCTGCACGCGTGGAGAGGAAGGGAGCAGCAAAGCTGAAAGTTGAAAGCAGAAAGTTGAAAGTGGAGTAAGAAGCAGCTTCTTCATAGGCAGGGACCTTTGTCCCAAAGGTCCGCTTCGGGTGTGTGGCGCGCCTT
>JAGWXY010000119.1 GCA_018969605.1 Verrucomicrobiota bacterium | reverse complement strand
TGCGGGCCCTCAGGACCTTTGGTGACGAGGGTGAAATCAGGGGCTTTGTCGCCTACTTTGATGGACATGTTAGATAGTGGTTAGGGGTTGGACGCGGCGAATATGGGACAGATTCGCTCCGCGCGCCACGGGAAATTTCAGAACACATTGCGGATTTTTACCGAGCCGCATCAGGCGACTGCGTGCATGTCTTCAGCTCAATGCGCAGCCAACCAGTTTGGGCCGGTGCCGTGCTCGACCTCGATCGGCACACTATTAGGGAGAGGCAGGGCGGTCTTCATGGCATCGAGGATCTGCGGAACAAGCTCCGCTTCCTCACCTGGCGCGAGATCGAAGACCAATTCGTCGTGCACTTGGAGCAGCATTCGGCTTTTGTACGATGATCCTAGTAGTTGATCGATGCGGATCATGGCGAGCTTGATCATGTCGGCGGCCGTGCCCTGGATGGGGGTGTTGATCGCCGCCCGCTCGGCATTGGAGCGGATGTTTTGGTTGCCGGAGTTGATGTCGGCAAAGTGGCGGCGGCGGCCGCTGAGGGTTTCGACAAAGCCGCGCTCGCGGGCCTCGGCGATGGTGTTTTCCATGAAGGCCTTGATGGCCGGATATTCGCGAAAGTAGGCCTCGATGATCGATGCCGCTTCCGCACGCGGAATGGCAAGGCGTTGCGAGAGGCCAAAAGCAGAGATGCCGTAAATGATGCCGAAGTTGACCATCTTGGCTGTGCGCCGCATGTCGTTGGTGACGGCATCGTTTGCGACGCCAAAAACCTTGGCTGCGGTGATCGTATGGATATCGGCGTTGTTCTTGAAGGCCTCGATCATCGTCGCATCGTTGGCGAGTGCGGCCATGACGCGCAGCTCGATCTGCGAGTAGTCGCAGGAAAGAAGCGTGAAGCCCTGTCGCGGGACAAAGGCCTTGCGGATGCCGCGTCCGGCCTCGGAGCGAACCGGGATGTTTTGCAGGTTGGGGTCGGATGAGGCGAGGCGCCCGGTGGCGGCGACAAGCTGGTGGAAGTGAGTGTGAATGCGCCCGGTCGACGGCACGATGTGATGGGGCAGCGCGTCGAGATAGGTCGATTTGAGCTTGGTGGCTTCGCGCCATGCGAGGATGTCGCTGATGATCGGATGCTTGCCCTCAAGGGTGCTAAGCGTCTGCTCATCGGTTTTGTACTGACCGGTCTTGGTTTTCTTTGCCTTGTCGATGAGCCCGAGATGGTCGAAGAGAATCTCGCCGAGCTGCTTGGGCGAGGCGATGTTGAAGGTTCTGCCAGCGTGCTGCTGGATGCTCTGCGCTAGCCGGTCAATTTGCTGCTGCAGTTCGACGCCGATTGATGCCAGCGCACCGGTGTCGATCGCGATGCCTTCCATTTCCATGCGAGTGAGCACCGGCAATAGCGGTGCTTCGATTTTCTCAAGGATGCGGTCTTGTCCGGACTCGGTGAGTTGTGCCCGAATTTTTTCGGAGAGCTGCCATGTCACATCCGCGTCCTCGGCAGCGTACTCGGCCAACTTTTCCAACGGGATGGCCGCGACATCAAGGCCCTTGGATGATTTACCCTTCGCAGCAAACGCAAAGAGATCCTCACTGCCGGCATCCTCCTGCGCACCCTGCGGTGAAGCAATGTCGGCAAGCTTGATCGGAGAATAATTCAGCAAAATTTCCGCCAAATAATCCATCGAGTGCCTTCGATCCGGCGCGACCAAGGTGTCGGCGAGCATGGTGTCGAAGAATGGCCCGGCGACTTCGATGCCGTGATTGTGAAGCACGGCGAGATCGTATTTGAGGTTGTGGCCGATCTTTTCAGCGGGGCCTCCCAGCAGCGAACAAAGCTCGGGTTTGAGTCGCTCGTCATAGGGCAGATACCACGCCTCGTGGGCCGACCATGAAAATGCGATTCCAAGCAATTTGGCCTCAAAGCGATCAAGCGACGTGCTCTCGATGTCGAAGCAGAATGATTTTTGTTTTTTGAGTTCGGCCAAAAGCCGGGCCTCGAGCTCGCTGGTACTGGCGAGATGGTAGCGGTGCGCGACATCACGAATGGTGAGGCGCGTCTCAAAGAGAGTGGGAGTGCTTTCATCATTCTGCGCGGGGCCTTTTGATGATGCGCCCTCACCAAAGAGTCGCTTGGTGAGCGAGCGAAACTCGAATTCGTTGAAGAGCGACTTCACGGCCTCGTCATCGCGCGGGCACAAGGCGAGATCCTCCCAGCTCACTTCGACCGGGACATCGGTGATGATGGTGGCAAGTTCCTTCGACAACAAAGCTTGGTCGGAATGGGTCTCGACGAGTTCCTTTTGGCGGCCTTTGAGTGCGGCGGAATTTTCAATCAGCTTCTCCACCGAGCCAAACTCCGCGATGAGCTTCTGCGCGGTCTTTGGTCCGATGCCGGGCACGCCAGGAATGTTGTCCGACGCGTCGCCCATCAGGCCAAGCAGGTCGATGATCTGATGAGGCTCAGACACACCCCAGATTTCCGGCAGCTCCGCTAGGCCGATCACCGCATGCTCATCGCCCTTGCGGCCAGGCTTCCACATGAATGTGTGCGGCGAAAGCAGCTGTGCGAAGTCCTTGTCGGGCGTGACCATGAACGATTCGAAGCCTTGGGCTTCCGCGCGCTTGACCAATGTCCCGATGATGTCGTCGGCCTCAAAGCCGTCGATTTCCAGCACCGGAATGTGAAATGCGCGGCAGAGGTTTTTCACATGCGGAATCGCGGCAGCGAGTTCCTCAGGCATCTCATCGCGCTGTGCCTTGTAGGCTGGGAAACGGATGTGTCGTGGCGTGGGTGCCGAGGTGTCGAAGGCTACTCCTAGATGCGTCGGGTTTTCCTTTTCGAGAATTGCCAGCAGCGTGTTGACAAATCCGTAAAGCGCCGAGGTGTTGACGCCTTTGGAGTTGCGGATCGGCGATTGGATCAGTGCGAAGTGAGCGCGGTAAATGAGCGCCATGCCGTCGAGCAGGAACAAACGCTTGGTGGTGGTTTCGGTCATGGTGGGCAGTGTGAAATGATTTGTTCGCAAAGGGTCAGGCCGTCGGCTCAATCTCCAACATCGTGCAGATGTGCCTGGCGGTGAGCTCGCCCATGGTGCGGCAGTCGAGAAAACCGTCGGTGCCATGCATGCGGTTGAGCTCTGCGGCGAGCGTGCCGACATGCTCGCGCGGCGCAAGTTCTTCACGGCTCATGATGCCAAGCAGCACTCGCAGCCGCACGCTTTCCACCTTGGCGCGTCGAGCCATTTGCGAATGCTCCTCGGCAACATACTGGTCGATTGTTTTTCGATTCAACACCTCAAACGCAAGCCGAGTCACCTCGCGGTTCGACCGGTACCGGAACGCAAGGTAGGTGCTGCCACTGCCTTCGTAGGATTGCTGGTCGAAGTCGATCGCCCTCACGCGATACTGGACCTCCTCAAAGTCGGGCGTGATGTCGACGACGTAGTTGACGCTGCGCATGTCACCCAACAGGCGGATGAATGTGCGCTCGTTGAACTTGGTGAACTCCTTGGCGATGCGTACTTTGTTCAGGCCGGGTTGATTGAGATATTCGCGAATGAAGGTGTCGCCCGGCACGCCGGCAATGTGCTCCTCGATAAGCGTGTTTCCGTTCACCAAATAGTTGATGCGGTTGGGCGAGAGAACATGCTCGAGCTCGAGCCCGTAGATGCGTGAGGCATCGGCGTGTTTGACATAGAAGTAGTCCGAGTTGTCGTTGAAGAGATTGGTGACGCGAATGCGAAACGGCCGGGAGTTTCCAAAGTCACCATAATCAATCCGATCAACCACCAAGTGTCCGTGCTGCTCCGCATGGCGCCCGAGTTTCAACTCTGTGTAGATTGCGATCAGTCGCGGCCGCAGCTCCGCAAAAACTTCCTGCGGATACATCACCGTAAGCCACAGCGTTTCGCGTCCGCGCGGATCCTCGTATGGAATCGCACCACTGAAGCGCGTGAGCTCGTTGTAAATGATCGGTATCTCACGCTGGCGATCGAACTGTTGCAGGTATCCTCGCAACTCGTCGGATACCGGATAGCGAACCTTGCGTTGGGCGATCATGCGGCGATCCTAGGCGCGCCATCCACGCCAAACCAGCGCGCATTTGCGGCCATACCCCTTGAAATAAAGCATCCGAAGCGGACTAAAATTTTTTTCTAGAAAGGTATTGACGTGATGGGGGTGAGGAAGATAGCTTCGCGGGCCGCCACAACGGAGGGCGGCCGAGAGACAGAACGTCGATCGTGGTGCA
>JAGWXY010000002.1 GCA_018969605.1 Verrucomicrobiota bacterium | reverse complement strand
AACACCATCGCGCTCGGCTTGGCAAATTCCGAGCCCGTCGACAGTTCGTCGAGCGTGTAGCAAAGTTGCTCCCAATGCTTCGCGGCCTTTTTGGGAACCTTGAACGCGAGCAAGACCTCCGACCACTTCACCGGTGTGTCTTCACGCTGCGACCAACCGGAGGTCAACCATTGATGCCACAATTTCGCCGCTGCCACCGGACCACATCCGGGCATGAGCGAAACCATCCGCAAAAAGCTCACCTCATCACGACGGTTCACCACAAAGCGCATGAATGCCGAAATGTCCTTGATGTGTGCCTGTTCGAAAAATCTCAGGCCGCTCGTGATGTTGAATGGAATGCCCCGCGCAGTCAGTTCCATCTGGATTTCAAGACTCTGGAAATGCGCACGATACAATACCGCCATTTCCTCAAGTGCGATGCCCTCACCATCACGCAGCTCAAGCATCCGCTGCGCAACAAATGCCGCTTGCGACGCGGGATCAGGCAATGCCACCAAGGCCGGCTTCAAACCCGCTCCACCGCGCGAAGCACGCAAGTCCTTCTCAAACCTGCCGGTGTTCGCGCGGATCGCGGCATTCGAAAGCTCCAAAATCTCCGGCACGCTGCGGTAATTGGTATCAATCGTGAAAACTTCCGCACCCGCATAGCGCTGCGGAAATCCCAAAATCAACGACATGTCCGCACCACGCCACGAGTAAATCGACTGCGCGTCATCGCCCACCGCCATCAAGCTGTTTCGCTCGCCCACCAACAAATCAATCATCCTCGATTGCACGCGGTTGGTGTCCTGATACTCGTCGACAAGGATGTGACTGAACCTCTTGCGGTACACCTCCAGCACATCCGGATGCTCCTCAAAGAGCCTCACAAGCAACACCAGCAAATCATCGAAGTCCATCGAGTTGGTCTCGAGCTTGCGCTTGATGTATGCCTGTCGGACTTTTTCCAACTCCTCGATCCAGTCGTAAAAATACGCGTATCGGTCGGCCACAATTTCCTCGAGCGGAGTCTCGGTGTTTTCCACGAGACTGAACATCGATGCGAGCACATCGGCCTTGGGAAAACGGCGCTGGCGGGTGTCGATCTCACACGCGGCAACGATCGACGACAGCATCGATTTCTGGTCATCGCGGTCCATGATCGAAAACGACGCCGTAAAACCGAGGTCCTCGGCATGGCGCCTCAAAATTCTTCCGCCAATCGAATGGAATGTCCCCGCCCAGAGCGCCGACACATCCTGCGGCACAAGTTCCCTCACCCGCTCTGCCATTTCTCGTGCGGCCTTGTTGGTGAAGGTCAGCAAAAGAATTCGCCTCACATCGATGCCGCGATCGACCAACCACGCCACGCGATAGGTCAGCGTGCGCGTCTTGCCGGATCCCGCACCGGCGATGACCAGCGCCTTGCCATCGCCCGCCGACACCGCACGGTACTGCTCGGCATTCAATGCCTTGCGGTAGTCAATGCCCGAGGCATTTCCACCAGTCGCCCTGTGCAGCTTGTACTCGCGCGCCATCGGCCAGCAGCCTGACACCGCCCGCGCCGGCAATCAACCCGACAAAAAGCCGAACATCCGAAAAATCAGATGTCCCAATCCTTGCGCTCGAGCTTGTCGGCCTCCTCGATCAGCTCACCGGCATCCACGCGCTTGGTGAATGAAAGGAAACTGGCAAATTCCTGCCTCACCACCGGCAACAGGAAATACACGCCAATCAGATTCGGAATGCTCATCGCAAACAATGCCGCATCCGAGAAGTCGGTCGCATTCGCCATCGATGCCGAGGACCCAACAATGATCACGAGGCAGAACAGCACACGATAGACCCATGCGGCAATATCACGTTTTCCGAAAATGTACTGCCACGCCTGCAGACCGTAGTAACTCCATGTGATCAGCGTCGAAAAGGCGAACAGGAACACGCAGGCAAACAGGATGTACTTGAAGGCCACATGCACGGTCTCGAAGGCCAGCGAGGTCATCTCAATGCCGAACTTCGTGCCATCGCCAGAGACCTGACCCAACACATACGAATGCCCGTGAATCGCATACGCGGCGGTGTCGCCGTCGAACTTCATGGTCACGCAAAGCACCAGCGCGGTCATCGTGCAAATGACCACCGTGTCCAAAAATGGCTCGAGCATCGAAACCACCCCTTCGGAGGCCGCGCGGCGGGTCTTGACCGCCGCATGCGCGATCGGTGCCGAACCAATGCCCGCCTCGTTGGAGAAGGTCGCACGGCGCATGCCCCAGATGAACGCCGAAAGCAAACCACCGGTGATCGCCGCCCGCGGCTCAAAGGCTTCGGTGATGATGCGACCCAAGGCCGGGATGATTTCCGACGAGTTGACCACCAGAACGATCAAGCAACTCACAACATATGTCACACACATGATCGGCACCATCTTGTCGGTCACCTTGGCAATGCCTTGGATGCCACCGATGATCACAAGGGCGGTCATCAATGCCATGATCGTTCCGAAGACCCATTGCTTGTCAGCAAAGAACGATTGCTCACCGCCGGTGATGTTCACCAACTGCGCAGCGACTTGGTTCACTTGGAAAACATTGCCGCCACCAAAGGAGGCCAGCACGCACATTACTGCGAAAAATCCCGCAAGCACCAGACCGGCCGACTTCATGCCACGCTCGGCGAAACCTTTTCTTAGGTAATACATCGCACCGCCATGCACTCGACCTTCGGCATCAAACTCGCGGTACTTCACCCCAAGCGTGCATTCCGCAAACTTCGTCGACATGCCAATAAAACCGCTCAGGAAAAGCCAGAACGCGACACCGGGTCCGCCATTCTGAATCCCGATCGCGACACCTGCGATGTTGCCAAGCCCCACCGTGCCCGAAACTGCTGCGCTCAGTGCTTGGAAATGCGTCACCTCACCCGGATCGGAGGGTGAGCTGTATTTGCCCCGCACTGTCCTCAATGCCAACGCGAAGGACCTCAAGTTGATGAAGCGAAACGCAATCGTGATGATCACACCCGCCGCTGCCAGCCAGAAAATCACGGCAAAGGCCTCAAAGCCGCCGATGTTGATCTTGAAAAAGATCAGATCGACAAAGGGCTTGGTGATTTTTCCAAACCAAGCGTCGATTTTCTGGTCGAGACTCTGAGTTGCGGCCTCGGCTGCCCAAGCCATTCCCGCGAGAGAAAACCATGTGAGCAAAACTGTTAGAAAACCCGTGAGTTTGTTTTTGCAGAATTGAGCCATGTGAAAGATATGGCGATACCGCGCAGGGGGCGCAAGCACCAAAGATCATCGATCAATAGGCAAAGCCGATCGCAAAATGCAGCGTGCCCGATGGCTCACCCTCATCACGCGTCAGGTTGTAGCCGTACTCCAGACGCACCGGCCCAATCGGCAGATCCAGGCGAAAGCCAAGACCTGTCGCCAACTCGACATCGGCCGAGCCCCATTCCTCGCGGTTCCGCGCGAGCCCGCCGGCATCGACAAATGCCACCCCTTTGAGCGAACCCCAAATGTTTCGCATGAGCTCAACATTGGTATTCCATCCGGCCTCACCACCGGTCGGATAACCATCCACCAATGGCCCCAACTCACGATTCGGAAAACTCCGCACGCTGCGGCTGCCACCATTGAACATGCGCAAGTCGATCGGCAGATCCTCACTGTCACCAAACGGAAAAATCCCGCCAAGCGATCCGCCGATCCCCAAATCGTAAAAACGATGGATGCGCTTGTACCACCCACCCGACAAACCAAACCTCGCGTACGATGTGCTGATGTCGCCAATCGCGGATCCGATCTCCACCGGGCAATCCAGATGCCAACCCTTGGTGGGTAGAATCATGCTGTCACGATAGTCGAGCGATTGATTCAGCTTCACCCGCTGGTGCAGATACACGGTTTCACCAAGCTCTTCGATTGGCAGGCCATCCTCACTCAAGTTCACCATCGACGATGCCACACTCAAATCCACCGCGTAGTGATCGTTGAATTTCCAAATCAACTTCCCTTCAATCCCCTCCTCGCGCGTGTCGTATCCCTCATGACCGTAAATGAATGCATACAAGCGACCGGAAAGCGGCAGATCTTTTCCAAGAAACCACGGATCCGTGAGCCGCAATTCTCCAAGCAAACCTCTCGAGCTGACCTCGAGCCCGGAATTCAGCCCGATCACATTGCCAAACAAATTCCGATCCGAGTAGCTGACCCTACCAATGAAGCCCTCGTAAGAACCGTAGCCAGCCGCAAAACCCACCTCTTTGGCCTTGGCCTCCGTGAGATGCAACGTGGCATCGACCATCTTGTCGCCGACTTCCTCGGTCTCAATGCGTGCCGATGAAAATGCCCCAGTCGCCAACAAGCCCCTCACCGCGCGATTCATCGCCGCCTCGTTGTACCAAGTGTCGCGCGCAACCTCCATGCGCCTCAACACGCGCTTGGAGTCGGTGCGTTCAAGCCCAGTCACCGACACGCGGTTGAGCTTGAGACGCTTGCCAAGGTCGACTCGAAATTCCGGCACAAAAGCACCGGCAACAGGAGCCCTTCCCATCTTCACCGTCGAGTTGGGATAACCCCGGCTCACCGCGATTTCCTCGGCCGCCACACGCATGGCATTAAGATTCGCCGTGGTCGCAGTCTTGCCCACATAGGGCCTCACCACTTCACTCACCAATTTCACTCCGCGACCATCGACACTCGTCACCTTCGGCTCCGCAATCAAGCAACGCGGCCCGGGACTGCAATCAAGCATGAGGTCCACCACACCAGTCCGGTCATCAACCCATCGCTCCCGCACCACGACCTGCGCATCCCAATACCCATCGGCATTCAACTCGCGCCGCACATTCATCAATCCCTCATCGACATCGTCCTCGCGAAATGGCGCGACCCCACCAAACAAAAACCGATCCTTTTCCGCGACCTTGCGAAACAAACGCGCCATGTGCTTTTGATCCGTTTTAGAGAGACCCAGCACCCTCACCTTTCCAAGCGAGTACCTCAGACCCTCGTCAACGATCAGCCGGATCTCATCAGATGATGAAATTTTCCAACTTACCTTCGCGCCATCATAACCGTCCTTCTTCAAAACCTGACCTAATAGAAACGCCGCATCCTCCGCCGAAGCTGGCGTCGCCGCCGAGCCACGCACATGGTCAAGCCGCCCACCCATCGACTCAAGCACCTGACCCTCACTGCGACCGCTGAGCCCGCTGATGCGCACACGCGTTTCGCCATGAGCGACCATCAAGGTCGCCAGCGAAATCATCATGAGCCATGGAAATTTCATCATCGGAAAGTGAGTCGCCAAATTCCAAAAACCCTCGAATCCCCCTCGGCATCCATGCCGGCGGAGAGATACCAGCGATCGGTGATCTCAAGCGTCGCAGTCGAAAACGAATCGCTCGAATAAGGATCCTGCTCCGCGACGGTGAAATCAACGCGATCCAACATGCCAAGCAATGGTCTCAAACGCTTGCCAACGACAAAACGTCCACGACGAAACTCCTCGGCCAACAACTGCAAGGCCCGCGACGATGCGGCCTGCGGATCCTCCAAGCCTTTGGTGGTCGCGCCCGTCGCCAGCAAGGTCATGATCTCGTTGTCGGGCAAGGGCGGATTTGAAATTAAAACCATCTGCGGATTTGAGGCCCGACCGTAAACCTGGATGCTCACCCGATACGGGCGAGGCTCAGCAAATCCGCGAATTTCCAGCACCGGATCCATTCCATTTTGCGGCGTGAACCTTGCAGTGCCCGATGGCACCGTGAGCGTGCTGAACGGCAATGAGGCCTTGAAGTCGGTGACCTTCAACTCGCCTTCCGGCAACGGCCGCTCAAAGCCACCGCGCACGCGCAGCGATCCGTCGATCCTTCCGGCAGCGACGTTGCCACGAATCAAAAACGGCTTCTCGGTGTGCAAGCGCAGATCCATCGTCCAATCACGAAATGGCTCACTCATCGTGCCGACAGGTTTTTCCAATCGATCCAATCGCGGCAGTGTCGCGGTCGGCGGAACCAAAAACGGCGTGCCAATCGGCAAAATTTCGATGTCGCGATAAAACAATCCATCGACCACACCAACCCGCCCGGACAGCAAAGCTTTTTGCCATGAGCCTGACAAACGAAGCTCGGCATTTGCCCGAACGATGAGCGACTCGTCGCGCCGCAAGGGCACCTGACGCGCCACAACATTCACATCAAGCAAATCGGGCTTGAAATCCTTGAGCGCGAGATAACCTCCACCACTTAGACTGCCGCCCACCGACGAAGCCTTGAGGCCTTTGAGCACGATGCGTTCACGCGCAAGTTCGAGCGATGCCGCGATACCGGAAATCGTTTCAATTTTTCGATTCTTCCAAACGATCTCACCACCCGAGAGCTCCACTTTTCCATTCGCCACCGGCTTTGCGAGCGTGCCCGTGGCGTCAATGCCACCACTCACGGCACCACGCAAGGACTTGGCCGCAGGAACAAAATTCGCAAGCCGCGCGACATCCACACGCGGGATGTCCAAACGCGCAAAAAATTCCTCGTCCATTAAATCACCGGGCCTCTCAAGCCATTCATGCAACCGCAGCGACATCGATGCGCTCATACGCAGCGCGGGAAATTCCGGCGTTGTCGCGCGACCCTCGAGCGTGAGTCGACGATCGCGTCCCTTCGCATCGATCACACATGCAAAGGCCGGCGCTTTTGGGTTGTCCTTCGGCCGCAAGCCATCGAGCGCAAGCCTGCCATCCACCCGCGGATCCGACACCGGCCCATCAATGCGGATTGACAGTTTACCAGCCGCTTTCGCATCAAGCTTCGCCGCTCCCGCGAACCATTTTGAGAGAAGCTCGGCATCGAGTCGCGCCGATTCGAAATCAACCGCAATTTTCCTCTGATCATTTCGCCACTCGCTTCTCGCTTTCCCAACCTCACGCGGCATCGGAAATTTTGCCGATCCCTGCGCGATCTCACGCTTGCCATCGAGCCACCTGAAATCACTCACGCCAAGAATGCCATTCGTGAGCATGACCTGCGCCGACATGCTCTGAGTGCCAGCCTCAACCCGTAGCTTGCGCGTCGAAAGTTTTTCAGGCCACTCGTAATCCACCCCACCACTCGCGACAATGTCCTCAACACCCGTGTCCTTCACCACCAAGCGCCCGACATCCAAGACTCCCTTGTGCAAGGCCTTGGAAAAATTTCCCGAACCTATCCATGACGCGTCGACGACATAACGGTCGTTGCCACCATCGATAAACATGTTCAACACCCGAGCCATTCGGTTGCTCGCAAAACCCTTGAATTCAAGCCCCGCTTGATACTCGGACGCGACACTCCTCATGCTGAAATCCCCCTTCATGCCATCGCTCGCAATCTCGCCCGACCAGTCATTTGGCTGTTTCCACTTTCCATGAACCCGCAACGGCGATTCGACCGCCGTGTCATTGGGCATATAGCGGAGATCATATTTCCATGAACGATCACCCATGCGTTCCATGCCGCTGAAACTTCCCTCGATCCGCCCTTGAGGCATCGCCGCATCGCGTTGCTTTGCAATTTGCCGCGCGAGGCCTTCGATCTGCTCGATCACCATCTCGCCCTTGATGCCGAATATTTGCGGCAATGCATCATTGCGCCGCACCTTGGCATCAGCCTTGAGCGAAATCCCCGTGCCCATGCCCTTGCCCGCAAGCACAAGCCTCGCGGTGTTTTCCTCCAGCACCACATCGACATCCGCCTCATCGGCCTTCCACCCGGCCGACTCGAGCCCGTTCACGGAAAATTTCACATTGCCCGTTGCACGCGAAAAATCCGGATACACCCCAAACAACTCGGCAGAAAACGAACGAATCTCACCCTTCACGGATGGCTTGATGCCAAACAACTCAAACCAATCCGCCAGCACCACTTGACCGTCAGTGAGATCCATCTTAAGCAACGAAAACTCATCGCTCGCATCGATGCGGAAGCCCGCATCCTTCACCCGCAACTCGGCCGACCCCGCAAGCCCACCCTTGTCCGGCGTGTGCAAAGTCAAACGATCAATCCGAATCCCCGGCATCGGCACGAATTGCTCGACCTCCAAAGATTCGCTCCTCCACACGACTGTCGAATTTCGCGCCGGCCAGCGCTTGCCCGAGGCATCGGTCATCGCACCAAGGCTGAGCTCATAATTTTCCTGATGCGCATCGTGATGCAACGCGCTCGATTCGAGTTCGAAAAATTCCACACCATCTCTCACCGCCTTCACGCGCAAGCCCTCGATCGCCACATCCATCGGCTTGAGCGACCGGCGCGCATCGCGAATCGACTTGGCGATTTTTTTGAAATCAAGCGCAGGCGTTTCGCTCGATTTCGCAGCACGCGTTTCATCAAAGCGCAGCAACAAATCCACCTCCTCGACTCTCAGCCCTGCAAGCCGACCAAAGAGCATCTCGCGGAAATGAAATTTCGGCTGCAGCCGACCGATTTTCAATTCACCGACAGGCCCCTCGCCCGTGGCATGGAAATTTTTGATCACCAAGCCACGCGTGACGCTTCCCTCAAATTCCATCCCACCCACATACCCGGCGCGATGCAGCCCCCACTTGCCAAGCATCGGCCCGAGCCATCGCACACCCGGACCGTCGAGCCACAGCATTCCACCAAGCACCGCGGGGATCGACAACCCAAGCACCCACATCCGCCATCGGCCACGGCGACGAACCTTCGACTCACCAGCGTTGTTTTCTGCTTCCTCCAATGCGCCACCAACTTCACCTCCGCGCACCTTGAGGTCAATCGCACGATTGGCCCAAGCCTTGCCTTGCCATGCCGATTCAAGTAATCCCAGTGCCACATGGATCCGATCACTTTCACCCCCCTCTACATGCAACGCGTCTGGGGCGGACGCGAACTCGAGCGCGTCTACGGCCGTCAGCTTCCCGACGAAACCAATCCCTATGGCGAGGCATGGGAAATCGTCGACCGTGAGAAGGAGCAATCGATCGTTGAAAGCGGACCCTTCGTCGGCAAAAGCCTGCACGAACTTTGGACCCATCACCGCGAAGAAATTTTCGGCAGCGGCTACGCGCGGCACCCGCGCTTTCCGATCCTCATCAAGATCCTCGACGCGCGCGACGATCTTTCCATCCAAGTGCATCCGCCAGTTGCGCTTGCCGCATCGCTGAACGGTGAACCTAAAACGGAAATGTGGTTCATCGCCGATTGTGATCCGGGCGCGAAACTTTATGTCGGCCTCAAACACGGCGTGACCCGTGAGGCGTTCGAAGCCGCGATCGCAAATGGCACGGTCGCCGATTGCGTGCATGCGGTGAGCCCTTCGCCCGGTGATTCGATCTTCATCGCCTCCGGCCGCCTCCATGCGATCGGCGCGGGATTTCTGATTCACGAAATCCAGCAAAACTCCGACACGACCTACCGCGTCTTTGATTGGAACCGCCTCGGACTCGACGGCAAACCGCGCGAACTCCATGTCGCCGAGTCACTCGCCAGCATCGACTTCAATGACTTCGAACCATCGATGGATCAAGCAAACGGCGACACACTTGCCGACTGCGAGTATTTCAAAACCGATCGCAAAACCCTCAAGACCGGTGAGCCGCTCACCAACCCAAACGCCGAAAAATTTTCCATCATCTCAGTCGTCAACGGCGTATTAAAATCCGCCGACGGCCGCCACTTCGCCAAAGGCCAATTCATCCTCATGCCAAAGGCATCCAGCCCGCTCATCGCCGAACAAAATTCCACGATCCTGCAAATCACACTTCCGGAGTAAGCACCTCTTCATGTGGCTGGAGCATCTTGCTCTAGGCCGTCCTTGGAGCGTCCCGCTCCAAGTTCTGAACAGCGAATGAACAAGCCACCTCTTCATTTCAGCTTTTCAACTTTTCAGCTTTTCAGCCTTTACCCCACTCCCCCTCCGGCAGCACCGCATTTGCAACCGTGAGCACCTCGGCAAAGGGCAGATCCGCGAGCATGCCAAACGAGTCGTGACGCCCAAGCCTCGCTCGCGTCGACGCCGGGCTGCTCATGCCGCATAGAAACCTCGCCAACTGCCTCGGCGTGCCAAGCGCGGCATGCTTTTCATCAACCACCGCCCGCAATTCAGCCCATTCGCGATCATCGGGCACACGCGTTGATGAGCGCCTGATCTTCACCGCGGGCACGCCACGGCAGCGGTCGCAGTGACCACAGGGTTCGCTCATTTTTTCGCCAAAGTACGCCGCGATGAATGCCGTGAGGCAATCTTTGCGCGAAGCAAGACCCATCACTTGCGAAAGCCTCGCCAGATCGGCATTTTCCCTATCGGCAAACATCGCCGCATAGCGCTTCGCCAAGGCCTTGAGGTCACCCGGATCACTCTTCATGCGAAATGCCTGCCTCACACCCGAGACCGCAAGCTCCACATCACCCGCCAACTCAAGTTCCTGCAGCGCCGCCACGATTTTCTCGCGGCTCACACCCATTTCCACACTCAACACCGATGGCTCGAATGTGGTCCAGGACCGCGCGACTTTTCCACGCCCGATCAGATCGCCAAGAAATCGACTCTCATTCTTCGCCCTCCCCGCCAGCACGCGGTTGTGATCTCTCAAAAACCTCAATTTGTAAGTGTGATAATGACTGCCCGTCGCTTCGATGATGCCATCATTTTCCAAATACGCGATCACCGTCGCGATCACCGAATTGCGGATGTCGCAAGTGGCGGCCAGATCGTAAACCGATATGTCGAAGCTCGCACCAAGTCCGAGTATCCGATGCACCAAATTTTCCAAAGCACCAAGGCCCGGCGTGTCGGAATAAATGAAATTTTCGAGCACCGTGAGGTCATCGGCACAAACAAAACATTCGCAGTGCGCCGGCAGACCATCACGCCCGGCACGACCAATTTCCTGCGCATGATTTTCCAAACTCTTGGGCATGTTGTAATGAATCACCGCACGGATGTCCGACTTGTCGATGCCCATGCCAAACGCAATCGTCGCCACAATCACGCGCGTCTCACCACTCATGAAGGCCGCCTGCGACGCGGCACGAAAATCATCGGGCAATCCCGCATGATACGCCGATGCTGCCAACCCCTGCGACTTGAGAAAGGTCGCAACCTCCTCGGCCGTTTCCTGCCTCGTGACATAGACCACGGCCGGTCCATCGATTGATGCCAAACGCTCAAGCAAAAGCGCTTTTCTCTCGGCCACCGTGCAGGGGGTGACGCACAAATCGAGATTCGGTCGATGAAACCCAAGTGCGATATGATCTTCCTTCGCGATCCGAAACGCGCGACGAATGTCCGCCGCCACCTTTGGCGTCGCAGTCGCAGTCAAGGCCAACACTCGGGCAACTTTCAGCCGCCGACAAAACCGCGCGATCTTGAGGTAGTCGGGCCGGAAATTGTGACCCCATTCAGAAATGCAATGAGCCTCGTCGACCGCGACCATCGCCACATTCCATCGCCGCACCCTCTCACGAAACCGCTCGTTGGCCAGCCGCTCGGGCGCGATGTACAGCATCCTCAAGCGCCCTGCATCCAAGTCCTCATGCAAGGCCCGCAAGCCCTCCGCATCCATCGTCGAATCCAACCTCGCCGCCGCAATCCCACGCTGCGTCAGCGACTCGACCTGATCCTTCATCAGCGCAATCAGCGGCGAAATCACCAGGGTCAGCCCCTCCAGCGCTAGCGCCGGCAGCTGATAACACAAGGACTTGCCGCCACCGGTCGGAAAAACTGCCAGCACCGGCCGCCCAGCCATCAGCGGCCCGATCACCTCGGCCTGACCGCTTCGCAGCGACTCATGGCCAAAGTTTTCCCGCAGCAATGCCCTGAGCTCATCCATGAAATCCAAGCCCAAAGCCTGCGCCATCGCCCCGCGCGCATCAAGCCGCATCGCTGCGAAATCCCCTTGATATGACCCAAATCCGAGGCAGATTGGTGACGCTTCTCGTTTCGCGCAGCGCCGGGGCAATCCGGGGGGAGAACTTCGGCCGCGTGAGCGAGGGGCATTTTTTTGCAACCTAACCGCTCATTTCGCGCGACCTGATTTCGGGTAATTCTTGCACGATTTCGCGCCTCGCTTCAGGCTCCATCTCGATGCGTTTTGCGGTGCTTGGAAGTGGCAGTGGTGGCAACTCGGCGGTGGTCGAGTGCGGCGGCATGAGGCTGATGCTCGACGCGGGTCTTAGCGCGAGACAACTGACGACCAGAATGCAGTCGATTGGTGTCGATCCCGCGACTCTTAATGGCATCCTGCTCACTCACGAACACAGCGATCACATCAAAGGCCTCGAGGTTTTTTTGAGAAAATACCAAGTGCCGGTCTATGCGACCGCCTTGACGAAAAAATTTCTCCACGATACCGGCATCAAGTCGGGCACATGGAAAATCTTCGAAGCCGGTTGCGAATTTCAAATCGGCGACGCAGTGGTCACGAGCTTCGCAGTCCAACACGACGCGGTCGATCCGGTCGGTTTTGTCATCGGCGATGGCCGCAAAAAAATCGGGCTCGCCTCGGACATGGGCCATGTCACCCGCAGCGTCACTGAACGGCTTCGCCAACTCGACGGACTCTTCGTCGAGGCGAACTACGACAAGGACCTGCTCGATGCCGATTCGCGCCGGCCGTGGTCGACCAAGCAACGCATCAGCTCACAACACGGGCATCTCTCGAACGACCAAGTCGCCGATCTCCTCCGCGACATCGCCCACCCACAGCTCAACCATGTCGTCTTCGGTCACCTAAGCTCGGATTGCAACCGCAAGGACCTCGTCATTTCTCACCTGCGCAACTGCCTCGACGCCCTGGGCCACCCTCACATCGGCCTGCACTGCGCCGAACAAAATCAGCCGACGGATTGGTTTGCGGTCTGAGCCATTTGTGGTTGCTTGTGTAATCATCCCAAGCCCCATGACCCGCACCCTCACGACAATTTCCGCACTCGCAGCATTCGCTCTTGTTTCATGCGACGCGAGTGGCAGAAAATCCACCGCAATGGATGTGAGCCCCCAAAAACCCGCGGAACCCACCGGCAAGGTCATCAAAAGCGATGACGAATGGCGCCAACTCCTCAGCGCCGAGCAATACCACATCCTGCGCGAAGCCGGCACCGAACGACCCAACGGCCGCGCCTACAAGGAATTCAAACAACAGGGAGCCGGCAGCTATCACTGCGCCGGTTGCAACGCTCTGCTTTTTTCATCGAAAGAAAAATTCGACTCCGGCTGCGGCTGGCCATCATTCTACGATCCGGCCAAAGCAGAAAATGTCGATATCCGCGAAGACATCAGCCTCGGCATGACCCGCACCGAAGTCCTCTGCGCCCGCTGCGGCGGCCACCTCGGCCATGTCTTCGAAGGCGAAGGCTTCAACACCCCCACCGACAAACGCTACTGCATCAACGGCGGCGGTCTCCGCTTCGTGCCGGATGAAGAGAAAAAGTGATTGGTTATTTGTGATTGGTGATTGGGGAAGAAAATGAAGAAGCCGCTTCCTAAGGAGGCACGACACTCTTGTCGTGCTCTTCTCAGAAAATTTTTAATCCCCAATGAACGCGAAAAGGAATGATGGCAGATCGTGGATCGAAGATGACATCGTGACATCTTCATTTTCTTCCACTCTGGCCTCTTCACATTTCTGCTTTCTACTTTCAGCTTTTACCCATCCGTTCCGCGCCAAGCTCTAAAAAACCAATGGCCTACCTCCCACATATTTACTGCTTGCCGTAAAATAAAATACGGCATACCGTACTTTTATGAAAACCACCATCGATCTCGCCGACGACCTTGCGGCATCGCTCAAAAAACGGACTGCCCGTGAGGGCATATCGATGCGGGCCGCCGTGCATCAGGCCCTGCGGCTCTGGCTCAAGAGTCGGCCCGAGCCTACTGCCGCAAAGGGCATCCCGCGCGATGTCGGGCTCATGTCCGGTCAAGGCCTACACCCCAATGCCGCGGCCCTTTCATGGGATGATATCCGCGCACTCAGTTACGATCAAAGATCCTGAACGCGAATGATCGTACTCGATACCAACATCCTCGTTTACGCTCACCGGCAGGATTCGCCTTTTCATTCGGCGGCCCTCGATATCCTCGCTCAGCTCGCCAACAGCCGCCACCCATGGGCGATCCCCTGGCCCTGCGTGCATGAATTCATCAGCATCACCACGCATCCGCGCATTTACAATCCGCCGACCCCGATCGACACCGCCCTCGCATTTTTGGAAAACTGGATGCAAAGCAAATCGTTGATTCTTCTATCCGAAGGCGATTCCCACCTCACACAAATCGCGACGCTTTCCCGCCGCGCCAAACTCGCCGGCCCAAAAATTCACGATGCCCGCATCGCCTCTCTCTGCCTCTCAAACGGCATCGAGATACTCTACACCGCCGACCGCGACTTCTCACTCTTCCCGGAACTCAAAACCCGCAATCCACTCGTCTGAAGAAGCAAGACTTCATGAATGCAGCGGGAGCTTAAGCGACCCTCAATAAAGGCGAAGCCTGAACGTTATGGCCGTAGCAAACAGCAGGCAATCAAGATTCAAGAAAAACGGCAAAGGCCTGTAGCCGTTTTGGACAGGAACTCGCGTAGCGAGTGATGTGGGCCGAAGGGCCGAACGCGCGGGCGGCGCGCGTGAGTCACAAACGGCAGCATGTTCATTCGCGTTGCAGAACTTGGAGCGGGACGCTCCAAGGACGGCCTGGAGCAAGATGCTCCAGCCACATGAAGAAGTGACTTCTTCTTTCTCTTAACCAATTTTCAATTTCTCATGTCTTTTCCAAAAGAGTCGGCGCCGCGAGGCCGCGTCGCCCTACCGGGGATCGAAGATGTGGGCAGGATGCCCACGCTCCTTGAGGAAGCCGCTTCTTCTTTCTCTCACTTCGATGTTCGATGCTCCTCTCCCTCTCCTCTTCTCTCCCCACTTGGCGACCTTGGTGTCTTGGCGGTGAACAAAAATTCTGAATCTCACGCCGCCGCGATCCCCCATCGCCCTCACAAAAAAAGCCGCCCCCATTTCTGGAGGCGGCTTTTGGAATAACTAAGTCTCCGATTATGGAGTGGGAACGGTTGCGATCGTCTTGAGGATGCGCGAAGCGATTTGATATGGATCGCCTTGCGAGTTGGGACGACGGTCTTCGAGATAGCCACGATACGCGTTGTCCTTCACGAAGCTGTGAGGCACGCGGATCGATGCACCGCGGTCGGCGACGCCGTACGAGAACTTGTCGATCGACTGGGTCTCGTGGAGGCCGGTGAGGCGGAGGTGGTTGTCGGGACCGTAGACGGCGATGTGCTCTTCGCAATGCTCGCCGAAGGCAGCCATGAGCGACTCGAAGTAAGCCTTGCCGCCCTTCTCGCGAAGGTAGGTGGTCGAGAAGTTCGCGTGCATGCCCGAGCCGTTCCAGTCGCCCTTGATCGGCTTGCAATGGAACTCAACGTCGATGCCGTACTTTTCACAAAGGCGGATGAGAAGATAACGGGCGACCCAAACTTCATCGGCGGCCTTCTTGGAGCCTTTTCCGAAAATCTGGAATTCCCACTGACCCTTGGCCACCTCGGCATTGATGCCTTCGTGGTTGATGCCGGCATCGAGGCAGAGGTCGAGGTGCTCCTCAACGATCTGACGCGCGATGTCGCCGACATTCTTGTAGCCAACGCCGGTGTAGTACGGGCCTTGCGGAGCAGGATATCCATCGGCAGGGAAACCGAGCGGACGACCATCCTGATAGAGGAAATATTCCTGTTCGAAACCGAACCATGCACCTGGATCGTCAAGGATCGTGGCACGGGAGTTCGTCGGGTGCGGAGTGACGCCATCGGGCATCATGACCTCACACATGACCAGAGCGCCGTTGCGGCGGGTCGTGTCCGGATAAACCGCCACCGGCTTGAGCATGCAGTCGGAGCTGCGGCCCTCGGCCTGTTGGGTCGAGCTGCCGTCAAAGCCCCACATGGGAAGCTGCTCGAGCTTGGGAAAGCTGTCGAAGTCCTTGATTTGGGTTTTGCTGCGAAGGTTCGGCACGGGGGTGTAACCGTCGAGCCAGATGTATTCCAGTTTGTATTTGGCCATAATATGGTCTTGTGTTGTTGTTTAGGGTGAATGGGTTGTGACGCCGGATTTCTAGACCCGAGGCCGATAGAGAAAAGCAAAAATCATGCCAATATTTTCAAATTTGGCGAAATTTAAGCTCTCCCCCCTGCGGGTTTTGCCCCCGCCTCAGGCGACGCGGACGACAATCAGCGTTGTATCGTCGATCCCGGAATTGTCGATCGCGCGTTTGGCCAAAATTTCAACAATCTCCCAAACCGGCTTCCCCGAGGCCATGGCATCGGCAATGTGGCGCTCCCAAAGCCCGTCGATCAGCCCGTCCGAGCAGATCAACAGGGAGTCACCCGGCTCAAATGGCACCGCCGCAAAGTGCGGACACACCTGCGCGTGCCCCCCGCCGATCACTTCGTAAAGCGCCGACCGCCGCGGATGGTTGCGGTACTCGATCTCGCCGATCACCCCACGCTTCCAACTCGACCACGCTGCGGTGTGATCGACGCTCAACTGGCTGAGCTTGCCGCCCCGAGAAAGATAAATCCGCGTGTCGCCCACATTCGCGAGATAGAGATTTTCCGGCGTGAACCAGGTCAGCGCCAGCGTCGCCGACATGCCGCGCGTCTCATCGTTGTTGTTGGCGGCCTGATTAATCTGCTCGTGCACCGACTGGATCGCCTTGCTGAGGTACTCGAGACGGTCGGGAAAAAATCCGGCAGCCGCGATCTTGAAAGTTTCGGGAATGGCTTCCGCCATGCGCGTGAGCAAAAGCGATGAGGCGAGATCGCCGGCATTTGCCCCACCCATGCCGTCGGAAACAGCGAACACGAGGTCATCATTTTCCAATGAGCGCGAGCCGTGCGCCGGCAAGGTCTCAGCACCTTTCGGACTCGATGCGAAGGCGATGAGCGAGTCGTCATTGCGCGCCTTGCGCGAACCGCTGTGGGTGAGCGATGCCCACTGGACTGTCAGGGCGGCGGACACGGGGCTTGTGGGTTCGGGTTGGGCAAAATTTCCGCCAATTCGAAATCGATGATGCAAAAACATCCGAGCTTGTCGGAATAAGTGATATTGCGGGGTTCGGCGTCGAGGTGGCGCACACCATACTCGGCCTCGAGTTTCGCAAACAACTTGTCGGCCTTCTCCTTGGAAATTTGCGTCGCCGGTTTGCCGCAGTTGGTCGACACAAAATACAGCTCCTCGGGATGCTCCTCCAACACACGCGGCACATATGGGCAACCGCGCTGCTCAAGCACCTTGAGTACCTCGACCTCGGTGGCGTAGCGTTTTTCGGCATCGGTCCCGCGCAGGCGCTTGTGGACATTGCCGCTGAAGTCGATCCTCACCTGGGAGCGAATGCCGTCTTTGAGTGGGTCAATGGCCATGGGTCGTTGAATGTGTGAAAATCGAAGACCCGCCTGAGCGCTTTGTCACGCCGGAAGCGCTCTTAACGCAAAACCCGCACCAAATTACGGCAAATCACCGTTGCCATCGCCCACTATCAAGTTTAAGTCATCCCCATGTCCATCGCCTCCTATGACTCCACCCTAATTGCGAAGACCCGCGAGCTTTGCTCAGAGATCGTCAGCGACCCCAGCTACCTGCAACTGCTCGAAAAAGTGGAGCGCTTTCTGAATGACGATGCCTCACGCCTCCAGTACCAGAGCGTGCACGAACGCGGCGAGGAGCTGCACCACAAGCAACACGCCGGCATCCAGCTCGGAGCTGAGGAAATACGCGAGTTCGAGTCCGCCCGCGAGGCACTCTTCGCCAACGAAATCGCCACCAATTTCATCGAAGCGCAACGCGAACTCGAACAACTTCAGAAAGTCATCGGTCGCTATGTTAGCATGACTCTCGAGCTCGGCCGCGTGCCAAGTGCCGAGGACATCGAAGCATCCTCAAGCGGTTGCTGCGGCGGTGGAGGAGCCGGTGGCGGATGCGGATGTTCGCACTGAGCCCCCTTCCTCAAGGAGTTTTTCCAACAACTCAACGAGCCGGATGCTTACCACGGCGGTTGCCTTGTCGCTCATCGCGTAGGGCATCACCAAGATGTCGTTGTGAATCAGCGATCCGCAGCTGTAGACGACATTCGGAACATAGCCCTCCCGCTCATTGCCATCCGGCACGATCAAGGGTTCCTTCAAGCGCCCAAGGATCTTGCTCGGATCGTTGAGATCAAGCAGCGCCGCACCAATGCAGTATTTGCGCATCGGCCCAACGCCATGCGTGATCACCAGCCATCCGGCCTCGGTTTCAATCGGCGATCCGCAGTTGCCGATTTTCACCGATTCCCACATCTCCGACGGCCGCATCAGCAATTCGGGATTGTCCCAGTGATGCGGGTCGTACGAGCGGATGAGGAAAAGGTTTTCGTCGTCTTGGCGCGAGAGCGTCATGTACTGACCTCCGATTTTTCTCGGGAAAAATGCCATGCCTTTGTTTTGCACGCCGTTGCCGCTCAATGTGAGGATCCGGAAATGGTGAAAGTCGTGGGTCTCGATCAATTGCGGCAAGATCGATCGACCATTGTAGGCGGTGTAAGTCGCGTAATACATCACGCTGCCATTCTCCTCGATGAAGCGTACGAAGCGCGCGTCCTCGATGCCGTTGCTCTCGTTGGCGGATACCGGAAAAATGATCCGCTCGCTCATCTGCAAGCTCAGCGGGAACTGCAGCTCGTAGTTGGAATCGGCAAGCCACTTGATCCGTTCGATCGCACGCAGAAGATCCAACGAAATGAACTTCGCCTCTCTTTTGACCGATTCGATTGAAAGTTTCAGATCAGTAAGCGTGAACAAGTCCGGCAGTGGATCCATCACTGCGGATGCATTTTCACTCTCGGCACCCATCTCATGAAGCTTGTTGAGAAAGCGCCGCTTGTTGTAGCTCGGATCACGCAGCACATGCGGCACGGTAAGGCACTTGGAAATCTCATCCACCCTCACCATCCCTTCGGCATCAATGATGCCCGAGCGGAATTCGATCGATGAAATGTGACCCTCACCCGTCGCGCGCAAGCTCATCACAAAGCGCAATGCCCCGGGCGGCACATCGCTCTGATCCGGATGAGCCACGATCGATGGATTGAAAAGCGCCGCCGATTCCAAGGCGTACTCGCCGGAAAACATCGCGCCGATGAGCATCTTGCGGTCCTGCGAAAGCTCACGCTGCGTGAACACATGCCGTTCGACCATTTGGAAATGATACAACATCACCTCCTCTATATCGAAGTGACGCGCATGAAATTCCTCGCGGATCATTTTCAACTCGGCCTCCACCTCCTTCTCGCTCAGCAACAAGGCGCGACCAATGATGGTGGTGATGCGCGTCTTCTCGAGCGGAATGAACGGGCGAATGATCACCCGCGAGCTCTCAGGATGCAAAATGATGTCGTGGCGACACAGGATAAGAGGCTTCATCAGGATGCGTGGATATGGGAAAGCGGCCGTTTCGCCGCGGTGATTTCGGTGGCGGCGATCAGGAACGCGAGCGTAGACTCGGCGCCCTGATTTTCGTTGGCTCGGTCGCAGTGCAGCCCGTCGCGACAGCCGCCGGATGTGGCATCGTGCAGCGGGATTCCAAGTTCGTTGGCGCCAAGAAACCAATCGAAGGCACGGCTGGCCTCATCCAACCATGTTCTTTCGCCGCTCGCACGAAATGCCTCAATGCAGGCGGAAACCATCGCTTGCGCCTCAACAGGTTGCTGATCGAAAACCGCCCGCTCACCATCACGATGATGAAATCCATTGGTGCCGGTCGGTTGGAAATTTCCGTCATGCATCCGGTGCTGGTCACACAACCATGCCAAGCTCGAAAGCCCGATCTCCAAGGATCTCGAATCGGGAATCGCTGCACCGGTCACGATCAAAGCCTGGCACATGCGCGCATTTTCGTAGGTCACATGCGATTCAAACCATGGCCAATCCGGCTCCGAGCACAGTTTCCAAAGGTTGAGCAATTTTTCGTTGAGCAGCTCGCGGATCGCCCGGGTTTTTTGCGAGCTATTGCGCGTTAGCTCGTATTCGTGGATCCCCAACAACGCGAACGCCCACGCCCGCGGCGAAGTGAATTGGGTCACCGCTGAAATCGAATTTTCGAACAACTGCGCCGAGAGCTTGCGGCGACCGCTGTCGGCGGATTGCGAGGCACCCATGCCAACCGCCCAAACCGCGCGGCCATGGCTATCCTCACTGCCAAAGGGCTCGAGCCAACGCCGCTCGTGATTCATGAAGTTGCGAAAGCGCCCGGTGGATTCATCGAGCGCCGCCGCAATGAACGCCAGATAGCGGGTCGCGAGCATGTCGATTTCCGGAATCCTCATGCCGGGGAAATACGCCTCGATCCGGTTGCACAAAATGAAGGCACGCGCGTTGTCATCCGTGCAATATCCCTCGCGGTAATTCGGCACATTGTAGATCGCATGCTGCAGAATCCCGGTGTCGTCGGTGAGACGCTTCAAATGATCGAGCTTCAGCCCGGAA
Source organism: Verrucomicrobiota bacterium (assembly GCA_018969605.1). GTDB lineage: Bacteria > Verrucomicrobiota > Verrucomicrobiia > Verrucomicrobiales > Akkermansiaceae > Luteolibacter. The sequence continues at coordinate 65,448 of JAGWXY010000002.1, read as the reverse complement.
AAATTTTCCGTCGCCGATCCAAATTGCACGAGATCCGCAGCACCATTGGCTTCCACCAGCTTTTGTTCCGCCACTTCATCGAAAATTTCCATGTACTGGGCCGCCACTTCGGACCACACGCTCGAACGGCTCTGTTCATAGGCATTTCTCCGCATGCTGTCGGCACGCTCTGGCTCATCCAGCAAGTCGCACACGCCATCGGCAATCGCGCTTGAATTTCGAAACGGCACCAACACACCAAGGTCTTCACCCAACAACTCGCGCGCATGCCAATACGGCGTCGAAACAATCGCCCGACCCGCCCCAAACACATGCGCCAAGGTGCCTGAAGTGACCTGCGCTTCATTGAGATACGGCGTAAGATACACGTCGGTCGCACCAATGAATCGCGCCAACTCATCCGCCGTCACAAAGCGGTTTTCAAATGCCACATGATCCGCCACGCCCAACTGGTTCGCCAAATCCTCTAGGCTCTCGCGATAGGCCTCGCCCTCACGCTCAAACAGATGTGGATGCGTTGCGCCGAGGATGATGTACAGCACCTCGGGATGCCTGCGGATGATCTCCGGCATGGCTCGAATCGCATGCTCGATGCCTTTTCCCGGACCAAGCAAACCATAGGTCAGGAGCACCGAGCGCCCTTCCAAACCAAGATCGTTCTTGAACATGTCACTGGATTCAAACGGCACATCGGGAATGCCATGCGGAACAATGTCGATCATCGCATTCTTCACCCCATGATTGGCGCATAAAAGATCAGCCGCCTTGTCCGCCATCACCACAAGCCTAGAGCTCCGCTCAATGAGAGCATCCATGACCCGGCGCTGGTGCGCATCAGGCTCCGGCAACACCGTATGAAGCGTCGTCACCACCGGCATCGCGACCGCATCAAGAAATCCAAGCAAATGGGATCCGGCCGGACCTCCATAAATGCCGAATTCATGCTGCACGCATAGGATATCGGCACCACTTTCATTCAGGCGCTTTGCCGCGATCGCGTAGGATGCAGGGTCGTGCTGATCGACCTCGATTTGCACGCGCGGCGGATAGCGATAGGCGTTTTGATGATCGTTCACCGCCACCACCGAGCATGCCGGTGATGAGGGATGTGAGGCGACCGCCTCGCAGAGATGATGAGTAAATGTTGCGATACCGCACCTTCGGGGCACATAGTCACCTAGAAATGCGATGCAACGTGACCGGGGGGAGTAGTTCACGCGCCAACATGGTAACAGCGAATTTTCGAAAAGCAAAAATTCGGCGGCGATTCCCGCGGTCCAACGCTATCGCGTAGGGGCAATCAATGCGGACGACACACGCACCGACTCGAGTGCCGATTTCAATTCCACAGGCCAATCGAGCGCCTCGATCGTCTTCGCATCCTTCCAAGCAGGATCGGATTCAACGAGTTTCACATAGTAGGCCGAGGCATCATCCTTCGCACCGCATTGCATCGCCGCAATCGCAAGCAAGGCTGTGGCATTTTCTACTTTCTCCGCACGATACCCGATCTGCTGACCGCCCAACAAAAACCGATAGGCCCGCTCATCATGATCCGTAAGCAATGCGATCCATCCTGCACGCAAGGCAAAATCCGCATCGCGCGGGAAGCGATGCATGCCGGTGATCAGAATCTCCATCGCCTGCCTCGCATCACCACTCTCAAAGGCCGTGTAGGCAGCCTCGGCATAGTCGCCGGATTCATGCGTCGCGACAGGAAATTCGGTGATCAGCAACAACCATCGATCATGCGCCTTGCGATAATCGCCAAGCGCCGTGTAAGCCATCGCCTCGGCACGAAGACATGGCTCGGGCGAATGACCAAGATTCCGCGCCCGCGTGGCAAGCGTCAGCGCGGTCTGCCCGTGACTCTTGAACTTGCAAAATCCGAACGCGGCTTCGATGCATGCCTTGGCATAACGCGTACGGCCCACGGCACGCATGGTTTCATGATCCTCAAATCGCGCAGCCAAAGCCTGCAATTGCTCAACCGATGGCTGGGGCGGCAATTTCAGCGAATCAATTTCCTTGGTCACACACTCGCGCAAAGCATGAAACGCCGAGGCAAAGTCCGCCTGCTCCCAACCCTGCCAGTCTTCTGCAAGGCGGATGGATTCATATTCGGGAAACGGCTCGGGCCACGATGCGATCGCATCGGCCTTGCGCTGCTGCAGCCATGCGATGCGCGAATTCGCGAGTTTCTGCAAGACCGCCGGCATGTCGGAAAAGCGCCTCAGGCAGGCCTCGATGAGCAATGCCTCGGACGACGCCAACGCGAACTGCAAATGCTTGGCTGCCGCGGCACCGCTTGGATCGACACTCTCAATCGAAGCAATGATACGCGGCACGTCACCCGATGCAAACAACTCGGCAATTTCCGCACCATCACCCGCGCCGTGTGGGTCAGCATCAACCAATCGCGATTCGAGCATCGAAACCGACAGATCGTTGCTCTGGCGAAATTCCATGCCATCGAGTGCCTCGCGAAAACCGCCGAAATCCACCTCAGGAAAAACATCCGCCAACAAATCAAAATCACAGGCGCGAGCCGCGGCAAACCTCGCCTCCGCATCATGCTTGACCATCTCACCGAACTTTATATCAAGACCCAGCCCGGTGAGCGCGCAGGCGATTTTTTGCAATGACGCAAGCACCGATGGATCAACCACACGCGACTCGTGCTTTCCACCATGCTTGAGCGGCATCGCAATGGTCCGGAAAAAATCAATGTGCCCGCGCTCGTTGGCAACCATCACATGATTGCGCGACTGATGCGCCGCACAGATGCGCCCCTCACTGCGAATCGGCGCCGCATTTCCATTTCCCGCCCACATGCAATCACCGTCAACACGCGGCGCTCGCGAAAAACCCCGGTAAAGCCCGCTCCAAACCGAGGGCTGCAAGCTCCACGGGTGCTGTTTCAGCAGCTCCGCGGATCCCTCAAGCGCTACACCGGATGGCATCACCATCACATGCGCTTCATCATGCGGGCTTTTCTCCGCCCAGACATGCGCCGACTGACCATCCGGCATGTAACTGGCATGCTTCAAATCAAGCGGCTTCTTCGCATCTTCCCAGCGGCATGACTGCAGCGGCAACACCGGCATGACCCACAACGAGCCATCGGAATGCATGACCTTGCATTCCTTGCGATCGAGAAATGCGGCCAGCGGTCGTCGCGAAGATTCGGCAAAGGGCTCCGAACTCCGGATGATCTCGCCGGATTTCGCATCGCGCAAATGCCAAACCAGTTTCCGCGCATCGGCCGCATCAAGCGCCGGATGCGCCATCAGCAATCCGTCCGACGAAAACGCAATCGCCGACGATGGCGTCATGCCCTCAGGAAGAACACCGATGTCACGAATCGGCTTGAGCGATCGCGCGTCACACAACAGCGCGCGGCCTTGGCGGTCGACGACCATCCACTGCCCGCTCGGATCAACAACCATGCTGCGCACCACGCCACCTTTCAGCGGAAAAAGCACCGCCTCGACCGTGAGCGTTTCGGGACTCCACCTCGAGACCGTGTTCCATTCTTTCGATGATGCAACCCACAAGCTATCAGGTTCGCGAAAGAGCAGGTGGTCGACCTTGCTGCCGATATGGATCCGCACTTCATGCATCGCCCAGGCATGACCCGAAAAAATCTCCGCCACGAGGTCACGCGCCTTGGCCGACGCGGGATCGGCCTCCAACGCCGAAACCGCATGCAGCAAGGCATGATCCGCCGCGCCCGCATCCTGCTCCAGCTGCGCCAAGGCGATCCGCGCCTCGGCCAAACTTTGCCGCAGCCGCAATTCGGCGCTTTCACGATGCGCCGCTCCCTCATGGCCCGCATTTTTTTCCACCGCACGCCGCTCCGGCTTGCATGACACAAGCAGCGACAAGCACAAGGCCACCGACAACGGAACCGGCGAAACAATCAGTCGCTCAAGATGCATGCTCATGGGACAAAGCCGCAGCAGCGACGATGTTTCTGTGGGTTTTTTGGAACGGCAAAAAATCAATAACTCCCGCTGCTCTCAAGCAGCATGCGAAGTTGCTTTTGAAACTCCACGATGTCCGGTTGCGACGGACGGTAGCCCGCAGTGTCGGGATCAAGACCAGGGCGCCCCGATTGATCGAGCATCCAGATCGCCGTCTCGCCATCTGAGAACTCAACCTTGCCGCTGACCAATGCCCCGGGCAGCGCAAGCGTGTCCATCGTCACACTCACCTTGCCAGTCGGCGTCGGCGCGGGTTTTTCCTCAAGCTTCGGCTCTTCGACCACTGCTTCGACAAGGTTGATGCCAAGATCCAGCACCAGAAACCTTGTGTCCATGTAGGTGAGCGAAATGCCGAATTCCTCTTTCACGCGGCGCTGGAGGTCGTACATCGACGCCCCCTCGGCGGCCCATTGGTGAAGCGAAGCGACTTGTTCGGTGGATAACTGCTTGGCGCTGAACATAAATGACAGGCCGGTATCCTAACGGTGATCGCACCAATCGCAAGAACGGATGCGCCGCAGCGGCACACACGCACTCACTGCGAAATGCGCGAACGGATCGCCGCAAGCGAATTGTCGATCAGCACCCTCAGCTCAGGCTCGGTAGCCGTGGCCTTCATCGACTCAAGCGCCTGCAGGCTGTCTTTTCCGCCAACCTTGCCAAGAATGCGCACCAAAGACCGACGACGACCATCATCATTGATGGCAGCATGCGCCAATAATTCCTTCTCGGCAGCAGGCCCGACATCCGCATACAAGGCTTCCCAATCAGTCGGATTTTTCTGCCACAACTTATCCAAAATCGAGATCACATCGGTAATGCCTTCCTTAACCACGAGGGCAATCATCTCCTTGGGCACCTCTAAATCTCTCGATACATTCTTTGCAGCCTGTTTCAACGCAACCGTGCCCGCAGTCCCGGGCACCTCGGACCAAACAGCCAACGCGGAACAAATTTCCGCCTTGAAGTCCACCTCATCCACCGCAAGCAACTCAATAAGCCTTTGGGTAATGTCGGCCCGCAACACCTTTGGCGAAGAATCCATCAGGCGCTTCACCGCCTTCTCTATGCGAGCGAGGTCGATCGAATTTAACTCCGCAAGATTGAGCCTGTAAAAATCAGGGTCCGCCTTGTTGCTGAGCTTGTCGATCGGGTTCTCGATGAAATTTTCATTGCGTACCTTGATCTCCACAATCGGCAGAACCGAGTGCACCATCACCACATCACCGAGCGGCTTACAGAATTTTACAAGATCATCCATGGGTGTTGTGATGCCTGTGACGACCATCAGGAAATCGCCTCCGCCACGCGGGTAGTAGTGCGACTGCGGATCAGCTCCAGTGACTCGCAGCACATAATCCCGAATGAGAAAGCGGTTCTGCTCGCGCAGATCCCTGAGCCAGATACCCGCCGCATGGCGCGTCGAGCCTTCGGCCCTTAGCCTCGAGATTTCCTCCTCCAGAGGCTGCGTACCCAGACGATTTCTCAAATCCACCAGATCGGGTGCCTCCTCGATTTTTTTAACTGACTCGCGGACACGCTTCTTCTTTGCATTCTGCTCACCGAGCGGCGTGGAGCCTTCCGTTAAAAACAAGGGAATGGATAATAAAATCGCAGTGCACAGCGCACCGATTCTCAAGACCTTGATTCGCGCTTTTGGATTGGCATAAACCAGCAAGGCCGTTCCGAGCCCGCCGGCAAAGCCGCCCATCACCATCCGGTTGAGCGTCACCATGCCGTCGAGCACACCGCCACGCGACGCCCCAAAAATCAGCAGCATGCCAATGCACAACATCACACCAGCGCCCATGATGCCCGCAATGATCCGCTGCGGTGGCGAAGGCTCGAAAAACAAAGGATCGGCAAAGTTATCATACGAAGTTGGTGAAAAAGCACTTGTTGCCGCATTTTCGGCATGGGGAACCCGCTGGAAAAAATCCAAACGCTTGCGATTTCTTTCGCCGGGATAAACCTTGCGCCCTCGGATGATCACATCCTCAGTGATCTTGAATCGGTTCTCGCAGGCACCGCACTCGACCGGCCGCCCAACCAAATCATCGCCCACCCGGAATCGCTGGCCGCATGAAGGGCAACGAATTAGAATCGGCTGATCAGGGGTATTTTCAAGGGCCATGGGTGACGCGGAAACTATGGTTTACCTTTTTTACGAATGCAACCCCTACCGCACGGAAGCTCACCTGTCCGGCAGGTGCTCCGTGCAGTACTCATGGCCATCAGCCCCAACCCGGAACTCAAGAGTAGGATCACTCACATCAGTTCGCCGACATTTCGCGCAGGCGTGGAAAGCCGCCACTTTTTCGGTGCTTGCCCGCCTCAAAACCGCCTGCAGCGACCCGCCCGCACCGCTCTTCAGCTTCCCCCTGAGCGCAGGAATCCCTGCAAAAAGCAAATACCCGGCATAACCAAGCAGAAGAAACGGTAACATCCTCCAGTCGCGCAGCACCGCAAGAACCCAAATCCCGGCATTCAGCCATGCCAAAAATCGAACCTGCACCGGCAGGATGAAAAACAGCAGGAACTCAACCTTCGGAAACAGCGTCGCAAACGCAAAAAACGCGGCACCATAAATCAAGGTGCCCGACTCCGGCATCAGGGAGGGAAACAAAAAATTGGCAAGTATGAGCCCCAGAAACCCGGTCAAATGAAAGAGGGTCGTGCAAAACACCCCCCATGCCTCCTCCAACGCGTCGCTCATCATGAACGCCACCATGATGAAAAACAAAGTCGCCAAAATCCCAAAGACCCCCGGCCCGATCGAACCCGAAGAGGCAAACAAAAAGGTCACCGCCCGCCACACCTCCCCTGCCATGATCCGGCCAAGGTCAAACTCCAGCAATTTACCCAAATCCGGCCGGAACCACTGCAACACATAAACCATGCCATGGAAAATCGCATAAAACCGCAGCAAGCCCGGAAATGCCAACCACCCCAAGCGTTTTTCCAAACGGTCCAAAAGAGTCATGCGGACGGAAGATCAACGCCCCGAACATGGATGGCAAGAACGGGCTTGGAAAATACAGTGATGACTCCCAATCAGCGCTTCAGTCGCTCCACTCCATATGTCCCAAGAGGCACCAACAAATCGCCATCCGCCGCTATTTCCACCCTGTCGGCATAAACACTCCAAGTGGGGAATTGCCAGGTCTTGATGTCGTTGGAGCCGGCCTTGGTTGCAAGGATCGAAGTACCCCCCGATCCTACGATGCTGCCATTGAGGGCTCTCAAAGAATAGGGAGTCCAACCGACATCCAAATATCCCTCATCGATAAATGAACCGCCTTCACTCAATGAGTTGCGAAAAAGTTTGTTACCAGCGGCCACATAAACCCGCCTGCCAGCCACCGCACAGGGTGCGTATGCGGGAATCTTGAGTGTGCTTACGAGAAAGGCATCATAGCCATCGGAGGCGCTGACCTGAAGTTCACCAATATCCTTGCGGACACTAAAGGCGAGAAAGCCATTTTTATCGAGTTCTGAAACAGCAAGCAATTCCCCCGGCAGATCCATGAGGGAGCGCATGACCGCATCCCCGGAGACTGGAACGTCAACCACTTGAGCGCTCTGATAGGCGCTGTAGTCTTGAAGCCATCTCTTGGTGGTCGGATTGTAGGCGTGAGAAACTCCCGTGACCAACAAACCATTGGCGGCAGCAGATGTTCCAGTCAGCCTCGAACCCTCAGGGGCAAAGTCGAGTGCTTTACTCGCGCTCGGGGCTGTGGGGTTGCTGACATCAAAAACCAGCAATTGCGGCCTCGTGTTGGAAATCCAATAGGGTTTGACGCTAGCCGTATCGATGGAGGTCGTGCCCGGTGTTCCATCCATGCTGATCGCCACAGGCGCGGGCTTCACAACATACCCATACCAGTAGGAAAAACCAGACTCCATGAGAATGGCCGGGCGATTCTCATGCGGCCAAAGGAAGCGCGCCGAGGACAGCTGGCTGCCGGAATTTTCGGACGGCACGGCGACCGATCCAAGAAGAGGCATGATCGGGAGACTGGACACATCGTAAATGTCGAGAACGAGCTCGTTAGAGCCGCTCGATGGCCAGCCTGCGATGCGATAACGACCCCATGACCAATGATCGGACGTATCGCGCAGCACAAAAAGATTGTTGCCGCGACGCTCGGCGATCTTCACTCGCCCCTCACCCAGGTCGATCTCGGCGTAGATTGCTTCGGTGTTGTCGTTCGGTGAAATGCGGGCGGTGGAACGATCGTCGGAATACCAATTCCAATTTCCATCCTCGATCTGGATCAAGTGAGCGCCAACTTCAAGGCAAGCATCGACAGGCCAAGCGAGCGAAACTTCCGATAAGATCGATGGCACATCACGGTTTGTGATGTCAGCAGCAATCAGCTCTCTCTGAGAAATCGAAACAAGCGCGTCGCCCACCAACTCGGAGCGTCTTGCCTCAAACTCATGGGCGATGACTCCCCTTGCCGAAAGCACGCCGTTTGCCACATCCAAATCCAAAAGTTGAACAGCCGATTTCCATTTGCCATCGGCGGGATCAGGCGACGAGACAGGGATCATCACGAGACCTGCTTCAGGAAGAACCTTGACGGCTTTTTCGTTCGAAAGCGCCTCGCTGTACGAATAGCCGACTCCAAGATTGATCCTCTTGACCAAACCCGGCTTGGTTGGATCGGTGACATCGAACAACGATGCCGCCACGGTATTCGATTCCCAACCGACGGAGAAAAGATAGTTTCCTACAGCCTGGAGATAAGTCGAAAAACCCGGGACTTCCAAATGACCGGAAACCGTGGGGTTTTCCGGATCTCTCAGATCCACCACCCAGAGAGGATCGGTTTCCAGAAATGTCACAACATAAACCCGATCACCCGCGAATCTCGTGGCGTAAAGGTTTTCACCTTTTGCCAACTCAAGCATGCCCAGACGAGTCTCCTCGACAACTGCCGGACGAATCACCTCGGGATCCCAGGCCCTGAAATTTTCCAATACAGATACCGAATTGCTGGTCCACCGATCCTTGTGTGAAACCGTCGTGAGAACATGGTTGCTCCAGGAAATGGCAAACTTGCTGGAGATCGCTCCTTCCGTGCGAATCGCCGGGCCCATCGATTCAAGACCTGAAGGCTTGATCGCAAAAACACTCACCTCCGATTTGTTCCATTCCCCTTGGGGATGCACGGATACCGCAAGCCAGTCCGCTCCCGCCGCAATCAATGGATTGGCACCAACAATCACCGTCTCACCGTCAGCCAATGGGGCCTCACCCGGTTTCAAAATCCACTCGCTGATGCGGCTCTCCGATGTCCATTCGCCTGCCGAGGAAACGGATGTGCTCTTCCATTCGGATGTCACCAAAATCAGCCGGTCACCCACCAACCGACTGTCCGAGAGACCGCCTCGGATCTCTTGCTCGTGGGTTACTTCAGCAACAAGCCCGTTGAATTTCACCAACGAAATCCGCGTCCACTGCCCATCCTCAGCCGACCAACCTTGCGTCAACAAAACCAACCTGCGGCTGCCATCGGCTTCACGAATCACATAAAGATCCTGACCAAGCGCAGGCATTCTCAGGCTAGCCGTGAGGCGAGGATCCGCAGGATTCGACAAATCGAGAACCTGCAATCCACGGAGTTGATTGAAAAAATAAACCGTGCTGCCGTCGATTTTCCAAATGTCGGCCTCTTCGGGCAATTGACTGACATCCGCCGAAGACTTGCTTGAGTCTGATGTGGTGGAACTCGCCATGGGGACCACATTGCCGCTCATCAAGCGTCCACCGCCACCTGAGGCACCGTTGATCGCATCAAAGGAATTGTTACCCGAGTAAAACTTGGCGGGAAATTTGCTTCGGGATCCGACTGGCTGGTTCGAAACCCACTTGCGACCTACGGCCCGCCAACGCGCATTCTTGGAGTAAAACGGCAACTTGAATCTCATGACGCCAGTCTTCGCCTCGGCTGATGCGATGCTTTTCCAACCCGAATCCTTCTGGAACATCTCCACGCTGACATTCGAATATCCCTCAGGAACCGTGACAGAAATCAGCCGTTGTTTGAGCGACAACTTGGATTTCAACTGCACTTTAGGACCGAGAGCCGCATGCAGCGGCATGGCGCATGCGATGAATATCAAAATCGCATGGGTCAACTTCGATAAAGGAGGGAGTCGCATTCCAATGAACATGGCCATCATTTGAATTTATTCGAGGGGATACGCTGAGATATCCGTCAAACATCTGAGAATTGGATCATATGTTCCAAAATTTGCCGAGGAGGGTTTTTGTAGGCAAATCAAGTGACGCCCGTAACAGGCAATCATTACCGAACTCCAGAGAAGTCTGCCTAAAAAATCGGCCCCGACAAGCCGATTCCCTCCCATTCTGGCCCCTCCCGATGCCCGATTGACAGACCCCGCGCCCCCTCGCAGTCTTCGCATGAACGATGTCCGACCTCCACCATTCGCCGCTCGAATCCGCCCATCACTCCCTCGGCGCCCGGATGGTGCCCTTCGCCGGATGGAACATGCCGGTGCAGTACAGCTCGATCATCGATGAGCACCAGGCGGTCCGCCAAAAGGTTGGCATCTTCGACATTTCACACATGGGCCAGGTCTTCGTCAGCGGCCCCGGCGCGCTCGATCAACTCAACCGCCTGCTCACCAACGACCTCGCACGACTCGCGGTCGGCGAAGGCCAGTACACGATCATGCTCAATGAAAATGGCGGCGTGATCGATGACCTCATCGCCTACCGCAGCGCGGCCGATGAGTATTTCCTGGTGATCAATGCTTCGAAGATCGACGAGGATGTCGCATGGCTCGCCGGCCACCTCTCCGATGGCGCGACGATGCGCAATGAGAGTGAAAAATGGGCCGGCATGGCGATCCAGGGGCCACAAGCCGCGCAAATATTTGCACGCGTGTTTCCTGCTGAAAGCCTCCCTGCGCGCAATGGCATCGCCAGCCTCGCCGATGGATCGATCGTTTGCCGCACGGGCTACACCGGCGAAGACGGATTTGAGTTCTTCTGCCCGGCCGTCGATGGCATCGCGTTCTGGGAAAAATTCATCGCCGCCGGCGCCATTCCCTGCGGCCTTGGCGCGCGCGACACGCTCCGCCTCGAAATGGGCTTCCCGCTCAATGGCAATGACCTCGCCCCCGATCGCACCCCGATCGAAGCCGGCCTCGGGTTCTTTTGCGATTTGCAAAAATCCGCCTTCACCGGCCGAGACATCCTCGCCCGCCAAAAAACCGACGGCCCGCAACTCAAACTCACCGCGATCCGCTGCACCGAAAAATCCCCGCCGCCGCGCGCCCACTACCCAGTGCTCGACTCCGAAGGCCGCACGATCGGCGAACTCTCCAGCGGCGCCCTCTCGCCGAGCCTCTCGATCGGCATCGGCATGGCCTACCTGCCCGCCGAATATTCGAAACTTGGCACCCGCCTCCAAATCCAAGTCCGCGAACGCACATTCCCCGCCGAGGTGGTGAAAAAACCTTTCTACCGACCCACCCCCACCGCTTAACTATCCCTGTCTGATTTCAAAATTCCAACACCACGCACACCCACCATCCCATGAACATCCCCGCCGATCTCCGCTACTGCGCCTCTCACGAATGGATCCGCCTCGAAGGCGACATTGCGACCGTGGGCATTTCCGATCACGCCCAAGCCGAACTCACCGATGTGGTCTTTGTCGAACTCCCCAGCATCGGCCGCAAAGTCGACGCCGGCGATCCAACCGCAGTGGTGGAATCCGTGAAGGCCGCCTCCGACATCTACGCGCCGATTGGCGGCGAAGTGATCGAAGCCAACAACGCTGTCGAAGCCGACCCATCTCTTGTCAACACCGACCCCTACGGCAAAGGCTGGATCTTCAAACTTCGCGTCAAGGATCCCGCCGACGCGGCACGCCTGATGGATGCCTCGGCCTATCAAAGCCACATCGCTTGAAAGAAAAAAGGCCTCATCCGCCCGCCACTTTGATGAAAGTGACCAAAACACCAAAGTGCTTCGTGGGCGGGGCTTTCATCCGATCCGAAAGCGGACGCGTCACTGCGATCCACGATCGCTCGGGTGCCTTCTTCGCAAACATTCCGCTGTGCTCCAAAAAAGACCTGCGCAACGCGGTGGAGGCGGCCGCAAAAGGTGGTGCCGCATGGTCAAAACGCTCGCCCTACAACCGCGCGCAAATCCTTTACCGCCTGGCCGAAATGCTCGAGGCACGGTCCGCGGAAATGACCGAGGCCATCAGCCTCACCAACGCCGATGCGAAATCCGCCGCGCATGAAGTCCGCGCCACGATCGATCGCATCGTCCACTTCGCCGGCTGGGCCGACAAATACGAGCAGGTCCTCGGCACGGTGAATCCGGTGGCCTCTTCGCATTTCAATTTCACCATCACCGAGCCAGTCGGCATCGTTGGCATCATCGCCCCGCCAAAAAATCCGCTGCTTGCACTGGTGACGCTGACCCTCCACGCGATCACCGCCGGAAATTCAGTCGTGGCCCTTGCCTCATCATCCCACGCCTACCCGGCTATCCTGCTCGGCGAAATGCTCGCCACCTCCGACCTCCCGGCCGGCGTGGTGAATCTCCTCACCGGCAATGCCACCGAGCTCGCACCGACCTTTGCCACTCACGAACACATTCGCGCAATCGCCGCGGCGGTCGATCCATCCATTGCCAAAACTCTCGAGCAGGGTGCGGCATCCAGCGTCAAACGCGTGCGCATCACCGCGCCCAACGCCGATTGGTTCGACGCCACATTCGACAGCGTTTGGCAACTGCGCGATTTCACCGAAGCCAAAACCGTCTGGCAACCGATCGGTGCCTAAGGCGAAGAGGCTGACACAAACTTATCACTCACCATCATGGGCATAGCCGATCGCGACTACCATCGCTCACCGCAAGGCGGATTCCTCTCCAACCTCACCCCGGTGGTGAAATGGTTGCTGGCCTCCAACATCGCAATCTTCCTGCTCGATTACCTGCTCATCCCATTCGTGCTCGATTCCAATCTCGACGGAGAAAAAATTCCCAAACTCCTCGATTGGGGCGCGTTCTCCATCGAATCCGCCGTCCAGCACTTTCAAGTTTGGCGCTTCATCAGCTTTCAGTTTCTCCACGGCAGCCTCGGCCACCTGCTCTTCAACGCGATGGGCATCTTCTTCTTTGGCCCATGGATGGAACGCTGGTGGGGCTCACAACGCTTTCTGATTTTTTACCTCATCTGCGGCATCGGCGGCGCGGCGTTCTTCTCGCTGCTCACACTGACCGGCGTCGTCCCCGCCGATTCGCAATCCATCCTCGTCGGCGCCTCGGCCGGCATCTACGGAATCTTCATCGGCGTCGCGATCACCGCCCCGAACCTGCGCGTATCACTGCTCTTTCCGCCGATCGAACTCTCGATGCGCCAACTCGCCATCGCCCTGCTCGCAATCTCCGCCGGATCGATCATCCTCAAACTCGGCGGCAACGAAGGCGGTGAAGCCGGCCACCTCGGCGGTGCCATCATCGGCGCCATCCTCATGCGCTGGCCGCAACTCCTCTCCGGTCGCCATGCCTCCGGCGCACCACGCCGAAACACTCCGGCCGAAAGAAAAATCCAACCCCGCACCTCCATCGACCTCCAAAGGGATTCCGAGGTCGACCTCATCCTCGACAAAATTTCACTCCAAGGTTTCCAAAGCCTCACCGACCGCGAACGCGAAGTATTGCGCGACGCCGCCAAACAACGATCCAACGACTCATGACCGATGCCGAAATGATCCACTGCCCGGAGAATGACCGGCAAATCGACCGCCTCCGCGCCATCATGCACCGCCTTCGCGCACCCGGTGGCTGCCCATGGGATGCGGAGCAAACGCATGCCTCGCTCATACCGAACCTGATCGAAGAGGCCTACGAAACGATCGACGCCATTCAGCGCGAGGACCACGAACATCTCTTGGAAGAACTCGGCGACCTGCTCCTGCAAGTGGTCTTTCACAGCGAACTGGCCGAGGAAGCCGGACGCCACACGCTCGACGATGTGGCACGCGCAATTTCCGACAAACTCGTGCGCCGCCACCCGCATGTCTTCGCCCAAAGCGACGCAACTACGACGGATGCCGTACTTCAGCAATGGGATGCCATCAAACGCGGCGAAAAAGGCCATGAGGATAAACCCTTCCTCCACGGCACCGGCAAAGGCCTGCCCGCCATCCTGCGTGCCGCCAAGCTCCAGAAAAAAGCCGCCAAAGTCGGCTTCGACTGGCCCGATGAACATGGCATCATCGCCAAAATCCGCGAAGAGCTCGCCGAACTCGAAAGCGCCCACTCGCACGGCAACGCATCACACATCGACGAAGAACTCGGCGACCTCCTCTTCTCCGTCGTCAACCTCGCCCGCTTCCGCAACACCGACCCCGAACTCCTCATGGCCAACGCCAACGCCAAGTTCGAACACCGCTTCGCCGCCATGGAACAACACCTCAAACATCAAGGCCTCACCCTCGAATCAGCCACATGCGCGCAAATGGAAGCCGCATGGGAAAAGATGAAAGAAAAGTGATTGGTTATTCGTGATTCATTATTGGGAAATAGGATGAAGCCGCCTCCCAAGGAGGCACGACACTCCTGTTCTGCTCTCATGGACATCAGAGCATTTTGCTCAAATTTGTAACCGGTAATCGGGGATAGGTCTGTGAAATTTCCAATGGATTCCTATGGAAATTCCCAGGCTTTGAAATCAACTGCTTTATTGACCGAAGCGGATCCGCAGTGAACACCGGACTCAGCGCGTCGGGGATGGCGGCGGACAGGTCGAGTTGCCAGGCATGAGCCTCCCCGGAATCACCACGGGCTCAGCCGGAATGGGAGTGCCGTTGAGGGCAGCGGACATCATTGCGGCCGCTGCCTGGGCGAGTTCCCGAATCGGATGCGCGCAGGTCGTGAGCACCAGATGATCCGGCCAGACCGCCACATCGTGGTCAAAGCCCGCGATGGAGATCTGTTCGGGGATCTTGAGGCCGTGATTGGTAGCGGCAAGAGCAATCCCCTTGCAGAGGTAGTCGCTGACGGCGAAGACCGCAGTCGGTCGCGCCGGGGATGCCAGCAGTTTGTGCATGGCGATGTAAGCGGACAATTCGCTGCGCTGCGTGTCGGGCGAGCTGTCTCCAGGAGGAACATCGAGATAGCTTACCAACGAGTCATCGGGCTCAATTCCCGCCTGCTGGAGCGCGTGAAGGTAACCCTTGTGGCGCAGGGTGACGGCATGGGACTCGTGCCACTGCCCGCCGTATGTGATGTGCGCAATGCGCCTGTGACCGAGCGAAATGAGATGCGACACCACCTCCACCGCGCCAGCGAAATGGTCGGTCGCCACCGATGGCACGGGCAGCCCCTCGATGGGGCGATCCATCAGGACGATCGGGAATCCGCTTTGGTGCAGCGACAAAATCTCGGAATGAATGAGGTCGGGGCTGTCCGGAATGATGATGGCCCCGGCAAATCCCCCGCTGCGCAACTCCTTGATCCGGGCGATCTCCATGTTGGCCCGGTGATCCGACGAGCGCAGGGCGATTCGGCAGTCGCGATCACCCAGATCCCTCTGCAGTGAGGAAATCAATCCGAGCGCAAGATATGAGGACAACTCGGCACAAATGAAGACCACTGTTTTCGCAACACTCACAGGCGTCGGCATCACTGATTCGGCCTCCCCGACGAGCAAGGTCCCCCTGCCGGGCTCGCGCACAACCAGTCCCTGGACGTGGAGCTCGTTCAATGCCTGGGCCACCGCATAGCGGGTGACCCCCAGAAGGCTCGCGATTTCGGTTTCCGGCGGGAGCCAATCGCCCTTGGAAAAGGCACCCAAAATATACTCCCGAACGGATTTGCTCTTGCCCCTCGGGCGCTTCTGCCGGGCTCCGGGTGATTTCTCGCTTTGATCGACTTGCGACACGGAGGCATCATTCATGACCATCGGTTGAAGTCAAATGCCAACAATCCGACAAATCGTTCTTGATATCGGTTTCTAATCGCACATTTTGCCGACCAAACAATGCGCACCAAAATATCACCCCGCGAGGATCATTCGCCTAAGACCTTGGAAGCCCCGATCGACAGCACGCAAGCGGCGAACCGCACCGCCACCAAGGCCCTCTATGTGCTCGGCACCCACTGGGATCGTGAGTGGTATGAGACATTTCAAGTTTACCGCGCCCGCTTGGTCGATGTGCTTGATGATGTTCTCGCGGGCTTCCGCGAGGGGACCCTCAAGGGGCCTTACACGATGGATGGCCAAGTCATTCCTTTAATCGACTACCTCGAAATGCGACCGGAGCGAACGGAGGAATTGCGCGCGCTTGTGGCGGCGGGTCGCATCGACGCTGGCCCTTGGTACGTCCAACCCGACGAGTGGCTCGTCTCGGGCGAGTCGCTCATCCGCAATCTTGAGATTGGTGCCTCGCTTTGCCGCGAAATGGGCGGCGAACCCTTGCGGGCAGGACTTTGCCAGGACCAGTTCGGCCATGTCGGGCAGCTTCCGCAGATCCTGCGGGGCTTTGGCATTGCAACGGCGTTCGTGCTGCGCGGGACGGGGATTGATGCCTCTCAAAATGCCTACGCGCTGTGGCGCGGCGCGGATGGCTCGGAGTTGGTCTGCCACCTTTTCAGCTGCATCGGTTACGGGAATTTCGCCCACCAGGTGCGCGGCGTGGGTGATTACGACACCACTCCCGGCCCGGATGAAATCAGGGCCCGCGCCGAGGCCTACCTCCAGGGCGAGGTGGCGCGCGGCGGCGGCGGGCAGGTGCTTTTCTATGATGGCGGCGACCACCTTTTGTGGGACCGCATAGCCTATGAAGAGTTGTTTGGCGGTGAAGCTGCAGAGGTCGCCGGCGTGCCTTTGATCCATGCCTCGTTGGCGGAGTTTGCCGATGGAATGGAAGCCCTGCGCGGCCGCGATCTACCGGTGATGAATGGCGAACTGCGCACGGCCTCGCGCTTGCCGGTCCACCTCGATCAATCGTTCCTGATCCCCGGGGTCCTCTCCAGCCGGGTGGGCCTCAAACAGGCGAATGCACGCTGCGAAGAATCACTC
The DNA here is from genome assembly GCA_018969605.1 of Verrucomicrobiota bacterium. Lineage (GTDB taxonomy): Bacteria > Verrucomicrobiota > Verrucomicrobiia > Verrucomicrobiales > Akkermansiaceae > Luteolibacter. The sequence continues at coordinate 48,380 of JAGWXY010000002.1, read as the reverse complement.
ACCCGTTGGGCCGAGCCGATGGCCGTCGCCGCAGAAGCACTGCGCGGTGTCCCCTACCCTTCCCGCGAGTTGGAAGTGGCATGGCAGTGGCTGTTGCAAAACCACGCCCACGATTCGATCTGCGGTTGCAGCATCGATGCGGTGCACCGCGACATGGAGTTCCGCTTCGCGCAGTCGCGCGGCATCGCCGAAATCGTGACGAAGCGATCGCTCGAGGCACTGGCATCGCAGATGTCACCGGCGGTCAGTGGTGAGGGCGTGCTCGCGGTGAGTGTTTTCAATCCGCTGCCACACCGCCGCAGGGGGATTTTTGAAATCACGCTCGAGCTTCCCGTCGGCTGGCCAATGTTTGGCGAGGCATTCTTTTTCGAAATGCAACCCGCCTTCCGCATCCACGGCCCCGATGGCACGGAGATCCCTTATCAGCGGCTCGGGCAGCGACTCAACCGGACCCGCTACAAAGCCAAGGGCGTCAAGTTTCCGCAGGAACTCAAAGTCCATGAGGTGCGCGTCGCGCTCGAGTTGGAACTGCCCGCGATGGGCGGCATCACGCTTGGTGTCGTTCGCGAACCGCTCAATCCGCCGGCACCCGTCTGGCCGCAACTCGCGCCACCGACCCGCCACAATCTCGGTGCGGGCATCGCCGAGGGACCCGCGACGCTGGCCAACGGGCTGGTACGAATCGCAGCACAAGCGGACGGCAGTCTGGAACTCACCGACCTGCGCAGCGGCCAAATCTACCCCGGCGCGCTGGTCTTCGAGGACTGCGCCGACATCGGCGACGGCTGGTATCACGGAACCGCCGTGAACGATGCGGTTTTCTCCTCGATCGGCAGCCTCAAAAGCACGGCGCTCGAACACGACGGAGCCCTGCTTTCCTCGCTGGTGCTGCGCTATGCGATGGCAATCCCACGCCGCCATGATTTTGCCACTGGCCGCCGATCCGCCGAAACCGCAGCGCTCGAAATCGAGGTCAAGGCCACACTGAGGCGTGACGATCCAACCGTGCGTTTCGAAGTGAAGGTGAACAACAACTGCGAGGATCACCGCTTGCGCGTGAGCTTCCTGACCGGCACATCGGTCTCCAGCTTCTGTAGCGACTCGGTCTTCGATGTCGTCACCCGTGAGGTCGCCTTGCCGGCCGATGGACATTTGTTCCGTGAGCTGCCGGTGGAAACCGTGCCGCAGCGTTCGTGGTCAGCCGTGCGCGGTGATGGACGGGCGCTGGCGTTGGTCGCCCCCGGCATGCATGAGGCGGCCGTCGGCAACAAGCCGGGACGCCCGCTTCACCTTACGCTTTTCCGCGGCACACGCCGCACGGTCCTCACCGATGGCGAGCCCGGCGGTCAATGCCTCGGCACCCTTGAATTCCAGTTTCTTTTGGCCCTCGGTGCCTGCGCGGAAAGCGACCACACGCTCTGCAAGCTTTCGGCGGAATGCGAAGCGGAAATCCGTGCCATCCACCACACCGCTACAGCAGGTCATCCATCATCCTTCAGCCTTCTCGAAGTTTCCGACGGCGCCGCCTGCAGTGCCTTCCGCAAGCGAAACAACGCATGGGAACTCCGCCTTTGGAACCCGCTCGGTGCCGCTGCCGAGACCACCGTGGCGTTGTCACCGGAAGCCACCCCGGGTGCCGCGCTCGTCACCCGCCGCGAACTCGACGGCCAGGCAAGCAGCCCTCCGGAACCCGCACAGGGCGCGAAGAAATTCCAACTCGCGCCTAAGCAAATTATCAACCTCGCCTTTTCCAACCAAAACTGATTGCCATCTTCTCGCCATTCACACCGACATGAAGCACTGCCCCGCCTCCGCCCGCCTGACCTCCCTGCGACTGCCGACCTACTCGACACAGCCCCGATCCGCGCTGCCGCCCCTTTTCGATAGCGACAACGTCTATCCGTTTTCCATCTACCCATTCGACGGCGCGCTGGAGAATGATCCGCAGCCGCGCTTGCAGGATCACCAATCCGTCGAGATTGAAAACGGCTTGCTGCGCGTGACCGTCCTGCCCTCGCTCGGCGGCAGGATCTATCAGATCGAGGATCTCACCACCGGCGGCCTTTACCTGCACGAAAACCGCTGCGTGCGGCCAACCCGCGTGCCGCCCCGCTGGAACTTCATCAGCCTCGGCATCGAACACAATTTCCCCTACGCCCACGCTGCCACCGGCAACGAACCGGTCGGCTACGAGTTGCTCACCAAAGGCGATGCCGCAGGCGTCGCGATGGGTTGCCGCGAGCCGCAGTGGGGACTCTGCTGGCGCACCGAGGTCTGGCTTCATCCTGGCTTCCGTGGCGTGGTGGTCTCCACCCGCTGCTGGAATGACACCGACACCGCGCGAGATGTGCAGTGGTGGAGCAACTGCGCCCAACCCGGAGGGAGTGACACCGAGTTTGTTTACCCGGCAGAACCTTACGAGGCGCACATCGATGGCGAAGGCAACGGCATCTGGCCGATGTTCAATGGCATCGACCTGCGCTGGCACCGCAACTACGACCGCATGGTCGGGGTCTTCCTCAAGCCAACCGTTACCGATTGGTTCGGCATCTACCATCGCGCACGCGAATGGGGCCTGCTCCACCTCGCCGACCCCGCCAAACTCCCCGGCAAAAAACTTTGGAGTTTCGGCAACACCGGCCCGACCTCCGATTGGTCGCTCACCATGACCCGCGACGGCGACCAGAACACCGAGATCCAGGCCGGCATCCCGGAGCTCCAATCCGAGTCCCGCCATCTCCCGCCAGGCGGAGATTTCTCCTTTGTGGAAATGTGGATCCCAATCGACCAGCGCGGTGAGTTTGATGATGGCAGACGCCCGACTTTCGCCGGCACCGCCACCGCCCTTGGCGGCATCGATGAAGCGCCGTGCCGCCTGCCCGCACAAGTGCCGGTGAGCCTCTGGGAAGAACTGCTCGCGGCGCACGCAGCAGGAGACAAAAGTTTCCTCACGAACCACGCCGAACAAGCCGCAGCCAGCTGGCCGCCGACCAGCCTGCCGCTCAACGAAGCTCTCGACTGGGCCGCAGCCTCCGGGCTGGAATCATGGATGAATGCGCGCGCGGTCTGGTTTGCCGCAGCAGACAAGTGGGACGAGGCGCTTACGTCGCTCGAAGCCTCTCTTGCCACCCATCCCGGCTCGTTCGTGGCACTGGCCCTGCAAGGCTTGATCCTATGGAAAATCCGCAAGGATGCCACCGCCGGCCGTGGCTCGCTCGAGGCCGCTCTCGAGGCCCGTTTTGAAAACAGCACCGCCTGCCATCTCGATGCCCTGCTCAAGGAACAGGGCGATCACGCAGCCCGCCAACAATTGCTCACACGCTGGACCGACCAGGCCGACTACCGCCACGGCGAGACCGAAGCCGAAGTCCTGCTCGATACCGGCAAGCCGCAAGCCTGCCTCGACCTGTTGGAAAACCGCGAGTGGACGCGCCACCATTGCCGCCACCGCCGCACCAAACTCTGGGTCGCCGCACGTCAAGCCCTCGGCCAGGAGACCGCGCCGGTCCCCGCCTCCCTCGGCGAGGATCCCTATGTCGTCGGCCGTTGATCGGTTGCCGGACACAAGTTCCTGTAAGCGGGAGACATACCACTTCCAAGCTCTAAGCGCCGTTTCGCTGATTGATACAAATTTGCAAGACTCGCATCTTTTGCAATTGCAGATACCGTGATCTGGACCATCTCGAACTCAAAGTCAGTCAACGATTGGCCGTGCGTTGACAACGAAGAGTTTTTTGGAGGGCATTAAACCCGAATTCGGAAGTTGAAATGCAAACAAAGAGGGCTTCGACCACAGAAATCAGTGGTTAAAATGATTCGAATGATATTTCGACTTCGGATTTCGGGTTAAAAATTGCTTGATCCCATCTTTTTCAACACTGCGGCAACGATGGAATCAACATCCAGCCCGACCGAGGTTCGCGAAGAGGCATGTCCGCGACGCAGTTCACATTCTTTCGCCGCGTCGGCATATCCGCACTCCCCAAGCAGGCAGGCCAGTTTACCCTTGGCTTCCTCGAGATTTGCAAGTTCACCAGGACTCATTGGGAAACGGGGGGGGCCTGGATTGAATCCACGCAAGAAGATGGCAGCGCGGAAACCCTCGGGGAAATTGCCAGCGGCAAACATCGCCGCGATGATGTCCTGGATCTTGAGTTGCACCCGGCGGCATTCCGCGTGGTTGCCGGCCTGAAAATCACGATAAAGCTTGGTGATCACTTCCGGCATCACCCCCGAGGTGGCGATTGTCCCACCATCGCAGCCCATCATCAGGCTCGGATAAAGGATCTCCTCCGTACCGGTCAAAACAACAAAGTCAGGCCGCTGCGATTTGACCTGTGCCAGCATGGTACACAAGCGCGGAAAATCGCGACTGGAATCCTTGATGCCAATGATGCGCGGGCAATCCATTGCCAGCCGCTTCACCACCGGCAGGCTGATTTCATTGGAGAACTGCGGGATGTTGTAGAGCAGGATATCGATCGGTGATTTGGCGGCGAGTTCGCGAAAGTAGTTCTCGATGCTTTCCTGGGACACCTTGAAGTAGTAGGGGCCAGTGAGACTCACCGCGCGACATCCAAGGTCCGCGTAAAACTTGCACGCCTGGAGCACCTGGTCGGAGTTGGCCTCCGCCGCTCCCGCAAGAATGGGCACGCGCCCGCGGTTTTCATCGGCCATGATTTTCACCACGCGCAAGCGGTCCTCGAAACTCAGTCGGATGAACTCGCCGGTGCTGCCGTTCGGATAGAGGCCGTGAATGCCCTTCTCGATGAGCCAAGAAGTCATGCGCCGCAGCTCGCCCTCGTTGATCGAGTGGTCGTCGTTGAAGGGAACGATGTTCGGCGTGTAGATGCCTTGAATAGGTGTTGGTTTCATGGGTAATCGGAATGATTTGCAGATGGATGATATCGAAAAAGACTTCCGGAGCAGGGGTTCTCTTCGATTTGATAAGGGAAAAGCTCAAGTCGTGAGGTGGTGATAAATAGTTTTTTTCCATCATCACCGCCAAAGCAACAGGCGCTGGTATGAGGGCATCCGGTATTGATGCGGGTAAGTAATTTTCCCGATAACGGGCACCATTGGCAAACACAACCCGGTCCCCAGTGGGCAACCCACAAAGTGCCGTCATACCCCACATCCATTCCATCCGGAAGGCCCAAATCCTCGGGAACCTTGACCACGGTGCGGCGGTTCGTGATGGAGGAATCCACCGGATCAAAATCAAAGGCCCAGACTTCGCGGGTCGGGGAGTCGATGAAATACATCGTCCGAAGGTCACGCGACCATCCCATGCCATTCGAAATGGTCAGATTTTCAAGCACACGGGTCAGCTGCCCATCCTGATCAAGCCGGTAGAGTGAACCGGACCCTGTAATGGATTCATCATTCGACATTGTGCCGATCCAGAACCTCCCTGCTGGATCCATCTTTCCATCGTTGCAAAGGTTGCCCGGAATATCCGGCTCGACCTGGCAGATCTGCTCGATGGAGAGGTCTGGCAAATTCACATATGCAAGCCGCTTGGCGAATGCGATGAGCATGCGGTCCCGCGTAATGGGTGCCACGGCGCAAACAGGCTCCTGAAATTGATAGGTGCGCTCTTTCACAGCTCCGGGCGACCATGAGTGCAGTCGACAGGATGTGATATCCACCCAATATAGAACTTGATTGATTGCGTCCCACACCGGCCCCTCGCCGTGGGTGGCGCGGTTATCTATGAAGAGTTCAGCTTGGAAAACGGATGGGGTCACGGGCGGGCGGGTTCGTTGTTTTTAGAATCCTTGGACATTACAAAATCCAAGAGCATGGAAAGTGGGATTTGCAGGGGCGAATCATGGTCTCCCTCCGGAATCTCGGTGTAGTGGCATCGGGCGCCGCGCTCCTGGAGCTCGCGGACAAGAATCCGGCCGTGCTCCACTCCAATGATGGCGTCCGCGGAACCATGGACAATCGCTATCGGCAGCGAGGCAAGCGCATCAACCCGGTTGCGACTCGTCCTATCGGAAAATACCTGAGGAACCTTTTCGGGCGAGCCGCCGTAGGATTCCACGAAATGCTCGGGGAATACGCCAAACATCAACGCCGGATCGGTCGCCGGGCAAAGGGCGATCACGCCGTCCACGGCCTGCGGATTCCGGCTGGCAAAAATCAGGGCCGAGGTCCCGCCCATGCTGCCCCCTGCGAGAATCAAGCGTCTTCCGGGAAATCGCTTCGTCAGAAGATTGAGAATATCCAAAACGTCCGCCTCGGCGGCCGGTCCCATCCAGGAATTTCCACGATACTCCGGACAAATATACACGGCATTGCGTCTCGCCAATTCCTCGCCCCACTTTTCAAAGGTTCCCTTGTAAATCCCAGCGGTCATCCCCTGCTCCTGATGCGACAACGCGCCATGCAGGTAGACAAAGACCAAGCGGGTGACATTGGAGTCTCCGTCACCAAAATCCTTTTCCAGAAAAGTCTGCGCGGATCCGTCAAATGAGGACTTGAACTCATGCTGGACGATCCCTGCGGCAATCGGGTTCTCAAGTTTGGCTGGAGTCGTGATCGTGGGCATGGATGTCTTCATCGTTGCGACTTGCAATAAACATCACCCCCAAGAGCCTCCTCCAGCGGCTTGAAATCTTCTGGACAATAGCCGCGCATGTCATGCGGCGTGAAGGCTTCCGCGCATGGAAACACTCCGCTGAGTTTTCCCACCGCTCTCGACTCGGCGAGCACCACTTCTTCCAGACTGCTCATCGTCTGCGTTTGGCGCAGCCAATCCATCTGACTCTCATGTGCCAGCAGCATCCGGACTTTGTCCCGCACCACCGACTCGATGTTCACGAACAGAGTCGGTAAGACCGGCTCGTTCAAGCCCGTCCGGCAGCCCAGAGGCGGCGCGTGATACAGGGCCACCGGCCCGTCCTTTGCCGCGCACGGCGGGTCAACCGCATAGTTGGGAATCCCTTTGGCAATCGCCGCAGTCACCAGCAGGCGGCAGGTGTTCTCGTGATCCTCCATGTAATCGGAAGGCGGATGGGTGAGAATGATCGATGGATCAATCTCCCGCACGAGCGAGGAGACCCGGGCGAGCGACGGGGCATCGTAAAAAATGCCCAGATCCTGAAAAAGCGTAGGATGCATGGTGGCTCCAAGAATCCGGGCGGAGGCGCGAGCCTCTTCCCAACGCTTCGCTGCGATCGCTTCGGGCCCGAGCGTCTTGGATCCGGCACTCCCGTTGGCCAGATTCCACATGTGAATGTCCCAGCCCTTCTGCTTCAGAAGCAGCAAGGTGCCGGAGTAGAGAAATTCGATGTCGTCGGGATGGGCGCCGACCGCCAATACGGTTTTTTTGATCATGAGCTTGGTATTTTATAAGTCATCGCAGCTAACTGAGTTCAATCGCCATCGCGATGCCCATGCCGCCGCCGACACAGAGGGACGCGATGCCGCGCTTGAGGTTCTTGTCCTGCATCAGATGCAGCAAGGTGACGAGCACGCGCGCACCGCTGCAACCGAGTGGGTGCCCGAGTGCAATGCCGCCTCCCCGCTGATTGAGTTTTTCCATGTCGAGGCCCAGCTCCTTGGCGCAGCCAAGCACCTGTGCGGCGAAGGCTTCATTGATTTCGATCGCATCCACATCTTCGAGCATCCAACCGGCTTCATCGCACACCTTGCGGATCGCGCCGACCGGACCAAGCCCCATGGTGGCCGGATCGCAACCGACGCTCGTGGTGGCGACGATGCGCGCCAGTGGCTGAAGCGCGTGCTGCTTGACCGCCGCCTCACTGGCGAGAAGCACAAGCGCGGCAGCATCGTTGAGGCCCGAGGCGTTGCCTGCGGTGACCGTGCCGGTTGGACGGAAGGCTGGCTTGAGTTGTGCGAGTTTTTCCAGCGTCGTATCGGCCCGCGGATGTTCGTCGTGGGTGATGTCGCCGTCGCGGGTTTTGATGGGGACAATTTCGCGCTGGCATGCCTCGCGGGCGGCGGCGGCGCGTTGCTGGCTAAGCAGTGCGAATTGATCCTGTTCCTCGCGGCTGATCTTGAGGTCCTCCGAGATGCGTTCAGCCGTGTCCCCCATGCCGATCTTCAGGAATGGATCGGTTAGCCCGTCGGTGGCGATCGAGTCCTCAAGCGAACCCGCACCGAGCTTTTTTCCCCAGCGCAAATCGGTCGCGTAATGGGGAGCGCGGCTCATGGATTCGACGCCACCGGCGAGCACGAGCGCAGATTCGTCAGTCGCGATGGAATCGGCTGCGAGAGCGATGGCTTTCAATCCGGAGGCGCAGACCATGTTGACGGTGAACGCCGGCGAACTCTGCGGCAGACCGAGGCGCAGTCCGAGTTGGCGTGCGACGTTCATGCCACCGGCGGCCTGGAGGACTTGGCCGAGGATGACTTGATCAATCTCAGGCTTGAGCGCTGTCGGCACAACGGCTTCGGCGACGGGCAATGCGAGGTCCACTGGCGCGAGTGATTTGAATCCGCCGCCGAAGCGGCCAATGGCCGAGCGACGTGCGGCGACGAGATAAACAGGGTGCTGGTATTTCATATGGCCTTGTTCAGGAGCTTTGAAAACAGTCGGTGTGCATCAGGCGTGGTTCACCATGCACCGGGGTGAATTCCATCAGCGGCAAGATCTGCTTCGCAACGTCAATACCCGGTGCGACTTCACGGAGCACGAGGCCCTCACGCGTGAGTTCGAATACCGCTCGTTCCGTGATGTAGAAAACCTGCTGACCGTTCGCGAGAGCCGTGGGCCCGTGGAAACACACTTGTTGCACGCGTTTCACAAATTTCGCGTGGCGCCCTTCGCGCACGATGCGGAGCATGTCATTTTCGACAGCTACCTCAAGTTCGCCAGCGGTGAACGTGCAACAGAACACGAGGCGCTTGGCGTTCTGGGCGATGTTCACGAAACCGCCAACACCGGCAAAACGACCCGCAAAGGAGCTCACATTCACACTGCCTTCGGCATCAATCTCCACCGCACCCAGCACGGCAATGTCGAGCCCGCCGCCATCATAAAAATCAAACTGTGACGGCTGATCAACGATGGCCTCGGGAAAATGGCTGCAGCCAAAACTCAGTCCCGAAGCGGGCACTCCACCGATCGGACCGCTCTCCACCGTGAGCGTGAATTCATCCAGCCGCCCGGTCTCGGCAGCGATCGCGGCCACAGCCTCGGGCAGCCCGATGCCAAGGTTCACAATTTCGTCGCGCCGGATTTCCATCAGCGCGCGGCGACCGATGATCTTGCGTTCCGAAAACGGCATGGTCGTGAGCGTGCGGTGACCGTTAGCGGCGGTGACGTAAGCTTCGTTGAAGTCCTCACCAAACGTCTGCGCGTGCTGTGCCGGTTCGGCGACGACGATGAAATCCACCAATGCGCCGGGCACACGCACCGATTTCGGATCAGGAATGCGATCCACAATGCGCTCAACCTGGGCGATGACGATGCCACCATGGTTTTTGGCCGCCTGCGCGATCGGCAACACCTCGCCGATGAGCCCTTCGCGTTCCATGGACAGATTGCCGCGGCGGTCCGCACTCGTGGCGCGAATGAATCCCACCGTAATGGGAAACGCGCGGTAACGCAGCCACGTTTCATCATCGAGCGTGAGGCGCTCCACCAGTTCTTCGGTCGTGCGCGCGTTCATTTTTCCTCCGCCCTTCAGCGGGTCGATGAACGAGTTCAAGCCGACCTTGGTGATGACACCGGGCCGCTTGGCGGCGATTTCACGGAGCAGCGTGCAGATGACCCCTTGCGGCAAGTTGTAGGCTTCGATCTGGTTGGCGAAGGCCATGCTCCCCAGCTTCGGCGCCAGATTCCAGTGACCGCCGACGACGCGCCTAACAAGCCCAACATGAGCAAGGTGGTTCATCCCGCGTTCGCCGCGATCACCTTGGCCGGCTGCGTAAAGCAGCGTCAGGTCACGCGGAAATTGGCTTTCAAGAAATCGCTTCTCCAATGCGGCGGTAAGTGCTTCGGGATGACCCGCGCCGACAAAGCCGCCAATCGCCAAGGTGGCCCCGCTGGGAATCGCGGCGACCGCCTCCGCTGCGGAAACGATTTTTGCCGCTGCTCTCATCCGCGCCAGCCTCCATTGACTTCGAGTGTTTGCCCGGTCACGTAAGCCGCAAGTGGCGAGCAAAGAAAGAGCGCTGCATTGGCGATGTCTCCAGTCGAACCAAAGCGGCCGAGCGGGACATTCTTAAGCATCTCGGCACGGACATTTTCCGGAATCGTCGCGGCCATGGAGGTTTCGATGACTCCTGGCGCGATGGTGTTGGCACGAATCCCGCGGCGGGCGGCTTCACGACTGATGACCCGCATCAATGCCTGCACGCCGGACTTGGTGGCGGCGTAATTCGCCTGGCCGTAAAAACCAAGAATGGCCGCGATGCTGCCCATGCTGACAATCGCACCACCGTCGCGCATGACTTCGAGACCGAACTTGCAACAGTAAAAAACGCCGGAGAGATTCACATCGATCACGACCTTCCACTCGTCGAGCGACATCTTGGCGACGGTTCGGTCGCGGAGAATGGCGGCGTTGTTGATCAGAAAATCAATGCCGCCACAGCGTTGTTTCAAATCTTGCATCATGGCCTGGACCGATTCCGCATTCGCCACATCGGCGGCGACAACGAGTGCGCTCTGCGGACGTAAATGGTTCAATTCCGCCGCCAAGGATTCGGCATCATGACGGGTCGAACCGAGGTCGGGATGGTTGATTGCAACGGTAGCGCCGGCACGGTGAAAGGCGCGCGCCATCTCCGCGCCAATGCCTTGTGAGGCGCCGGTGATCAACGCGACTTTGCCCGCAAAATTGATTTCAATGCTCATGGTGATGGCAATCCTATTTTGGCAGCAGAGCCGTAAGCTCTTCATGTGGTCTGGCAATCACATGGGCTGCGACGAGCTTGCCCAAGGCTCCGACCGCCTTGCTTCCAGCATCCACAGCTGCGGTCACGGCGGCGACATCACCTTTGACAATGACAGTGACGTAGGCCGCACCGATCTTTTCCTTGCCGACGAGAGTGACATTCGCGGATTTCAGCATGGCGTCCGTAGCCTCCAAAATGGCGGTGAGTCCCTGCGTTTCGAGAATTCCAATGGCTTGTTGTGTGTTACTCATGTTTTTGTTTTCAGGCTTGGGGTGATCGGTTGGTAAAAACTGGTCGCGACCGCCATAGAGCGGGTTTTGAGCATTGGGAAATGCCAGCATCCCGTCCAATGTGGGATCCGGTTTTGAAATGCAGCGGACAATCGCGCTGGCACCCATTTCCTCAGCAAGCGATTCAGCAGTGGCGAGCGCTGCCTCGACGTCTGCGACATTGCCCACGAGCTTGATCATCAGATTCTCGTTGCCGGTCGTCTCGAAACCAAGCAGGCACACGCGCGCGGTTTTCAGCACCGCATCGGCGACGAGTGCCGTGATGCTGAAGAAAGGAATTTCAATTAGGCCAAGCGCGTTCATCATGTCAGTTGCGCCTTATTTCTTTGAGGATTTGGATGCCTTGCCGCGCAGGATGCCTTCCGCATCGCACAAGGTGAAGGTAATTCGGCTCGCGTCACGCGGCAGTGCGAAGAGATTCCCACCGAGCGGACGCAGTTTTCCGGTCACTTGGAAATGTTCCGGCAGGCGAATTTTTCCGAGGTGGCTTGGCGCAGCGTCGAAGTCCAAAGTCACAGTGACCTGACCATTCTTGCCACGGGTCGCCTCGATCGAAACGCGCCCGTGCGGCAGGTAAAGCCCCTTGAGCGAGAGCCCTTGCGCTTCGATCCACTGCCATGGGATGCCGCCCAACAGCACAGCCGTGTCGCCATCTTCGAAATAGACCGACTTGACCATCATCTCGAGGATCTTGCCCGAGCCGCTGCCATTCGGTTGCCACGGAATGAAGCCGGGATTGAAGCGCGACATGCGCTCCTGCACCTGCAGGGTGTCTTGCGTCATGCCGTATTTGAGGTTGGTCATGTTCGCAAGGAAGGCCTTCTTCCATGCGCCTGCTTTCAGATACGCATCCTGCCAGAGCCACTCACCGATTCCCATGTAAGCGACATCGCTGTCGATGTTTCCGAGGAATTCCCCGGTGGCGCAGTGTTTCTCGAAGTAGGCGCGATAGCGGCGGAAGCGCTCGCTGCGGGCATCGAGCAGACCGGTGTAAATGAAGTAGATCGCGCCGCATACGTTCTCGAAACCGGTGTAGTAGCTCTCCCCTTTCTCGCCGGTGACGATCTTGCGCTCGATGAAGCCATCCTTGCGTGTCAAAGCCACGATGGTGGCCTCAATGTCGCGTTGATAAAGATCTGCTTCTCTGCTGACTTCATCAGCGCGTTCGTGGTCGATCACGGCCAGCAAATCCGCCGCCCGGCGCAGGCCCAAATAGGTGTAGGTGTCCGTGAACGAAACCACGCGGCCATGATCACAATCGGTCGAGTGCCCGAACGGCATGAGGCCGTATCCCAAGGGACGTTTCCCAGCCTTGGAAGCCTTCCGGGTCGCCCGGATTTCCCCGATGATCCAGTCCGCCGCGCGGAGAATTTTCGGAAGGTATTCCTTAAGGAACGACCGATCGCGCGAGCAAAGGAAATACTCGGCCGCGATTTCCAAGGCCGAACCGGTGGAGTTCATCCAGCGCGGGCCGGTCGTGCCGACCGCGCCGGCCAGCGTCGTGAAGCGTCCTTCGGGCGGAGTACCGCCATCCTGCAGGCTGAAGATGAAGTCGAGCGCGCGGCGCACCGGGGCAAAGTGACCGAGGCGGATCATCGGACGCAGCATGCAGGCGGCTTCTTGCACCCAGACGAAATGACGTTCGCTGCTTCCGCCTTGCGTCGGGATCAGATCTTGAGTGCCCGGAATGCCGATGAGCATCTGCAGGATCGAGGTCTGCATCATGCCGAAGATCCTTTCCCAGTTGTTGGCGGGAAGACTCAAGCTGGTGGTCTTGCCTCGGAATGGTTTTTTGAAATGCTCCAGTGCTGCCTTGCGGGATTGCGCGCCGGTCGCCGCATCGAGGGCCGCCAGATGCGAAGCACTCACCTCCTCATAATTGATCAAAAATGCCACGCTGCAGGTGGCCTTCGCTCCCGGGGCCAAGTCGGCTTGAAAGTGCAGCGCATTCTCCACCTCCTTGAGGCGGTGCGCCGCAGATGGCGCGATGCCCTGACCTTGGAGCCAATAGTCGTTGTCGGTGAATGCCGATCGTTTCTCACGCACGATCTGGCAATTTGAATTTCTGAAGGTTTGCACCGAATCCGAGAGCTTCGCTTCCCAGGCGCATGAGAAATCCCCCGGGATGACTCGCCCGAAGGGCTGCTTGCCGCGCAGGATTCTATCGCCCTTCAAGCGGGTGAGCGGACAGTTCTTCCATTTGCTCGCGTCCCACCAGAACGGGAAATAATGCCAGTCAAAGACATCCGCCTCATTGTAAAATCCTGGCTTTACCCGCAAGTGCGCCGTCGTGGTTTGCTCGCTCTCGCTGGTGACGGTCGCGTTGATCCAGAGCAGCGATTGGTTTTCATCCACCGGGGTCACAATGTATTCAAGTTCGTAGCGCTGTTCCCAGGCGTAGTAGGAGGCCTTGGCGACCGGGTATCGATCATCGGCCAGCGAAAGCGTGCTGAAGCGCCAGTCCGGCACGAAGGGCGGATTATCGAGGGCGAACTGAACTAGGAAGACTTCGGTGGATTTCGCATCCTCGAAGAGTTCCCCGTGCGTGCGTCCCTTGATGACCCGGCGACGGCAAACGTTGAGAGCCGCATCGAGATGAACGAGGTCCCGCGAATGATAAGACTGCAGGGGTAGATGAACGGTCAGCGGAGTCGGATAATCATAAAACCTCTGTGCATCGAGAGCATCAGCCCACGACTTTCCGGCGATCTGCTCGTAGGCGTTGAATGATGCTTCGTTCTTTTTCATTTCAGAATCGGAGTTTGGTAAAGGAGCTTGCCGCCGACGCGGATTTCGGTTGGGACCAAATACTTCTGCAGCGCCGCAACATCAACTTGCACACCGAGTCCCGGCTCATCGTTCAGTCGAATCATGCCATCGGCATCGAGCGGAAAAGGATTTCCCGCAATCTCCTGTGCAAGCGATCTCGACTCGACCGGGTATTCGCAGATCACATGATCTTCGATGCCGGCGAACGGGACCACGGAGGCGGCCAGCGCCAGACCGGAGGTGAAGGTGTGGTTCACATAGGTGACGCCGAGTGCGACGGCCTGATCGGCCACCTGCTTGGCGGCGGTGATTCCACCGATGCGCCCCGTATCCACTTGGATGAATTTGACGCCGCCCTGCCGCATCATGTGCACCGCCTGATGCGCGTTGTGCGAACCTTCGCCACCGGCCAGCGCCACGCGTGGAGACGTGCTTGCAAGTTGCCCGTATTCTTCGAGGGCATAGTTGTGGAAGGGCTCCTCGAACCAATGCACGCGTGCCTCGGACAAGGCCTCAAGCCGCTCGGCGGCACTGGCCACGTCTTCGGCAAAGACCGTGCCGGCATCAACGAGCAGAGTGCCATCTGCTCCCAAGGCTTCGCGTGCCGCATGCACCTGCGCGGCATCCTCCTTTGCCGTGCCGCGACCAAAGGGCCCCCACCCGAGTTTGACCGCAGAAAATCCCGCCTGCCGGATACGGCTGACTTTGGCATGGGTTTCTTCGGGCGTGTCACCAAAGAGGACCGACGCATAGGGTCGCTTGCGATAGGAATTTTCATAGCCCACCAGACGCCATGCCGGTTCACCAAGTTTCTTGCCCATCAGATCCCACAGCGCGATGTCGATGCCCGAAAGCGTGTGGTCCATCTGGAGCTGGTCAAAGCTGTTGGCCCGCACCAGATCGCCAATGCGAGCGATGTCGGAGGGATCGTCAAACCGCTGACCCAGCACCGAGGCGAGCACCGGCTTGCAGGCGCTGTGTGACATCGGAGCAAGCGCCGATGCGATCGAAGTGAGCGGAGAGGTTTCGCATTCGCCCCAACCGACGATGCCGCCGGACTCGACGCGCACGAGAAGCGCGTCCTGGCTGCCATCCCCGACATCGAGAACCTCGGGCATTGAGAGGTAAAAGAAATCAACGGATTCAATTTTCATTTTTTCAGTGGATGATAGTTTGGCAAACGGTGTTCGAGAAAGGTCCGCCCCCAGCGGTAGCTCGGGCGAAAGGCTTCGGCCATCGGACATCCGGCCTGGAGACCGCGAAACTTCGCGGGCACTTCCAGGAACGCCTCGAGCTCGTAGCCGAAAATGTCTTTCATCCATCCGTCCTGGCTTTTGTGTGCTTTCAGCATCTTCACCTTGGTCTCGAAAACCTCCGTGATATCCACATAGATTTCCGGCTCAAAGCCGATCCCGGCGGGCGTGTCCATGAAATAGACATGCGGGATTTTTTTGGTCGTCGGAGGTGATGCGGTTTGGATGTTCGGGATGCCGGCCATGTGAATGCACTCGTCGACAATCATGCCGCTGATCGAGTGATCCGGATTGTAATCCTGCCGCCAGTGGCAAAACACGACATCCGGATCCGCGCGGCGAAATGCCTCAATGAATGCAAGCCGTGTCTCCCGGGTGTCGAACAGGAACTCATCGTCGAAATCGAGCCAAATCAACTCGGCACCGATCACATCCGCCCCGCACTGGGCCTCGATTCGTCGTATCGCGGCAATCTCATGCGGCGGCAAGGTGCTAGATCCGACGTTGCCATTGGTGGCCACGCAGAAGAACACCTTGTGGCCGTTCAGCGCGTAGAGCGCCGCCGTGCCGCCAGCCCATGCCTCGATATCATCCGGATGTGCGCCAACAAATAGTACGTTCATAGTAAATCCTTTACGGCAAAAAATGTTAGAGCGAGGAAGGGGTGATCACAATGCCGTCACTGAGCCGCGCGATCCCTTCGGAATTCCATTCAAACCCATAGCCCGGACCATCGGGCACACGCAGGAAACCATCGGTATCGAGTTGAACGGGATCAGCAAACACGTCGTCCATGTAGGGCTCAGGAGTGAGAAACTCCACCCAGCGCGCATTGCCCGCGGCGGCAGTCAGGTGAAGATCCGCCGCCAGCCCGACTCCGGTGTTCCAGCCGTGCGGCACGACCATGATCGAGTGGTCGTCGGCATACTGCCCGATCCGATGCTGCTCGCTGAGCCCGCCAACTTTGGTCACGTCCGGTTGGATGTAATCAACAGCCCGGCGTTCGATCCATGGAAGAAAACTCTGTCTGCGGGTCAGGCATTCGCAGCCGGCGATCTTGACCGGCGAATGGCGGGTCAACTCAACGAAACCATCCAGATCATCCGGGCGGAGCGGTTCCTCAAACCAGACCACACCATAATCAGCGAGCATTTTTGCCTTATCCAAGGCCCACTTGTAACCGTGAGGCCAATACGCATCGGATCCACCAGCATCGACCATCAATTCGCAATCCTCGCCAATCGCCTCGCGAGCAGCGCGCACAATTGCCTCATCGGTCTTCGCATCCCGACGACCAAAAGGCCCCCAACCGATCTTGAACGCGCGGAAGCCGCGGCCGTGCGCTGCCTGAAGCTTGCCAGCCATCTTTTCCGGCTCCTCCATCAACATCGAAGCATACGGCTTGACCCGGTCGCGAAACCGGCCGCCCAGCAGACGCCAGATCGGCTGACCCGTGACTTTTCCGAGGATGTCCCAGAGCGCCATGTCGATGCCACTGATCGCGTGCGTGACACTGCCGCCGCGGCCCTGCCAAAAGGTGTTCTGGTGCAACATCTCGGCGGTGACCAGCGGATCAATCGCGCTTGCCCCCTCGTAAAAAGGTCGCAGCAGTTGGAGCGAGGCTTCCACCAGCGGCGCCGAAGTGTAAACGCTGCCGAGACTCGCGATGCCGCTGTTGGTGACTACCTCGACCAGCGTCCGCGTTTGTTCCCTTGAACCGAAGCGCGCCGGCCAATCGGTGTAAGGAATGCCGTAAAGTGGAATTGCCCGAATGCTTTTGATGGTATGTTCGTTTTTCATGTCAGTGTTTGTCAGAAATTGATTTCGCTCAAGATGCCCAGGGTGATCTTCATGCTCCACCTGCATTGCGCGCCGGCAGGCAGCAAATGGGGCATGTGATGCTTGCTGAGAAAATCGGTCTGTCCGTTGGTGGGTTCCAAAGCGGCGACATATTGAAATCCCCGATAGGCACCGCGGTTGATCCATACCCCCAAAAAAGGATTGGGTTCGGCCTCCCATGAGATTTCGAAGAACTCGCCATTGGCTTGGCTGGCAATGCGTGCCGAGCATTCCTTAAGTTTATCGGTGAATCCTTTCACCGAGGCACACTCGTTTGCTCCGAGTTCAAATCGGTCGAGTTCGAAGCCTGCAAATGGCGACGGCCAGGCCCAGTCGGATTCCGGTGCGTTCTCGGGCACCCCGCGCGTGCCTTCAACCTGCAGCATACGCACCTCCTCCGGCAATTCCAAGCGATCGTCGGAATTGACCCGCATCATCGGGTGAAAGGCCCATAAATAGGCTTCGGGCTGCTCGCCCTTGTTGTGAAGGAGATAATCCAGCTGCAACTGATTTCCGCAAATCGAGACCTGTCGGTTCAGCTCGAATGGGGACTGCCGGCACGTGACGGTCGTGGAAATGATTCCCCTCTCCCAAGCCTGTTCGTCCAATTTCCACGGCACGCTCCAGACTTCGCCATGGCAGGGCAGTTGGCGGCCTTGGCACTCGCAGGCCTCGATGCTCGGGAAGCACTCGTCGAATCCGACATTCGGGCTCTCGGCAAATGAGTCGCCGTAGTCGTTCGCAAAGAGCTGCATGCTCTCATCCGGATGCCAGCACCACTCACGGCCGCTGCGGACATTTTTCAAACTCACGATGCGCGCACCCAATGCCGGGACGATATCCACCGACAGACAATCGTTGGAAAGCCGACATCCCGCAAAACCGGAATGACTGACATGTGACCTTTCGAAGTCGGTGTTCATGGGGAATCAGAACTTGATGCTCAAACCACCATCCACCGTCAGGGTCGCACCCGTGCTGTAAGTATTGCGCGGATTGGCAAAAAACAGAATCGCCTCGGCGACTTCTTCCGGTTGACCCGGGCGAAGCAACGGAACGCGGGGGCGCTCCGGATTGAGGAAAAACTGCTTGCACCACTCGCTTTCCAATTCGTTCACACCTGAGGCAAAACTCATCGGCGTGAGCACGAACCCTGGAGCCACGACATTGACCAAAATCCCATGCTCAGCCCATTCGCAGGCCAATTGCCGGGCAAGCTGATTGATGGCGGCCTTGGCCATGCCGTAGGGGGTGCTGCCAGGTTCGGCCAGTTCTGCTAGAATCGAACTGACGATCACGATACGACCACCACGCCCGTCACGAATCATCCTGTTTCCAGCCGCGCGGCATGTATGGACCATGCCCCACATGTTCACCTCGATCATTTTCCGCCAACTCTCAAGCGGGTCTGCAAGCGGATCAATTGCATAACTCACTGCCGCATTGCTGACGAGCACATCCAACGCAGGCATCGACTCGACAAGCCGTTCGAGATCCGTGGCATTGGTGACATCACAAACCCGCGCCGTGCATGAACTGCCGATCATCGATGCGGTATCATCGAGAGTCTTGGATGTGGTGCCAACGACCCACACGTCGGCTCCCTCTTCGGCAAAGCGCTGCGCCGTCGCCCGGCCAATGCCGGTTCCACCCCCAGTGATCAGAACTGTTTTTCCTGCAAGAATCATGACCCTCATGATTCACCATTTACAGAAAACTGGAATGGCGTAAGCTGCTTCAGCCATGGCAATTCCTGCAAATGAGCCACCGATGCAACTCGGCGGGCACCTCGAGAAATCCAGGCAGTACCTGCAGGCATGGCTGCACTCGGCCAATTCCGGAACGACGCATTTCGCATCTACCCGCTGGTGGCAGTCCTGCTGGAAATGGTGGGTGCTGGATGTCACGCACGCCGATCAACCGCAACGCATCAACGGCGGTGCGGAGTTCATCAGAAAGGCCGGAATGGTGGCGCTCTATCGGCCCAATCTGCGGTTTGAGGAATGGCAGAAAGAGGGCGGCTTGGCCCACGAATCATGGATCCTTTTTACGGCCAAGGGGCAGATGTTGCGTGCGCTGAACGCCCTCACCAACCCACACGGCTACTGCCACTTCGAAGACCCTGAATCGATCGCTCCCCAGCGCATCGGACAAATCAGTCGGGAACTTTTCTGCCGGCAATCGGGGTTCGAATGGCGCGCTCAAGCCGCCTTCCTCGACTTGCTTGCGTTGGCTGCCACGGCCAAACCGACCGCACCGCGCCTGCACATCATTCGCACCACTCAGGATCTCCCTGCAAAACCCAACCTCCAGTCCAAGGTAGAGAAACATATCCGCTCCCGCATCGCCGAGATGCTTACCGTGGAAGACCTTGCGCGCCATGCCGGCCTCGGACTTTCCACCTTTGCCCACACCTATCGGAAACTTTCCGGTGAAACTCCTTATCAGACGATTGTCCGCCTGAAATTGGAGGCCGCCAAACGCCTGCTCGTGAATGAAAACCTCTCGGTCAAGGCAACCGCATACCGGCTTGGCTTCTCATCCGAGTTTCAATTCTCCCGCTGTTTCAAGCGCATGGAAGGTCGCTCGCCCTCAGCCCACGTGCGGGCCATGACGGAAAAGGGCGGGACCTACACGATCGTATCGAACCAGGAAAAATGACGAACCAAACTCCAGGTTGGATGGCCTGAACTAGGGTACTGGCTGCGGGCGGGCGGCGAAGTGGGTGCTGCCCGGGCACCACTCGGCGAGGATGCGATAGCTGGCCAACCCGGTGGCGGTCATACCGGCTCGGCTTCTCATCCGAGTTTCAATGCTCACGCTGCTTCACGAGATCTTCAGGTAAGCCAAACTCCACGGCTCCATCGGGGGCAGGGCCACAAGCCATTCATCGCCCGAGTTTCTTGCCGTGAGTGAAATGTCCTGACTTCCCGGGGGATGATTCAGGCTGATGGTGTTGCCATCGATATTTCGCAGCTTCAGGCTTAGGGGCGGCGTGCGGTCAATGGTCAGGTTCATCAGGAGGACGCTACGTAGCCTCCCGCAGGCGGTGATCCGCGTGGCAACTGCTACTTGCGCGGCGGTATCCACCATCACGGGCAGACGGCCTCGAGCAACCCAGTCAGCCAGCGAGAGAATCTGTTCCCGCCTCGCGGAACTCACATTCGTTTCAAATCCGTTGTAGCCGAGAACGCCAAGACGGCCGCCAAGCGGGGTTTCCACCGCAACCGTCGCGAGCCCCCGAACCTTCTGCGTCGTCGGCTCGACATACTCGCCGAGGATGTGGGCAGCCGACTGGGAACTCTCGATGCGGAAGCCGACGGATGGGCCGGCAAACCCGAACTGTTGCCAGATCTTTCCCGCATGGCTCCCGTTCAGCGCGGAATCGGTGAACCGTTCGAAGTAGAACTCCCCCCGGCCGAATGGCACCGCGGCCACTCCGGTCCAATCGCCCCAACCGCGTTCTTGGAGCGCATGGAGGGCCTGACCGTCGAGAATCACAGCATTGGAAAGAAGGTGACGGGCTTCCGCTTCGGTCAACCCCCTCGCGGCCTCCGCACCCAGAACGGCACCGCAGGGGGTGACCCCGTCGGGACACATCGGCAGTCCGAGTGTTGCAAATCCGTAGGAGCTGAGGACGGAGGGATCGGCCCAACCCATGGGAGTGCCCTTGTCTCGGGCGGGACGCTTCAGGTGTTCGTGGCCCATGACGGGGTCGAATCCGCCCGGGGTCGTCCCCTCGTTTTCACGGATATAACGCTCGAAGAACGGCGCCCATTTTTCGAGGACTGAAAGCCGCGACCCGTAGAACGAGGCATCCTCGTGGCCGGAGCAGACGAGCGCGTAGGACAGGCTGTTGCAATCGCTCTGTGCGAGGTACCAGGCCGACTCGATGGCTGTCCCGTGGGCAGTCTTGCCCATGGCGGCGTGAGGAAAATTCTCAATTTCAGGGCAGACCACCTGGATCTCGGCGGGCAAGGCGCGAACTTGCCGCGCCAGGTCCAAGGCTTTCCAGAGGACTCCCCGAGGCGAATGGTCACAGTAGTAACCGCCTCCGGGCCGACTTCCCATGGGGAGCGGACAGGCCTCCCGGATCGCGCGGAACACGGGATTCCAGTCGCGACCACCGTACAGGCTCCAATCAGCACCTGCATGCTGCAGGCCGATATAACAGCCGGGCGCCGCGGCGTGGGTCGCGCTCGCAATCACCGATGCAACGCCGGCCATGCTTTCCTGCCCGAATTCCACCCACTGCGCCCGAAGATCGCCACCGGGTGTTTCCAGAGCGCTGACAAGGCTTTCGCGGGTCCATTCCCGGTTTTGGATTTCGGAGAAACTCGCGATGCAGGATGGGCAAAAACACCCGTACTGGACCGGGGAATGCTGGTGCATCCGAAGATCATCATCAATCCACAACGACGAGGGCTGCCATCGCACATAGGCCGTGGTCATGTCTCGCATGTAGTCAAGAAACCCCGGCGCACGGGGACAGTGGCTCGCCAAGGCCGTCGTGCCGTCATGCCCCACCATCCGCTGCCAATCGCCCCCCGGGGTTTCCAAAAAAACATCGGCGTGACCCACGGTATTGGCGATCTGAATGCCGGTTTTGAAACCCGCTTCGCGAAACAAGGCCGCGGCCTCCTGCATGCGGGAAGCCGATTCCGCGTGGGCTTCCAGGGAAGGAAAACCGATTTCCGAACAGAACCAGACCTCGTTGCAAATGCCGCGGTGGCTCTTCAACAGGTTGAGAGTTTCATCGCGCATTGACGGATCGTTGTGATGATGCGGCCAAAGCCGCATGATCATGGGGATCGTTTCATTTCTGACAGGAACTTGCTTATTCATCTGATCGTAATTTGCTTTTCGGGGCGGCGTTGGTTTGAGAATTGAAATCGAAGAGTGAGGTGGTTTTTGGTTTCTTAGCTCGGTACCGATTCGGAATAGGAATCCACGAGGCTCATGATCGTCGTGCTGGTGCGCGGGTCAGTGGGCGAGGTCACCTGCACCGTGACCGCCTCGCCAGCGTGGAGGTCGATGAAATTGTCCGAGACCCGAGCTTTGTTGTCCGCTGGATCAACCCATACCGCCAGATGAAGAGCATCACTGCGCAGGGTGAGCGACCAAACACCCGGGGATACACGCTTCCACAAGGCGCACAGTGGGCGTTGAACGAGCGGCACGGCGCGCGGCGGGGCAAACAGGATGGACTCGTCGGACAGAACGCCGCCGTTTCCATGCTCGTGTAGCATCACGCGCAGGACCAAATTTTCATGCCCCAGGCGAGCGGCTTGTGCGGCATAATCCAAGGTCACCTGGAGACGGGATTCACCAGGCCGCAGCACGACGGCCTTACGGCCACCATCAAGCCGCTTCCCATCGAGTGTCAGCAGTCGCCATTCCAGCGAGGCTCGACGAAGAGTCGGCAAGTCATGAATCGTCCAGAGATCGACGCGACCGGTCGTGTGGCGTCGGTAGTTGCCGATGATTCGCTGCTCGCCGCCATGCACGTGCGCCGAGGCCATCGAAGGGGCGAAGAAACGTCGCGCGGCATAATGCAGGGCCTTCCACTTTCCGCCGAACTCGAGGCTGCTCCATGAGGCCACCGGCCAGCAGTCGTTGAGCTGCCAATAGAGTGCGCCGAGGCAGTGCGGCTGCTGACGGCGAAAGTGCTCGACCCCCACTTTCAGACACCAGGCCTGGTTGAGGTGGGAGAGGTAAGCGAGGGACCGATAATCCTTGGGGAAGCGATAGCGTCGCGAAATGTAATCGAGAATGATCTGGTTGCCGCCGCTGTTTTTCTGGTGATTTTCGAAGGCCGGCGAGAAGACATTCATCTCCTCAGGAGGGCAGAAAGTGGCGGCCACGCCAGGCGACGGGTAGCTTTGCATGCCGAACTCGCTCACAAACCGGTGCCTGGTCTCCAGATAATGCTCGACTGGTTTGCGGGCATGCCACACCTCCCAGTCATGCTCGTCATGGTCGGCCTGCTTGGCGAGCTTGGAGCCCGGCAGGGCGTAGGCGGGCGACGAATGCAGATACGGTGTTGCCGGGTCGAGTTTGGACACCACGGCGGGCAGCAGCTTGAGAAAGAGATTGGCGTAACCTCGGCGCAGTGATGCATCTGCGGCCAGCGTTGCGACATTCATGGAGATGCTCTCGTTGTTGCCGCACCAAAGGGCCAGACAGGCATGATGGCGCAAACGCTGAACCTGATGCCGAGCCTCCGCCTCCACCAAGTCGAGAAACCCGCGGTCCGCCGGGTAGAGGCAGCATGCAAACATAAAGTCCTGCCAAACAAGCAGTCCCAATTCATCGCACAGATCATAAAACGCTGAGGCCTCATACACTCCACCGCCCCAGATGCGAATCATGTTCATGTTTGCCGCAATCGCTGATTGCAACAGCGTCTCGTAGTCCGCGCGTTCACGCTTTTCGTCAATTGCGTGGGCCGGAATCCAGTTGGCCCCCTTGGAGAAAATCAAGCGCCCGTTGACGCGAAAACCAAACCTTCCATCGCCGGCTTTTTCCTTTCTCCGGCGAGGCGTATCGCCGCCCCCCCTCTCCAAGGTGATGGTCCGCAAACCAATGCGTCGGCTCCATGTATTGAGGAGACGCCCGGTGCCGTCTTGCAGTTCGAGTTTCACCTCATAGAGCGGCTGATCCCCCTGGCCGGCCGGCCACCAGAGTTTGGGTTTCGGAATCTTGAGCTTGAACGATGAGGCAGCAGACCGATGCGTGGACACGATGCTTCCGTCATGGGTGACGGTCGCAAGAACTTGCCCTCCCTTGGATGCGAGCTCTGGAAAAACCTCCAGCGTGACGCCGTCCTTCGCGTGGTGCTGAACGATCCGGGCCCCGGCAATCCGGTTGCCGCTCCAAGCCTCGAGGCGCACGGGCTGCCGAATGCCGCATGTCACCAGCCGGGGACCCCAGTCCCAACCAAACTGGCACTGCTGCTTGCGAATGCGGTAACACCCACCCACCGGATCGTTGTACTCCTTGGCATGGAAATCCGGCCGCTTCGTGCGAATGTATTCCATCGCGCTTGCAAAGCGGATCTCAAGGGTGTTCCGCCCCCTGCGCAAGATCCCTTGAACAGGCAAGCGATACCCTTGAAACATGTTCTCCGCGCGGAGGATGGTCGTGCCGTTCAGCACCACCGTGGCGACGGTGTCCAAGCAATCGAAGACAAGGTCGATGTTCGCGCGGCCAAGCAGTTCCGGCCCGACGGTGAACACGCAGCGGTAGTCCCAATCCGCCTCCTCGATCCACTGCAAACCAAGTTCATTGCGCCCATGGAACGGATCGGGAATCACCTCATGGCGCAGCAGGTCGGAATGCACGGAGCCCGGCACGATAGCCGAACGCCATTTCCCGCCCGAAGAGTTCCGAAACTTCCAACCTTCATGTAGGTGAAGGCTCACGAGGCCTGAAGCTGCATTTTCCATATCATTCATCATATCAAGATTTCACGTTTCGTGGCTTCAACTGTGTGCTTTGTGATTGCTGATCATCGGTTTGATCTGGAGAACCTACCTCTGATCAATCCGCACGCACCAGCCAGAGCGTCTTGCTGCGCACCGTGCAACCGAAGCCACCCTTGGTTGGATCATTGGGCAGGCCGAGCGTCATCAATTGAGCGCCATGGTATCGCGCCAATTCCGTGTCGTGTTCATCAAGCACACGATAAATCGCTTCGGGAACCAGCCCGCATAGCACGGGCGGGGCGCGAAAAACTCCCTGCAATTGCGTGATGGTGACACTGGAATAAACCGCCTGGCTTCCGTCACGCAGCACGCTCAACCAGATGCTTGTGCCGCCCTCGGCCGCGAGCGCCAGTCGATGGAGATTGCCTTCCTGCACAACAGGGCGAATGCGCTTGTAAAACGCGATTTTGCGCTGGTATCGGGCGAGTTCCTCCTCACCGAGTTGATTGAGTGATGAGCCAATGCCAAGGGCTCCGCGCATCGCCACATCAAAGCGGAGATCCAGCGAGGCGTGCCTTCCGGTTTGATGGTTTTTTTCGTGCGTCACCCAACATTCCATGGCGCGTGGCGGATAGGCGAGGCTGTAACCATCCTGAATGATCGCGCGGTCGAACGCATCGGTGTTGTCGCTCGTCCAGACCTGGTCGGTGCGAGCGAGCATGCCCAGGTCCACGCGACCGCCGCCGCCGGAGCAACTTTGAATTGAAAGATGCGGAAAGTTCTTTCGCAGGCGATCCATGATGCGATAGACCGCAGCGGCGTGGCGATGACCGATCGTCTGGCCCGCCACGGAACCGGGCTCCGTGGCGAACCGATTCATGTCCCATTTGAAAAAATCAATCGCGTTTTCACGCAGGAGTTTTTCCAGCGCGTCACCGATGAACTGCACGACTTCCTCGCGGCCGAAATCCAGGATCAGTTGCTGGCGCATTTCCGTGCGTGGTCGTCCGGGAAAATGCAGAACCCAGTCCGGGTGGGCGCGATACAAATCCGAATCGGGATTGACCATTTCCGGCTCGACCCACAATCCGAACTTCATGCCGAGTTCTTTCACTTCATCGATCAATGGCTTGAGGCCCTTTGGAAAAGCGGTCGGGCTCACGACCCAGTCGCCAAGTCCCGCGCGGTCGTGACGGCGCGCGCCAAACCAGCCATCGTCCACACAGAACAGTTCCACGCCGATCGCCGCGGCTTTCCGCGCCAGTTCAATCTGGTTTTCCACCTGCACGTCGAAATAGGTCGCTTCCCAACTGTTGTAGAGCACGGGGCGGCAAGGCTGCGGGGCGGCGCCGGGAAGCACAAATTCCCTGGCGAAATCGTGCAAATGACGGCTTGCCTGGCCCCAGCCACCTTCGCTCCAACCCAGGATCATCGCGGGGGTTGCGTGTTTCTGGCCGGGCGCAAGGGGCATGGATAAATCACCCGCTTCATAGCCGCCATGCACGCGCACGGTTTGGTTGAACAAGGATTCAAATTGAAGCGACCAGTTGCCGCTGAACGCCAAAGCGCCGAAATGCACCGTCCCGTTTTTCTCGCTGGCGGCTGCCGTTTCGTTGATCAAATAAAACGGATTATGGTTGTGTCCCGTGTTGAGACCGCGGTTGTCCATGACGAACGTGCCCTGATCCAGCGGTGTGCGTTGCGTGGCGAATTCCCGCGCCCAGACGCCGGCGGCATGGGTCATTTCCCATTTGCCCGGCGGCAGGTTCATGGTGGCGAAGCAAAGGCGATGAACCGTCACCGTCATGCATGTGCAATTTTCCAACTCCACCCAGCGCTCGATGATGTTTTGTGCGGGGCTGACACGATAGAACAGCTTCGCGAAAAAATCGTATTGCTCATCTTTGAGCACGACGCAAAGCGTGGCGCGGGACGGGCCGCGGGTGGGCAATCCGTGCTCGGGTGCCAAACCGGGTGCGGCGTCGTGAAGAATGTCGTGGCTGACGTAGCGGAGCCGCAAATCGCGCACGGGCAGGTTGGCGGCATCGCCGAATTCCAACGGTCCCGCAGGCTGCGGAAACGAAACCTTCAACGCCGATTCGACATAATTCACATCCCCAAAGCAGGGCAATTCAAAGCAGCGTCCCTGGTTGTTCCAGACATAGTTGTATTCCTCGTAATCATCGAGGCGATCAAACCAAAGTTCTTCATCGAGCCCGCATTGCGCCAGATTTGCAGGCAAGGTGCCACTTCCGACGTGCACCAGGTGGCCCTCGGGGGTCACGCGCATGGCATAAAAAGCGGAGTCCATTCGCAACAGAAACAATTTCTGGTCACGATGAAAAAAGATCGGGTTGAAGGAATGAATGGAAGAGATCACTCGAGATACGTTGTTTTTGCTATCGTTATCCGCAATGCTTGGCTGCGGAGGAGAGATCGAAGCGCTTTCGCCTCACCTCCAGCATCAGCACTTGATTCAATGAGATTTTCAGGGCCAGTGGAGGTGTTTGGTTGTTGTTTTGAGAGAGGGTGGCGTTTCCATCATGCCGTCTGCCGGAAATCCAGATGTGCTGGCACTGGGATCGCGCGCGCGCGCCGGCGGATTTCTTCCGTGATCAGTCCTCCCTTGGCTTCCTGTTGGGCACAAAGCTCCCACCAGAGCTCGTTGAGAATCGTTTCGCCTTCACGAATGTCGGCAATGACAAGATCGGCCCCGAGCAGCTCGGCGGCGTGTTCGGTCATTCCATTGGCCAACGCCGCCTTGGCTTTCAGGACGCGCAAGCGCCCCTGCCGCGTGGCGGAGGCAGGCATTCGATCAAAAACATTCAAGGCTTCAGCGGCATGGCCGGTCTCAAGCAGCACGCCAACGCACTCGATCGCAAGTGACTCCAGTGCCGGCTCCATATCATGCGCTTGCTTGAGTAAGCGGGCTGCCTCTTCATGCCGCGACTCGAAACAGGCAAGCTTGCCGAGATTGCGCATTGCCAAATAGTTTTCTTTGCGGTCCAGACTGGTTTGCCAGGCAGTTTTGGCTCCGGATGAATCACCTTGGTGATACCGCATCACACCGCGATGCAACCATGCCAGCCAAGTGTCGTCGTCAGACTTTTCAAGAAGATCAATCCAATGCTGCTGGGTCATCCACGAATCCGCTGAAACGTCATGGGGAAAAGTCCCGCACTCCAGCAGGTGAATCCAGGGCCTTTGCTCTTTGCCCAGCGTAGCCTCAGGAAATGGGCTGCCTGGCATCGCCATCTGTTTCTCCCCAGTCGCCTCGCGGCGGAGACTTTCCAATGCACCCCAGCCGGAACCATGCTGCAAGATGCGCTCGGGCGGGGTATCAAACAGGTCATCGGTCGCTTCCAGCAAAGCCTCTAACTCTTCGGCCGGCAAAGCGGTTTTGAGCTTGTCCTCCACGACTGCAAGCGCCTTGGCCCAATCGGATCCATGCACCGTTTTCGGGTCGGCCTTCATGAGACCGTAGCTTTCAATCCATCCCAACCGTGCTCCGGCGGGAAAGGGAAAAGATTCATATTGGGTTCGCGCCACCCCGGCCTGAATTTCAATGTAGGGACGATTGCCCTCGGTCAGGAACTGCTGCCATTGCTGCCCACCCTGGCTATTTCCCCAGACGAAAAGTTTCCGGCCCCGTTGAGCCGCGGTGGAGGTCTGGATCAAACCTTCCCCGGCTTTGTCCAAGGCCGCAATCCATGGCCGGGTGTGGTCCGGAATATGGAAGAAGACGTCTGCAGAATGCGGTGAGCGCACCGAATAGGTCAGATCCCGTCCATCTTGCTCCGGTATGTTTGCCATTTCCAATCCGCCGGAGTATTTGTTGCGCAGGGCGGATGTCGCCGGAGCGAGGACCCGCACCTCGGGAGCTTCCGGAACAGCGATGTTCGACCACCAATAGAACGGGATGGTCTGGGCATGCGGATTGGACAGCCCCACCCGCACGTGAAGAAACTCCGAGCCCGGAGGCAGCAGGAAATCCAGTTGGAAGGGAACCGCTCGTATGCGCTCATACTCCCAAAGCCGTAACACAGGCCATCCTTCCGGGTGCGCGATTTCCGCGGCGAAAAGAGGCTCGCAACCCAAGGGCGTATGGCCGCGCACGCCGTAGTTCCATTCGATGCCGCCGCTAAACCAGGCATTGCGAATACCCAGGTTTGCCGGCTGAAACACCGGGTTGACCTCCACCAACTCACGGCCTGAGGCCTTGTGCAAAAGCGAACGGAGTCGACCACCGTAATCAAGCATGACAGTGGCCTTAAGATGCTCGTTTTCGAGAATGGCAACCCGGAAACTCTCGGGTCGCCGCTCGCGTGTGTAGTTGTTTTGCAGCGAATAAGGAAGACACGGGTCGCCGGGCATGTTGCCGACACCATAACCCAGATAGGTTCGAAGCTCCGCGGGCACATCCGGATCCACCTTCACAGGCGCAGCCACCTCGGAAAGCGGGAGCATCTGCGGCAATGGATCGGATGAGCCCAACAAAGCGGCGGGAATCTGAATATCTTTCCAGGCCAATCGGGTGCCTGAGCAATCCTTCGTCGGTTTCAGGGTAGAGATGGGATCAACAGTGGTGTCTTGCATGGGTAAGAATGTTAGAAAGCCGCAGCAAATACCGCGTTTCAATGGACTGGTGAAATTCCCGGGCGCTCACCGGGCGACGCCACACGTTTATTGCAGAGTGATTGGCTCATGGTTTGGCAGATAGTTCATTCAATGCATCAAGCATCTGCCGGTGCCGCTTTTCGTACACCTCCGGCTCGCGCTCGAAATCATCGGTGCGACGCACCAGATGAGTGGCGTCCAGCAAAGCCTGCCAACCCGGAAGGCGCGCCTCAAATCCCGGGAGCCTTTCCGGAGAGGCTGCCACGGCGTCGAGTTCCTTTCGCAGCAAAGCCATCAGTTCGTAGTCTTCAAAACCATCACGGGTGAGTTCAAGCCGCACGGATGGAAACGGGCGCTCTTTTCCGTTGGGATCAGGGTAAAAAAGGAACCCGTCGCCGTTGCATCCACCCAGAATTTCCGGATTCAGGTGCGGGTTAAGCCGTTCGAGACTTTGTGTTCCTTCCCCCGGCTTGCTCCACTTATCGATCGCCCAGTAAAGGTAGCCTTCGCATCCGAAGCGCCAGAGAGTGGTACCCAATGCCCGGTGGCCCACGCCGTTTGCGTCAATTTTCCAATTGTCCGCGTCCTGCGTGGCCGCCGTGTTGAAGCACGTGTAGGTCCAGAACCGCTCGCCCTGCTGTTTGCGCTGCAGCATGAAGGACAGCAGCGTCGGGTCATTGAGGTGGGTGTTGACCGGAATCCAAGTGGTCACGATTCCCGCCAGCTCCGGAAATCGAGTGGTCCCGATGATCGCAATATCGGGAGCATGGCGGCGCACGAAGGAGCTGTATTTCCTGACTCCAGGAATGCTTGCCCCGGCAGGCTCGTCGAAAATGTAAAAATAAAACCGGTCGTTCCATTTCTTTTCCACCAGATGGCGGTTGAGCAGTTCCAGCTTCGCGGCTACATCAGGGCCACCCTGTCCGGGTCCCCCGATTTCAAGCAAGGCACTGTCCACCCGCGCGGTGGTGGCTCCGGCTGCGAACCACTTCTCCGTAGCGGCGTCAAATGTGTTCCAGTCCGCGATCCACCGGTCGTTGACGTCCTTTTTGAACACCGTGCCCCATGGCAGCGCCATGTCCGGCGTGAGGCGGTAGCCCAGCGACCGATGCGCCGTTGCCTGCCCCATCTCAAGCCATTTTTCTTCCCCGTAATAGGGTTTTCCCTGCCAAGGTTCGGTGCAGACGATGGTGGAAAGTGCGGGGCGTTCGGGCAAACGGGCCTGGTGAACCCGCACCGTGACGGGCAGGTCGACCTTTTCTCCAGAGGATGAAACGCTCAGGCTGCCTTGATGCTCACCGGGGACGGCATCGGGCGACACCCATGCCGTGACCCAGATCGCCTGCGCTTCTCCGGCTGCGACGGGAAATGACGGCGGAAGCGGATAGAGAACGTCAGGGTAGCGCCCGGGCAGGTTGAACCCGGCCGCAGTGGGATTCTTCACGGGCACATAACCGACAAGGGACACTTCAAGCCTGATGCCGGCTTGGTTCCAGTCCGCCGTGACCTGCACCTGATCCAGCTTCCCGTGCAGCGGAGTTACCAGCAACTGCGCGGACTCCGCCTCACCGCGGGCGGCGTGAAGCTCAAGCGACCGCACGCGCTCCCCCCAGGGCAATTCCTCCGGACGCCACTTGAGCATCGGGGAGCTTGAGAGAACGGCAAAGGAATCCTTGGACTCCGCGGCCAACTTTGCCCGAAGCGCCTTGGCCACAAGTTCGTTGGCTTCACCCCTCGATGCGGGAAGCTGCGCTTTCACTTTGCCGATCGCCGACCAGCAAAGAGCGGGATCCTTCACCGTCAGAGCCTTCCTCTGCTCCGCCAGTCGTGCGCCCAGCGAGGACCCGGCGACGCCCGGAAGCGCGTCAAGCGCGTCGATCTTCTCCAGCACTGCGACGAGCCCCGGCTTGACCACCAACTCATCAAGCCGTGCGTTGAGTTTTTGAACTTCCGGTTGTTTGAGGACCCCCGGGAAGTTTATTTCCGCAAAGCGGGGCGGATCCGCGAAGCGCATGTTCAAGGGCTGCCAGGTTGCCGCGCTGCTAGTAAACTGCCGCCACTCGCGCCCCACGTCCCCGCGCCAATGATCGCCGACGGGGGTGCGGTCAAATGCCACGAACGGAATCGCCGCTTCGACAATCCACGCATCATTCGCGCGCTCCACCCTAACGTCGGCGCGGGAGCTCCATCCCATCTCGACCTTCCCGTGATCGTTGTATGCGTCATACACCGTGCCCAGTGCATTGAACCCGATGTGATAGAAGGCCGCCGGATCGGCGGGGTTTGGCGCAAGGAAGAGTTCCACGCAGTCGTCGTCCCACACCGGGCCGTCGGCCTCCCGGACCATGGGTTTGAGTTCTCCGGCCCGGGGTTCGGAGCAGACAAACCTCACACGCAGCAGGTCGCCATCCGCGATCATCCGGACATCGGTTTTGGTTGGGGCGGGACTCGCGCCAAAGGAGTATTGGATGGGATAAGCCGGAGCGCCTTCCCACCAGGCAGCTGCCGCCATGGCAACGTTCAAAAGCGCCGACACGGTGCCGATCGCAATCGCGAAATGGAGTTTGAATCTCATGTGATGTTGTAAGTTTATCTGACTAGTTTGTTGAAAAAATAAATCGGATGGACGGGCCGGTGGCGACCGGCTCGCTCGCGCAAGCGGCGCGATGTTTGCCATGGCTTTTTACCCACGCCTCATCATTTGGTGACCTTCAAACGCATGAAGCGTTTTGCAGCGTCGGAGACTGGCACGGTGTCCCGAACCGTGACCTGTTGCGAAGGATTGCTGCCACCGCCGTAGGGCACATTAAAGCTGTTCCAGATTTCCAGCCATGAAGAGTTCAAATTCCCAACAGCCTCAACCTTGTAGGTGATGTCTGTGGCGGCTTTTTGACGATTGAATGATAAAGTCAGATAGTTTCCAGAAACGACACCAACCGGCATTCCATAACTCGAAGCTTGATTCGGATCCATGCCCAGCGCGTATTCGAGCAAATTGGCAACGCCGTCGCGATCCGGATCATCAAGCTCGCCCACCACTCCGAACTGCGCGAGTTGCGCCGGGGTGAATTTTTCCTGCTTCCATTGCTCGAAAGGTGCCGCAACGACATTGATCTGAAGCGTGGTGCTGTCCGTCCCTCCGGAGCCGTCCGCAACTCTCACACCGAAGCTGTTAGTGCCCAACGCCGAGTTCGGCGGAGTACCGGATATTGCGCCATTGGAAGCCACCGTCAGCCAGGCAGGACCGGAGGTTTTCACATAGGTCAAGGCATCCCCCTCCCAATCGGCGGCATCGGCCGCCAGCGAGGCGCTCATCGGCGAGCCTGCCGTAACACCCGCCTTGGCAATCGGGTCCGAAAGAAAATAGGGCGCTGCGTTCGGAATCGGGCTTGTCCCGATCTGGACGGAGTAATCCTCGACTTCACCATAGGAAATTGGCCCGGTCGGACTACTCTGGCCGTTGCTCGAACGCCTCATGGCGATCCGCATCCGGCTCGGCCCGACGCTGGCAACTGAGGGGACGGTGAAGCTACCGCTCACGGCGGAGCTGGAGCCTTCCGTGGGGCCGACTGCCATTTCCCCGGCATCCCCGAAATCGCCGTCGCGATTAAAGTCGATCCAGACCGTCCATATGACGGTAGAAGAAGAGTTGCCTCCCGGAGTGAAGGTATAGTTCACGCTCTCGCCCGGATTCAGGGTTGCGATCAGGCTCCTGAAGTCGGCATAGCCGTTATTGTTGCCCGAAGTCTTGTCCAGATCCGCCAACTGAATCCGGTTGATGTATCCCGGATTAAAAAAACTGGTCGTGCTACCCTGAAGCGTCCCGTAGTTGTTTGTCGGATAGGCAAGGACCTCGATGCTCAGACGCGCGATCGTAGATCCCCCAAATTTATCCCTCACGCGGACCGTCCAGACATTGACCCCGCCGTCGCTGCTCTGGGGCGTCCCGCTGAGGGTGCCGTTGGAGGCGATGTTGAGCCAAGCCGGGCCGGAGAGTCTTTCATAGGTCATTGGTGCGGCATAGGCATTCGTTGAACTGCCGGCAATGCTGGAGGAATATGCTGTTCCGGGAACGGCGGAGTTGGCGCCAAGTTCACGGCTCAGCGCATCCAGGGCATTGAGCAGATCGGTGTGGCGCTGCTCATACATGGCAGGATTGTCCTGATACTCCAAGTTTTCCGAGTATGCCCCCGAGTATGAAAATGCGCTCGTCGTGGTCAACAAGCTGCCATATTGAGCCATCAATGCGGCATTGGTGCCAATCTTGTCCTTGAGCATCGCAAGGAGATCATAGTCCTGTAACGCATCCCGCATCAGGGATAAGCGGAGTGAAGGGATGCTGGGGTTGTTCTGTGAATCGGGGTAGAACATGAATCCGTCCCCGTTCACTCCGGGTATCGGATCTGTAATGTTGTATGGATCTTGGCTCCATGCATCGAGAGCCCAATAAAGGTAGCCATCGGCTTGCCGCATCCAAAGCCACCAGCCCAGTGCTCGCGCGCCGGTGCCCCGCCAGTCAATCTTCCAGGTGTCGGGGTGGCCAATATTTTGGGTTCCCATGCAGGTATATGCCCAAACCTCGCACCCGGCCTGGCGCTTCTGCTCCATGTTCGCCACCCCTTGATTTTCCCACAAATGATTGTGCGTCACATATATATCCGCATTGAGGCCCCAGAGATTGGCGCCGTTGGTGTAAAGGATGCGAAAATCAGGATCGATCGCATGAATGAAATCACAAAGGCCATTGAGGTCGTTTATCACCTCCACGGTGGTGGGCTCGTCGAAAATGTAGAAGAGGAACTTGTCCATCCAGCCTTTGGCCCTCAGGTGCTGCGAGGTCAGGCTCAGTTTCGCGTTCCATTCCGCGGCCTCGGCCCCTGTGGGAGCTTTGAGTGCCCAAGGCACACACTCGATCTTGAACTGCGTGATCCCCAGCGGCATCAACCTCTCCACCTCCGCATCGAGCGCTGTCCAATCCGCCTGCCATGCACCCTGCGCGTTTTTCGAAAACACCTTGTCCCATTGCAGGTTTGGCGCCGAAGTGAAACGATACTTCAGCCCCATCTCACAAAGCGCATTATAGGCGGCCGGTGTCATCCTTTGTCGCGAGTAAAGAAACTGCACCAGCGTATCCAACCGTGCAGTCACCGGCAAAAGCACGTTCTTCACCGTCAGGCTCACCGGCAAAGTGGTCTCCATCCCGCCACCGCTGATCGTCACCGTCCCGGTGTAAGTGCCCGGCGCTGCGGTCCGCGGCACCCACACATCCATCCATACGGATTGCGAATCCCCGGCCTGTAGGCTGAACGGCTTGAGCGCCACCAGCGGGTCAGGATAATAACCCGCAACCTTATAACTCACCCAGGTCGGCCGGGCCACATGGACGTATTCGGCAAGGCGCCACTCCGGCGTGATCGTCGCTCCCCCCGGCCCGGTCAGTGGCGTATAGCTCACCGAGCCGTTCGAGAAATTCCTCAACGCACTGACCAGGACCTGGGCGGACTGCCCCTCACCCCGGGCGGCCGCCAGGGAAATCATATGGGTTCCGGCCACCCCATTGGCCTCGGTCACGGCAGACTGGTCGCGCCGCAGCTTCACCATCGGTGATATGGCGGCGCACCGCATGGCTGGTACAAGTGCCGTGGTCACCTGGATGGAGTTGATGCCTAGCGTCTGGCCACTCCACGCGCGGTAGACATTCGGATACGGCTGGTTGTTTCCCGTCGTGCCAAGGCGCGCGTCCAAGGCATACACGCGAATCTCCGTCACATTCTGTTCGGCGGTGAAGCTGAAGGTGCCACCGTTTGTAGGGGTAACGCCCCCATTGCCCCATGATCCCAACAAGGTCGGAACCCCTCCGCTCACGGCATAAGCCGAACCTTTGAAGGGAAACTCATTGCAAGAGTTGAACAAGTCGAGTTTCACGCTGGTAAATATCTGGCCGTTCGGTGCGGCCCACTTGATGCCGTAGCAGGCATCCACTCCCTGCGGAATATCAATGCGCCACGGCTCTGGGATCGGGGAAAAAATCAACTGCACCCCTTCAGTGCCCGCCTTGTAGTTGTTAAAGTTGACCGCAGGATAGGTGCTGTTGGTGGTTCCGAATGTGCCGCCCGCAAAGTTCGACTGGTCAATGGACATGCCGGGCAGGAAACCGGTGGTTTCTCCGGCCCCACCACGGGTGTAAGTGAAGGTTCCGGGAAGTGGCTCAGCGGCTGTGGCCACCTGAATGGAGTTGATGCCCAGCGTCTGACCGTTCCACGCGCGGTAGACATTCGGAAACGGCTGATTGTTTGCCGTCGTGCCAAGGCGCGCGTCCAAGGCATACACGCGAATCTCCGTCACATTCTGCTCGATGGTGAAGTTGAAGGACCCACCCGTGGCAGGAGTGACCCCTCCATTGCCCCATGATCCCAACAGCGTAGGAATCCCGCCACTCACGGCATAGGCCGAACCTTTGAAGGGGAACTCATTGCAAGAGTTGAACAACTCGAAGTTCACGCTGGTAAACACCCGGCCACTCGGCGCGGCCCACTTGATGCCGTAACAGGCATTCACTCCCTGCGGAATATCAATGCGATATGATCCGGTTGGGATCGAGAAATTCAACTGCACTCCTTCAGTTCCCGCCTTGTAGTTGTCGAAGTTGACGGCGGGATATTTGGTACCAGTGGTTCCGAACTCGCCGCCCGCAAAGTTCATCTGGTCAATGGACATGCCGGGCAGCAAACCGGTCGTTTCACCCGCGTTGCTTCGGGTATAGGTGTAGGTGTTGGCGTGCCCTGATCCAACCGCTAGCGCGGCCAAACAGAGTGAGAGAAGAAACGCTTGGGCGCGTCGTATCATTTTGATATGAAATTGAACTCTATCTTTGATGAATATTTTTTTCGATGAAGTGACGATCCGCAATTTGTTAAAATTGCGGATCGTGATGACAAACCATCTTGCCCTTATGAAAGCACCCGTGATTGGCTTTTCGGGTTTTCCCATCCACGGGCAAGGTCTAGGCCTGTGTGCGGCGGCGGCGGAGAGACGCCACAGCCCCGAGGCCGAGTAAGGCCAGCGAGGACGGTTCAGGCACCGCGGTCAGAGTGACGTTATCCACTGCGGTTCCACCGGAGTAGCCACCTGCGGGATTGTTCGCTGCGATTTTGAGCTCATAGGTTCCCCCCGTGGCGAGGGTGAACACACCGGAGGTGTAGGTGTTGTATCCCTGCGTCGGGGAGAAGGCGTTCGTGCTGCCGTTGAACGAGAAGTTCAAGCCGCCGAGGCTGGCATAGATCGGGTTGACAGCAAGGGCACTGGGCAACCACCACGACGCGTCGAAGCTGAGCTGGTATTGGCCCGCAGCGAGGGTGATGGTTTGGCTGATCGAGCTCGTAGCCCCCTCCAGTGAAACGGCATAGGTGCCAACGGACGCGACCTTCCCGCCAACCGCGCCATGAAAGTCAATACCTTGGGAGATGAGCCGGACTGCGGTCGGATAGGGTGAGGCTGACCCGCTCCACGACCAATTGCTGATGCTGGAGCTACCGGCTGGTGAAGAGTAAGGCCCTAGCCCACCAGCGACAAAAGTGTTCGTTTCAAAGCTTCCGTTGAGGACGAGGTTGGCGGCATCTGCTTCGAGGTTGACGAAGCCGAGAGTGGAGATGACGGCGAGGATCTGGAATTCAGTTTTAAGGTATCGAGTTTTTGTTTTCATGGGATTTCAAGTTTTAGTTTTTTGGTTTGTTTATTGTATTAGTTCCTAGGAATTTGCTTTTGGGTGAAGGCCTTTGTTTGGGCCGGTGGCCGGACCGGAGGCAGGAAAAATGACGGTGACAGCTTCTAAGTCAGTTAGGGGGTCACTTTGAGGCGGAAGAACTGTTTGGCGGGGGCGTTTGTAGGGTCAACGCTGTAGGACAGCGATTCGTTGGAATTGGAATTGAGATCCCCTTCGGCAACATCCTCCCAGGTCACGAGGTCGCTTGAGGTTTGCACCGCGAACTGAGTGCCATAGCCGGTGCTAGGAATTTTACCGCCATTGGTCCACGTCACCGTGTTGCCCACGAAGCCCGGATTGGCGGTGAAGCCGGGGGCTGCGTTCATGAAATACTCCACGCCGTTGGACACGCCGTCGTTGTCCCAGTCGAGGTTGGCTGCCTGGCCTCCAGCCTTATTCGCGGCCCAAGAGCCATAGGAGAGCTCGGTTCCAATGTATAAATTGGCCACCGCGCTTGAACCGGAGTAGCCACCTTTGGGATTATTCGCTGCAATTTTCAGCTCATAGGTTCCTGCCGTGGTGACAGTGAACACGTCGGAGGTATATCTGACATAGTTAAGCGTCGGGGAAAAGGCATTCGTGCTGCCGTTGAACGAGAGGTTCACGCCGTCAAAGCTGGCATAGATCGGGTTGGGCTCCAGGTATTGGAGTAGTGGAGTCGCCGCATCAAAGCGAAGCTGGTATTGACCCGGATTGAGGGTGACCGATTGTTTGATCCAGCTCGTGGCTCCTTCCAACGAGACCGCATAGGTGCTGCCATCGGGTATGACCCCTCCGTTGAGATCCGTTTCCAACAGACGGACTGCGCCCACCAAGCCGTCGGCCTGCGTTGTGGAACTCCATGACCAATCGGCGACGAAAGATCTGCCAAACGGCGGTGAGTAATCTTGGGTCCCCGTGTCGCCGTAAACGCTATCCTCAAAGTTTCCATTGGAGAGGATAGGACCGTTGTTCAACGCCTTCAGCCTAATGCCATCCACTGCGGTCCCGCCGGAGTAGCCGCCTGCGGGATTGTCCGCCGCGATTTTCAGCTCATAGGTTCCTGCCGTGGTGACAGTGAAAACATCGGAGGTGTAGGTGTTGTAGCCCTGCGTCGGGGAGAAGGCGGCCGTGCTGCCGCTGAAGGAGAACTTCACGCCGCCGAGGCTGGCATAGATCGGGTTGACAGCAAGATAGGCGGGCAACCACCACGACGCGTCGAAGATGAGCTGGTATTGGCCCGCAGCGAGGGTGATGTTTTGGCTGATCGAGCTCGTAGCCCCCTCCAGAGAGACGGCATAGGTGCCGTGGCTTGCGGCCTTGCCGCCAACGGCGTTTTCAAAGTCGATATCTTGGGAGATGAGCCGCACTCCGGTCGGATAGGGTGCGGCCGACTCGCTCCATGACCAATTGCTGATGCTGGAGCCGCCGGCTGGTGAAGAGTAAGGCCCTAGCCCCCCAGCGACAAAAGTGTTCGTTTCAAAGTCTCCGTTGAGGGGGACGATGGCAGCGTGCCCTGATCCCACCATCAATGTGGCTAGGATGCTTGAGAATATCAGTGTTTTGATAGGATTGGGAGTTTTCATGGATTGGATGGGTTGGTGGTGGTTGGAAATGTTTTGGTTCGGTTGGTTTGGTGATTCCTTGGATTTTGATGGTTGAATTTGATGAGACGCAGGATTCAACAAACATCTATTTAAGCCATTTCGCATGATCCTCAAGTAAAAAAATACTATTTAATCGAATTGACGGCCAAGGCGAATGTGGAGCAACACCTAAGCTGTTTGGTATGGCCGTCAAGCATAAAAATACTATTTAATCGAATTGATGTCCAGGACGGGTGTGACGCAAGGAAAGGGCAAGTCAAGAGCCTCGGGCCATGGAGTGGTTTGACGAAGTCTTGGCCACGAAAAGACAAAAAGCGTTGGAGGACGAAGGGCCCCTGAAGGATAGCCCTCAGGCTGCTCGTTCATGGATAAGCTTGTGCTTCTTTGCAGTCTCGCCTTCTATGGCTGGCACCCGCGCATCGCATGGAATCCCATAAATCAGACCCGACCCATACGCTCCTCGCGTTCCAGCCCAGCGGTCAGAGGCCCGCTTCATCTGAAATCAGAACTCATGTGCGCAGGTTGATCAAGGATGGCACCCTACCCCGCGATACCCGCATCCCATCGACCGAGACCTTGGCCGCGGCCTGGGGTGTCGTTCCCAACACGGTCCAACTCGGCCTCGATCCGTTGGTCAAGGAGGGGCTGCTGGATCGGCGCCAAAAGCGCGGCACCTTCGTGCTCGATGGCCATCGGAAGATCCAGCGGCTGGGCTTTTATGAGAGCATAGGCCCGATCCCGGCCAGTGACCGGGACTTCATGGTCTCGCTGCAGATCGAGCTGGCCCTCATGCTCGAAAAGAAAAATGCGGAATTGAAAATCTGGATTGATGGGAGAAAATCCCCGAAGTCCCTGCCGGAGAACATGGTGGAAGCCTGTCGCAAGCGGGAAATCGATGGCGTCGTGACCAGCCATCCTTGGAAGGGAATCCTGAAATCACTAGCGGCGCTTCCCGTGCCTGTCGCCGCGCTGAGCGTCCATCGCGAGTGTCCAGGCCAGGTGGATTTCCGTTACTCCGACCTCATGATCGATGTTGTCCGTCGGTTGGCGGCACTCGGGGTGCGCCGACCGGCGTTGATCATGAACGTGGTGCCCGAGGCCGCAACGGAAACGAACAACCCCCAGGATGTTACCCGTTTTTATGAGAATTTTACCCGGGCGGCGGCCGAGCACGGCATGTTAACACGCCCCGAGTGGATCATCCACCCATCTCCTTCCTCTCCAATGAGTATCGAGCGCTTCGGTTACGAGTCGATGAAAACCCTCTGGAGCCGTGATACTAGACCGGACGGGCTCTTCATCTTCCCCCACACGGCGGTCCGCGGAAGCCTGATGGCCCTGCTCGAACTCGGCGTGAACGTTCCCGGCGACCTCAAGCTCGTCGCCCACGGCAACATCGAGACCCCGATCCTATCCCCTTTCCCGGTCGATTGGATCACCTCCAGCAGCCGCGAGATTGTCCAGGCGATGGTTAAACAGATCCAAAAAGCCCTGGACGGTCTCCCGGCAAAGCCAATTTGGCTCAAGTACCGCCCCTCATGGTGAGCGGGTAGCGATCGGCTCACTTTCATCTCCGAAGCGCGGGCTCAATCATGTGATGTCGCGGTCAACCAGCGGGCGGAACAGTTGGCCGATGAATTTTCAGGAATACCTGCTCGCAGTGGGAAAGGAGGTCATGGCCAATTGAGTCGGCCGGATCTCGAACATCCAAGGACTGATACCGCCTCTCGTAATAAATGCGACAGTCGAGCGGTTAGGGCGCATGAGAGAAGAGCCTAAAAGTCGAAAGTCAAAAGCCCAAGAGCAAACCGCTTCTGCTTTCGCCTCTCAAAACATGGAGCAAGATGCTCCAGCCACAAGAAGAAGCCGCGGATTCATCCGACAACCCACGGTCCACGATCTTCTCGTTGGCATTCACTCGCGGTTAAAAATCTTTGAGAAGCGCACGACAAGAGTGTAGCGCCTTTTTAGATCTACTCATACCCCCTCACCTCTCACAGGCTCAGCTCGATCATTTGGTGGCAGGAAAATTCCGGCAAGCGGAGGCTCACGCGATCGCCGGATTTATCGAGCGTGAGGTCTCCTCCCTGCGGCACGAGCTTCGCCGATGTGACCGGCAGTTGCAGCGTCACCTCGACATCATGCAAGGGCGGTAGATCCTCGATGACTTCCACGCTCTTGCCCCCGGAGACATTCCCGCCGGAGAGCTGCATCACCCCGCCGCGGCTCACGGTAGGCGCGTAGAGCAGATGCAGGACAAGGCGGTTTTCTTGCGACTGCTCTGTGAGCGTGATCCGCGCGGTTGAGGGAAAATTGGTTGAGAGTGTGAGTGCGTTGCCCATGAAGGCGCGGATCGCCTTGGCGATGAACTCGCGGTAGGCCACCGCCCCGTAGGCGCGGTAGTGGCGGAAGACGGGGTGTGCGAAGTAGAGGATGTTTCCATGGCGCACGCCGCAGTCAAAGCCCGATGGCTGCTCTTGATTCGGCGTGTGCTGGTGGCTGCAAAAATGCTCCCACGTCCGATTGAAGTAGGGGTCGAAAATTTGTCCGAGCGATTCGCCCTTGGTCGCGCGAATGCGGTGGGAGCGCTCATACATCACCTGCGGCATGTTGACGAAGGAGGCGCGGAGTTCCTGCGCGGGCAGGAGATAGTCGTGCCCGCGGTTCGGCTCATCGTCCGGCGGGTAATACGGGCTCAAGCCCTCGTATTCCGCGCCAAGATCGAGGGCAAACTCCTCACGCCCCTTCCAGAGGCCGCTCTCGCCGGAAAGAATGAGCTTACCGCCTTGGGCGAGGTAGGCGTCGAGCTTGGTTTTCAAATCCGCATCGATGCGGATGTCATCGGGCAGCACGAGTGCCTTGTAGCGGGCGAAGTCCATCGTGCGATCAATCAGTCCAAAGAGGAAATGGCTCTCCAGCAAAACCCGGCAGGCACCCTCGTCGGAAAGCGACTCGCGATGGGTCACGCTTTCGGCTTCGCTTGAGAGAATGGCGAGGTCGAAGACCTGCTCCGCGCCAATGCACCATGGCTCCTTGGCACGCACCTCGCGGTAGGCTTCGCCGATAAGCTCATAAGTCGAGGCATCGAGTGCGCCGCTCGGATGGAGTTGATCGCCGACGCTGCACTTGGCACCATAGGCCAGCATCGCCGCGCATTCATAGCGCAGGGCATTGGGGTGTTTGTAGCCGCCGAATTCGCCCCAGGTCGTGTGAAACTTGCCGGTCATGCCGAGGAAGTCCAGCGGCAGGTTGCAGGCATACTTCGCCGACATCGGGAAGTGGTCGTAGCCCCAGCCACCGGTGGGCAGCGATTCCAGTTCAAGGTGGCTGAAGTAGGGGAAAATATCGTGCCGGCCGCGCGGAATATGACCGGCATTGTGAAAGATCGGCATGTCGGCACGGAGCGACTTCGCCGCTTCGGTGGTGCGCTGGTAATACTTCTCGAGCGCAAGGCGTGAGGACTCCTTGCGGTCCTCCTCATTCTCGGGATTGAGTCCATTGGCCTTCATGAACTCGAGACTCCAGCGACTGCACGACTGGTTTTGGCAGATGATATCAAGAAAGATACCATCGCAGTCGGGAAAGAGCCTCACCGCCTCGCGGATCTGTTCGCATAGGTAATCGAGATACGGCCCGTGAAAATCCAGCGCGCGGAATCCAGCCTTGAAAATACCCGGGTTCCAGTCCGCGTAGCGTCCGTCCTTGTCCAGCTCGCGCCAATCCGGATGCTCATCTGCGGCGAGATTGTCCACGCCGGCCGAAAGATAAACCGGGGCGTTGATACCCGCCTCCTTGGTTGCCTCGTACTGGGCGCGCAGCAGGTCGAAGGAAAGATGGGGATGCATCTTCCCGACCCTTGTCGGGTGATAACTCCAGCCGTGATGGCACTTCGAGAAAAGCGTGATCGAATCGACAGCCGCCGCTTTCAATGACTCCTGCCACCGCTTCTTGTCGAACTTCTCCCCGATGCCGGGAAGATGCGGCGAGGTGTGGAAGTCGAGGTGAATCTGGCGGTAACGGAGTCGGTGATTTTGGCTTTGAATGTTGTGCATGTTGTACATGGCGGCCGAGGGCGGAGCCTTATTGGGATATGCCTGCTTTGCAATCAAAAGGAAACAAGGGATGAAGTCGCTGCCATCACCGAGCCGGAAAGCACTTCTTGCTTCACCAGCTCTACCTTTTGGCAAACGGCCCTACCGGGATGTCTACTCGTTGCGGATCCAGATATAGACGCCGAGCACCGCCTGCTCGGGAAATTTCAGCACGAGGAAGCCGTCGGCCGTGACCGCGGGGATATTGGGGATGGGCGCGCCGTCACCCGTGGTCACAACGGGTTTCTCCGAGGTGATGCCGAGGGCCCTCACGTTGATGCGCAATTCGGAGGTTTGGACCGACCGCTTGTTGGTCGCGGGAGCGATGAGCACCGAACCCTTTTTTTTCCGGTGCGAGGAAACGACAACATCGGGGTTGGAACTCGT
The DNA here is from genome assembly GCA_018969605.1 of Verrucomicrobiota bacterium. GTDB lineage: Bacteria > Verrucomicrobiota > Verrucomicrobiia > Verrucomicrobiales > Akkermansiaceae > Luteolibacter. The sequence goes on along the minus strand of JAGWXY010000002.1, from coordinate 5,484 downwards.
CACGAGGGCGTCACCCTTCCAGTAAGGAACGAACTCCGCATCCTTGATGCCAAAGGCCTCCCAGGCTTTCCAGATCGGGACGCGCCAGATGGCGGTTTCTGAATCGGGTGCGATCCCTGAGGACCAGACCCCGTAGCCGTGGGCCAGCGCGATGGGGCGGATGTAGTCGTTGGACAGGATCGGCCCGCGGTAAAAGTCGTGCGGCACGCCCCACTGCGGGCTCAGCACCACGCGCATGTAGTCGAGCGGAACCTCGAATCCCGCGGGAGCCACCCAGAAATTCTCCCCGGTCATGAAGTAATCGAGATAGTAACCGGCGAACGGGGTCATGGTATGCCCGAGGAAAAAGAATCCCGGGTCGGCCGCGCTCGTGGCACGGCGGAGCCGTTGCATGAACTTGTGGGCCGCGCGGACCGGCTGGTAGGGGGCCACTTTCCCGTCGGGATAGAAGGCCGAATGCCGATGGTTTGGGTTCATGCAGACACACGAGCCGTGGGTGCCGTCGAAATACATCCCCCCGACTCCGTGTTCCTTGATCAGGCGCACCCAGGAATGAATGTAGAAGTCGCTCCACTCGGTGTCATGGCAGATGAAGAAAAGATCCTGCGGGGGGGTTCTTTGGAAAGCGGCTACCGGCGGAGCTTTGAGCGCCCACTGGTTGCCCCATTCCTCGAACTCCGGGGCGAGGGTGGAGATGATGGGATGCGAGTAGAGGCAAACCCGAATACCCTCCTGTTTAGCTGCCGCGCTCGAGTTCTTCACCTGTTCCATGTTGATGAAAGAGAACGGGTAACCCATGATCTCGGTCCAAGGCTCGTGGGTGTGGACTTCCTTCACGCCGAGAGCCTTCCCCTGCGCGAAATGTTCAGCAAGTTTGGCCCCGGAGAGAGGCGGGGTGGCGGGATACCAGCCGTCGCCGACAGACCGCGTGCCGTAGGGATCGAGGAGCGGCTTGACGGGTGTCGCCAGCCACGCAAAGCCGAATTTCCGCTCTGCCTCTACCGGCCCCGCTTCATCCTGCAGGTGGCAGACCCACTCGACCTTGTCCGTTCCGGGAATCACGGAGACCGCTTGATTGCGATCCTTGGGCAGCCAGGTCGCATCCGTTTCGGCTTGGAATGCGAGACCGCATTCCTCATCGCCCAGCCAATTCACTCCGACGGCTTTCTGCGCCACCCAGTCGAGTTCGTTGACGGCCTTGGTCCTGATCCCCTCAGCGGGAATGGCGACGGGATCGTTGAAGACTGGCAAACGGTATTTCGCGATCGATTTCTCAATGCCGAGCTCGAGTTTCAGACTGTTCAGTTGTCCCCCCTTGGGCGGGTGGAGGGTGATCTCCGTCCAGGCGAAGCCGTCGAACTGAATGGTCGTCTCGGTCGTGTAGCTCCAGTCGCCGGCCGTCGCGCGGGAAACCACCTTGGCGCGGGTGTCGTTGATCCGGGTGACCTTGAAGTCCGCACCGCTGCCCTTGAATGCCAAATCTCCCTGCGCCGTTTTGGCCGCGAGCTTCCAGGGCGAAAACAGGAGATTGCGATCCTTGGCAGTGATCTGGGCGGGCAACCCGTCCGGGCCGAACTCGTAGGTGCGACCCCAGACTTTTACCTCGTTTCCGGAAACCTCGACGGGCGTCCAGGGCGGGATCACGGTCTCCTCGCTGCCGAGTTTGGTGCCGCGCCACGCGGGATCGGCCGCCTTCTTGAATTCCGTCTCCTTCGAGGCGAGCGCCGAGCCGTCCTTGGCCAGCGCCCGGGTCGTGAGCTTGTAAGCGCCGGCGGCAAGCTTGCCGTAGCCCGGGAAGCGGATCGTGCCCATCGCGTCCTTGGCAGAACCCTCCCAAAGGACCGCATCCTTCCCGTCCTTGAGGATCATCGAAACCGAAGCGATCGCATCGACCTTCGGAAATCGGGAGAGGTCATAGTCGATTTCGGCCAGCCCCACCTCCGGGTAGCGGCGGGCTTTGACCGTGATCGGCTCGACTCTCTCCAGCGGTATGGACTGCCTGAAGAGCGGCTCACCGTTCTTCTCCTCCACGCTGATTTCATAGGTATAGACTCCGGGGGCATCCGGAAGCATGGGATCGGCAAGTTTGAGTCGCTTGCCGGCCGTTAGGCGGATCTCCGACTGCTCCTCGGAGAGGGTCTCGGTGATCTGCTCGTTGAAGACCATCACGGTGCCCTCGGTGGCGCCCTTGGTGGTGGCGGGATGTTGTTTCAGGACCCGCGTCTTCAGCGTGAGCGTGCGGTCGGCCTCGATGTTTTGGATTTCACCTTGGACTCGCAGTTCGGCTCCCAAGGCCGATGGAATGGTGAGGTTTACCACTGGGGACTTATCCCCAAAGACGATGGTTCCGAAATTTGCGAGCGCATGCCAGTTCGAGACCATGGGGCCTGACCACTGGGAATAGGCCTGCTTCGGGCTCTGGACCGTGCGTCCGAGGAGCATGCCCCACTTTTCACCGGCGACGGGTGCCGCGCTTCCAAGGGCCGTGAACGGTATGCTCATCTCGCCCTCCCAGCCGAAGTCCGTCTGCCGGGAAGCCCATTGGACGCCGTCGGTCTTGGTCGAGGGAACCTGGTCGATAGCCGAACGGAGCACGGAGATCGAGTTGCCGGCAAAATGGTATTCCGTCCCTTTCTTCAGCGGGTCGAGCATGATCTCGATGCAGTCGTCGGTGAAAACCGTGCCGCCGGTTTCCTTGATGTTCGCCAGCGGTCTCGCCCCGGCTTGCATCCAGCAGCGGACGGCGATGTGGAGACCGTCCTTGTCGTAGCCGATCCATGCCCGCGTCCGCTCGGTGGGAGCGCCGAGCGCATCGAGCTTGCTGAGTCCGTCCAATGTGGCCGCCGCCTGCCATTCCGCATCCTTGATGCTCCCGTCGATGGCGGGCGGTGCGGAGAGCTGGGGAAGGGTCATCACGGGCAAAAAGGGTTTCCCTACCGCTTCTGCGGCATGCAGGCACGGCAGACAGGCGAAGGTGCTGAGGAGAAATGGGGTGAGCTGGCGGGATGGTAGTTTCATGATTGGGGTGTAAGGGATTGCGGTAGTTTGTTCAGTGTTGAGATTCAGTTTTCGATCAGCGTGAAATTGTCGATTTCCACCAGACGGCTCCAGTAGCCCTCGGGAGAGAGATCCAATTGGATGCCAGGCTTAAAGGTCTCCGGGACAGCGCTCGGGAAGCTCTCGGAGCGCAACGGGGCACTCGAGATCACCGAGCCATCGGCGATGCGGCGGATCTCCGATTCCAGGGAAAGCCCCCCAACGGTTTGGGCGACCCTGGTTGTGAAGGAATACCAGACGCCGGGCTGAAGCGTCTCCCCCTGCCCCGGCGTGGCAGCTCCCTTCCAGGTCATCTGGCCGGCAGGATTCACTTGGAATGAAACAGAGACGGCTTTCTGATCCGGCTGAGCGACTAGCTGCTGGGTCATGACCACGGTTCCCTCCGGTTTTGAGCGGTGCCGTATGCAGAAATCAAAGCTCAGCTCACCCTTGGCAGGCAGCTTCAAGGGCGCATTGCCGAGCAACTCGATGTGTCCCGAGCTGAAGGCCACCAGCGTATTGCCGTCGGAAATGGGCAGGTTGGCGGCCGGGCCTTGCAGATTCGCGTCATACGCCGGATCCCAGCCGAAGCCAGTCCAGTAAAACCCATAGTGATACATCTTGACGACAGTCCAGCGCGGCGCCGCCTTTTCGAACGGATTGGTATCAAAATAGTCGGCGTGGATCAGTCCCGCTCTGGCATGCGCAAAAGCAATCAGAAGACAAACAAGTGAAGCAAACCTGATGGATGGCATGGGGGAACACTGTTGTGATGAAAAATAGGAAATGCGCCGCCGCAGGTTTGGCGGGGGCTTCGATGAACAAGCATCAAAAGGCGGGGGCTCCGCAGGATTCCCTCACGATGAGGCGGCAATCCAACTCGACGTGCTCGACTGGCAGTTGCGGATTGGCAAGGCGAGCGAGGATCGTGCGGGCGATCAGGCTTCCTTCCGCAGCAAGTGGCACTTCCACGGTGGTCATCGGCGAGATGGTCGCGCGCGTCCAATCCTCTCCACCCATGCCGACCACTGAGATGTCTCCGGGGATCTTGAAGCCCCTTTCATGCAGGGCCACCATGACCTCCATCGCAATCAGGTCGTTGGTCCCAAAAATGACCGACGGGCGCTCTTTTTCCCCCATCATGGACGCCGTCACCTGGGCCACCGAGGCATAATCGCTAACGTGAATCTGCCAGCGGCGCGGAACCGATCCGCCCGCGGCCTCAAACACTTCCGTGAATCCGTCGCGCCGCGCGATGGCATCCTGACTTCCGAAATTCCCAATGATGGCGGCCTTGGTATGCCCGAGTTCCCGAACATGCCCGGCCAGCAAGCCCGCCCCTTGAGTGTGATCGGACGAAACGTAGCTGATCCTCATTTCAGGATCGTCGAAACAACCGGCCACGACCGTGACGACCTTTGCGGATTCCAAGATATCGAGCAAGCGGCTGTCCGAGCGGTTGGCGGGCGCAAGCACCGCCGCGCTGATCCCGCGTTGCACCAACATCCGCACAAACTGCTCGGCACGAACGATGTCGTTGCCGATGACATAAGGCACCACGAACAGGCCATCATAAAGCAGCGCATCCCTCATGGCCGACAACCAGTGCCGGGTGTGCGCGGAACGAAATTCCTCGTGACTCAGCACCGCCACGGTGCCCGTCACAAACTTGCGCGGATCGCTGACCACCGTGCCCGCGCGCGGCTTGCGCTGCACCATGCCCTCGGCCATCAACTCGCGCATCGCCCGGTGGACCGTCGGGCGCGAAACATTGAACTGGTCTGCCAGAGCGAACTCGGACGGCAACACATCCCCGGGCTTGTGCCCGCCCGACATGATCATCCCACGAACGGCATTCTTGACGGTAAGGTAGTTGCTGGCTCGGTTCAGTGAAAGACTCACAGGCGAAAGCCAACACGCGCCCGGCGATTTGTAAAGGCAATTATTGCATGAACCTAAGATGGTGGGGGGGGACAGGACCCAATTCATTGCGAAAACAAGCAGCTTTTAAGCTCGAAAAATAGACTTTTTGAAAAAAAAATTATTTGCGCAAATTTTGCTTGATATGCTAAAACAAATAACGAAACTTTGCCTCGAGGAAAGGTAATGCCCTCGCACAACGGCGATCACATTACGCAATACAAAATACTACAACTACCAAACCCAGAACAAACACAGCCCCACCACTCACCATGAACAGATTCCTAAAATCCCACCTACTGGCAGGTGCCGCCCTTCTCATGGCATCAGTCGCCCAAAGTGATGCCGAAGTCGTCTTCAGCGAAGACTTCGCCACCAATCCGTTTGCTTCCCGTTGGACTCAAACCTTCCCTGGTGGCAGCTACGACCTGCAATGGACTGGATCTGCCAACCCCAGTGGGTTTGGCGGTCCTGCCTCATCCCTCCCGGCGAACGCGAACGCGCACAGCGTTTATTCATTCTCCGATG
>JAGWXY010000118.1 GCA_018969605.1 Verrucomicrobiota bacterium | reverse complement strand
AAGCGATCTGGGCGGATGCCCGGACTGGGATATGCCGGAATTTGCACTGATCGGCCGCTCGAATGTCGGCAAGTCGTCGTTGATCAACCTGCTCACCGGCCGCAACGGCTTGGCCAAAGTTTCGGCAACGCCGGGCAAGACGCGGCTGATGAATTTTTTTCTGATCAACCAGCAATGGAGTCTCGTCGATCTGCCGGGCTATGGATTTGCAAAAGTCGCCAAGGAGGAAGCCCACGCCATCAATGAACGCTCGGGCGATTACATTGGTCGCCGAGCGTGCTTGCGCTGCGTGCTGGTGTTGATCGATTCGCGCCACCCGCCGCAGCGTATCGACATGGACTTCATCGAATGGCTCAGCGGCACGTGCGTGCCATTCGTGATCGTGTTCACCAAGGCCGACAAGCAGTCTGCCGGAAAAACTCGCGCCAACGCTGCTGTTTTTCGCGAGCATGTCGCCGCGCGCATCGGGGTGGAGCCGGAAATCCTGGTCAGCTCGGCGGTTTCGCGCGAGGGCCGGGGCGATGTGATGAAGTTCATCGAGAGCCGCCTTGCCGGAAATCCGTGAGTTTCTCCCGGCGAATTCGCCAACCGTCGCGGGCGGGGAAACATTAGCGAGTGGATCTTTTATGCGACTGATAATTTTGATGTTGGCAATGTGCCTCTGCGCCGCCGCCCGGCCGTGGAGCGAGGATGTGATTTATTTCGTAATGACCGACCGCTTCCGCGATGCCGACACATCCAACAACATTCCAAAGAACAGCGATCCGAAACTTTACGATCCAACGCAGAAGGACATCAACCTCTACCACGGCGGCGACCTGCGCGGATTGGAAAAAGCCATCAAGTCCGGATACTTCAACGACCTCGGCGTGACCGCGTTGTGGCTCACACCCGTACTCAAGAATGTGTGGAGGTCGGGCTATGATCTGGGCGGATGGAAATCCGGCTACCATGGGTACTGGACACAAGACTGGCTCGACATTGATCCGCACCTCGTGAGCCGCGAGTCGCTCGATGGCAAAGCCTACAGCGATGATGCCAATGGCCGCATGGAGCACTATCGCGATTTTGTGAAACATGCGCACAGCAAGGGCATCAAGGTCATACAGGATGTCGTGCTCAATCACGCTGGCCCGGTGTTCTACTACGATGCCGACAACGACGGCGTGTTTGACGAAGGCGAGAAGGACGAATGGGTCCAGCCGTTCAAACGCGATGGATATCACGCCAACGCCAAGTGGGCGGATGTGCCGCGTTGGAATGTGGCAAAAGTGCAGCCCGATGGCCCGCGCGAGTTGTTGGGCAAAACGATTGAAACGCGGGGCTCTTTGGCACGCTTGGAAAGTTATGGCCGCAAAGGGTTTTCTACCGACAGCCTCGGCAAAACCGATGGCGAGGAAGTCGAATGCGATTTCTTTTCACTGCGCGATTTCTGGACCGATCCCAAAGGCGAGCACTTCGATGCCCTCGTCGATGAGTTTGTGACGATCTATGATTTTTACCTCGGCCATGTCGGCGTCGATGGATTGCGCATCGACACCATCAAGCATGTGCATCACGAATTCTGGGATACCTTCACTGAGCGGCTCAGGGCGCGCCTCGGCGCAAAGGCCGCCGAGAAATTGCTCTTTGGCGAAATATACGACGGCAACCCCGAGATCCTCGGGCGCTACACCTGGCGCTCGGATTGGCCTGCAAGCAAGGAGCCAGGACTCGACGGCGTGCTTGATTTCCAATTCTGCTTCAGCGCGCGCGAATACCTACGCCACCCCGATGGCCGATACGGATCGCCCGCAGCACTGGAAAACGCCTTGCTCACCCGTACCTCAAACGACTCGAAAGGCCGCCCGTTTTACAACCCCAACCCCGGACCCGACGGACTCAACGCGCAGCAGAAAATCATCACCTTCATCGAAAACCACGATGGCCTCAACCGCTTCCGCGTCGCTGGCGTGAGCGAACGCCGCAACCGCCTTGCCCAAGGCCTTGTGCTCACCTTGCCCGGCATCCCGTGCATCTATTACGGAACGGAATTCGCCACACCTGATGCGGACGGCAAGATCGGCGAGGACGGCGAAACAGGACGCTTCACCTATTTCCCGCGCGCGGGCTCGCCACCCATCGACGAAGTAAAACAATCAGCCTCGTTTCGGGAAATTTCCGCGCTGACTTCATTGCGCAAAAAACTGCCCGTGCTCCGAACCGGCTCCTTCATTCCGCTATGGACCGATTCGGGTGATGATTCAAGCGACGATGGCGTGCTCGCCTACGCGCGCGCCAGCGAGGATGGCGAATCATTTGCCGTGGTCGTGATCAATGCCTCCGGCGAGGCACGCGTGACCGGCACCGCGAATCAGGCAATAAACCTCCCCGCATCACTCAAGACTCACGGCAAGCAGTTGCGGCCAGTGCTGACCATTGGCTCGGAGAGCCCGGGCGATGCCGTGAATTTCGATGCCGCCGCCCCGCTGCGTCTGCCCGTGCCCGCCGACAGCCTCGTCGTTTATCAGGCCGAGCTTCAAGCCCTTGGCATGCCGCAAAACTGATGCAGGCCGTGTCTCGGTAGGGCGACACGGCCTCGCGGTACCCTACCTGGGATGAAGCTGCGGGCAAGATGCCCACGCTTCCTTGAAGAGGCGGCTTCTGTTTATTATTCCCCAATAACCTATCACAAATAACCAATAACTCTTCATCCCCCATCTTGCGCTGGCATGAGGCGTCGATTCGGTTTATCAAGTCCCCCTTGCCTGCGGGCGAAACTGTCATGATTCCCGATCTCACTGTCATCAAAGCCGGCACTGGCGTGCTCACGAAATCCGCCGATGGCACGCTCGACCGCGCCGCCTTGGTGCATTTGGTCGCGGCGATCGCGGGCCTGATCCAAGCCGGCCACCGCTGCCTCTTTGTTTCCTCCGGCGCGGTCGGTTCGGGCGTGTCCGCGTTTGGCCTCGACGAGTATCCGACCGATACCGCCACGCGTCAGGCCTGCGCTGCGGTGGGTCAGGCAAGGTTGATGCAAACTTACAGCAGCCTCTTTGCAAACTTCGACATAACGGTCGCGCAAGTCTTGCTGACTGCTGCCGATCTCGCCACGCCCGAACGCGCGGCTTATGTTTCCGACACACTCACGCGCCTGCTCTCCGAGTCGCGCATTTTGCCAATCATCAACGAGAATGATTCGGTCGCGGTCGAGGAATTGAAATTTGGCGACAACGACATGCTCTCGGTGCGTGTCGCAAAACTTGCCGGTGCCAAGCGCGTGATTTTGCTCACGAGCGTCGACGGCCTGCTCGATCCCGAGAGCCAACAACTCATTTCCGAAGTCGCCGACATCGACGCGGTGTTTCGTCATGTGCGCGATGACAAAGGCCGCTTTTCGATGGGTGGCATGGCATCCAAACTCGAGGCGGTAAAGTTTGCTGTCGATGCCGGCATCGAGACGCACATCGCTCACGGCCGTCATCCGGAACGCCTTGAAAAAATCATCGCGGGCAACGGAATTTCCACGCGTTTTCTGCCAAGCGCGAATTCAATTTCATCATGAGCGCGATCGAGGAAAACATCCTGCAAATGGGGCGTCAGGCCCGCGCCGCGGCCTACCGTCTCGCGCAGCTTTCATCCGACGAGAAAAACGCGATTCTCCGCGCGATGGCATCATCAATCCGCGCCAACGCCGCTGCATTGATGGAGGCCAACGACAAAGACCTTGCCGCCGGCGTGGAGAAAGGCCTTTCCGCCGCGATGCTCGATCGCTTGCGGCTCGATGAGGCGCGCATCGAAGCGATGGCTGCCGGCATCGATCAAGTCGCCACGCTGCCGGATCCGGTCGGCCAAGTGATGGACGCCTGGGAGCGCCCGAACGGCATTCGCATCGAGCAAGTGCGCGTGCCGATCGGCACCATCGGCATCATTTACGAAAGCCGCCCAAATGTCACTGCCGACGCAGCCGCGCTTTGTTTCAAGACCGGCAACGCCACGATCCTTCGCGGTGGCAGCGAAGCGATTCATTCGAACCGCGCGATCGCCGCAGCTCTTGCCTCGGCCGGCGCGCCCGAGCACGCGATCCAACTCATTCCTTTCACCGATCGCGAAAGCGTCGCCGCCCTCGCGCAAATGGACAAGTGGCTCGATCTGATCATCCCGCGCGGTGGCAAAGGTCTCATCGAAACCGTCGTCTCGCTCGCGCGCATGCCGGTGATCAAACATTACGACGGCATCTGCCACCTGTTTGTCGATCAGGCAGCCAAGCTCGAGATGGCGGTGAAACTCACCGTCGATGCCAAGACCCAGAAGTGCGGCGTTTGCAACGCGCTCGAAAC
>JAGWXY010000117.1 GCA_018969605.1 Verrucomicrobiota bacterium | reverse complement strand
ACTGATTATCGAGGAGCGCATTTTTTGTGATTTTTCTTTATCTGTGCAATCTGTGTAATCTGTGGTCAAAGCCCTCTTTGTTTGCATTTCAACTTCCGAATTCGGGTTAAAGCAAACGATCAGCGTTTCCGGCAGGTCGGAGTCAGACCCAAGCAGCCCAGTCCCTTAGGCTAGATTCTAGTCGGTTAGGCGGAAGTAGGAGAAAATGGCATCACGCAGAGCAGTGGAGGACAGGTTCACACCCACAGTGCCTTTGACTGCGGCGAGGATGCCTTGCCAATCCGTGGAGTCCGGTGGGAAGGCCTTCATGAAGTGGACAAGGTCCTTGCGAATTTCTTTCGCCAATTCGGGGCCCGGTTCGGCAGGAAGGGTGGCGGCAAGGCGAAAGACATCGGCGCGGTGTTTCTTGATCTTTTGTGAATCGATCTTTTTGCCCTCGGCCATGCGGCGCTTCAAGTCGAGCCATGCGAAGGCCTTGAGTGGGATCAGGGAAGTGGCGTTGGCGAAGTGAAGTCCATCATGGATGTCGTGGTGAACGCGAATCAACTCATAGTATCTATCATCCAGAAGTATGGCAGACAGGCTGTGATAATCCTCATCAGTGATGACCGGCAATGTTTCCCCAGGAGCGAGGTCGATGTTTTCCGGTCCACGACTGAACAGTTCGAGTTCTTTGGGGAAACGCGGGTCTTTGGGGTCGGCAAAGCGGTAGAGCTCAGGTTTGCCGTTGCTGCGGGCGCGAGTTTCATATTGGCCATCGCGGATGAAACGGCGGAGGGTGTTGACTGCTTCAGCGCCGATCAGCTCCACGATAAGGACGATGTCCAGATCCTGGGTGGCACGGAACTGGAGTGATTGGCGGGAGAACCAATCGTCGCAGGCCGCCCCTCCGATCAACACGATGGAGCCCTCATGCGGTTTCATGCGTTCGCGCAACAGGTCGAGTCCTCTTACCATGGGAATTGTTCGATGAGTGTTTCGAGTTGGTCCTGAACGCGCTCATTTGGATCGTGTCGCAGGCTGAGAAAGAGCGAAAGGGGATCCACCATTTCCTCGCGGATGGTGAGCAATCGCGGGTTGTAATTCCAAATTTCGAGTCTCGCCGTGGCATCGATGCGGTCGGCACAGATTTCGAAAGTATTGTCTTTGGATGCCTTGTGATGAAGGGCATACACGGGCGTGCGATCATCGGCGATCATCGTTGCGCGGCTGAGTGCTGTCATGCCAGCCATGAGGGCTTGCGCGGGTGGTTGTTTCCAACGGACCCAGTGGGTGGCGCGGACCGGCGAGGCCAGCCAAGGCAGGGCCTTTTGCCACAGTGCCCGACGCTCGACATGAAAGCGCAGGGTGACAACACGGCCGTTGCGCACGGGATCGCAAAGTTCCGCTGCCTCCAGTTCGCGCTTCACTTTGATGAGCATGTTGGGTGAGTAGCCGACGGCTTCGGCCACCTTTTGCAGTGGCCAATGGTGGATGCTCTCTCGCTCCAGATGATAGAGGAGGACACATTGAGCCGCCGGGCTGAGTGTTTTCGCGGTGGGAAGTACGCCAGGTTGCCGCTCCCGCAGATCGATAATGGCGGTGGGCAGGAAGGTCTGACTGCCGGGAACGATGAACGGACGCCCCAAGCGGATGAGGCCTTGGCGAATGTGCGGTGCGAGGCCAGGTAGGACCAGAACGACTGAATCTCCCAGATGGCCACTCAAGCACTCGGTTAGATTGGCGTAGTTGACGGCGGATGGGTCTTGCTCACCCCACCTGTCGATGGCGAAGATAAAGCTTCGACCAAAGATGTCTCCTTGGTGGAGTTGAAAGCGTTCACGCAGGAAAAGAGGCAGACTCCGAGGTTCGGCAGGTGCGAGGTCCACGGGGCTGCCGGTCAGCTTTTCAAGGTATTCTACCAGAGCTGGCAGGGTGCGCTTCATTGGGGATACACTATTATTCTAGGATACACTTTGCAAGTGTATTTTTCATTTTGAGTGTATCATTGCATTGCACCAAATAGAATGACGCCGGCGGAGTGACGGTATGGGAGTCGAAATTGGGATGTCATTTTCGTCTTCGACGTGGACGCGCATAGTGGCATCGGCGGCCCCGCGTTCGATTTCCTCGCCGAAGTCGGCGCCCAGCTCCGCGAAGTGGTCGGACAAGGTTTTGAGCCCCATTTCCACATCGACTCGGTTTTGTTGGGCCTCACGCCCGGCGTCCACGGTCACCCGAATCGCCCGCGGACCAGCTTGCAAAGCGGCACAGCCAACAGCGCGCCCAGCACGGTCGCTGCCGGATACAGCCACAGGTGATGAAAATTTCCGCTCACCACCGCCGGCGCCAGCGAACGCGCAGGGTTCATCGATGCCCCACAGGCCGGACCCGCAAACATCGCCTCCAGCCCGACCACCCCGCCAATCGCAATCGCCGCCGTGATCCCCTTTTCCCTCGCGCCCGTCGACACGCTCAAAATCGTCAGCATCAAAATCGCGGTCAACACGACCTCCAGCACAAATGCCTGCTCCGCCGATCCCGCCGGCAGCGTCGCGCCCAGCGTGGCCGATGCCGGAAATAGCAACTTCAACAGGCCGCTCGCCGCAAAAGCCCCGGCCAACTGCACCACGATGTAGCCCGGCACCTCCGACCGGCGGAAACGCCCAGCCACCGCAAAGGCCAGCGTCACGGCAGGATTCAAATGTGCGCCACTGATGTCACCAAAGGTGTGGATCATCGCCATCACCACCAAGCCAAAGGTCAGCGCGACCCCGACATGGCCAATCACGCCACCATGCGCCTGATCGATCACAATCGCTCCGGTCCCTGCGAAGACCATGATGAAAGTCCCGAGAAATTCGGCGGCAAGCTTGCCAGTGGCGCGCGTCGACATGCACGGGAAATAAACCGCCCAAGGGTACTCGTCACGGAAATTTTCGTGACGATAAATTTCGTTACATTGGCGGCGTTTGCTTGCACGAATCGCATGAGCGGCGGGTTTTCATCGGGGTTGACGCTGGCCGCGTTCCGTGCAAGCTCCGCGCCCGATGATTTCCGTCCAGTCACTGCGCGTGGAGTTTGGTGCCCGCGTGCTGTTCAACGACCTGTCCTTTTCCGTGCAGGCCCGCGAGCGCATTGCCTTCGCCGGCCACAACGGCGCGGGCAAATCGACGCTGATGAAGTGCATCGCCGGCATCATCCGCCCAAGCTCGGGCGCGATCCACTCGCCCAAGGGCACGCGCTATGGCTACCTGCCACAGGAAGGGATCCATGTCCGAGGCCGCACGCTGTGGCAGGAAACGGAATCCGCCTTCGGCGAAATGCTCGAGCTGCGCAACAGGATCGACCGCCTTTCCCACGAACTCGAAAAACTCGACCCGCGTTCCTCGCCCTACGCCGAGGCGCTTGAGGAGATCGGCGCGCTCGAGTTGCAACTCGATGCCACCGACCCCGCCCGCATGAAGCCGCGCATCGAATCGGTGCTCAAGGGCCTCGGCTTCAAGGAGGCCGATTTCACCCGCGACTGCTCCGAGTTTTCCGGCGGTTGGCAAATGCGCATCGCGATGGCCAAGCTGTTTCTCCAAGAGCCCGAGGTCCTGCTGCTCGACGAGCCCACCAACCACCTCGACATCGACACGCAGGTGTGGGTCGAGCAATACCTCGTCAACTACCCCGGCGCGATCCTGCTCATTTCACACGACCGCGGGCTGCTCGACACGCTTTGCACGCGCACCATCGCCTTCGCCCACGGCCGGGCCGAGGAATACGCGGGAAATTTTTCCTACTTCGAACGCGAGTCGGTGATCCGCAAGGAAACCCACCGCAAGCAATACGAATCCCAGCAACGCGAAATTGCCGAGATCCAGCGCTTCATCGATCGCTTCCGCGCATCCGCCAACAAGGCGACGCTCGTGCAATCGCGCATCAAGATGCTCGCAAAAATCGAGCGCATCCCCGCACCCGAGCAGGACGACGCGGTGATGAATTTCAAATTCCCGCCGCCGCCAAATTCCGGCCACATGGTGGCAAAACTGGACAAGGCCTCAAAGCACTACGGCGCTCGCCGCATCTTCGACGGCTTTGATTTCGAAATCAACAAGGGCGAAAAATTTGCCATCGTCGGCCCGAACGGCGCCGGTAAATCGACCTTCTGCCGACTCATCACCGCGCAGGAAACACCCGATGCCGGCACTCACACCTTCGGCCACAAGGTCGCGACTTCGTTCTTCTCGCAAAACCACGCCGACGAACTCGACCCGGAAAAAACCATTCTCGAAACCGTCGAAGCCGCGGCCTCGCGCGAATCCGCACCCCACGCCCGCAACCTTCTCGGCTGCTTTCT
>JAGWXY010000116.1 GCA_018969605.1 Verrucomicrobiota bacterium | reverse complement strand
AAAGTGGCATCGGTCTTGGCGGCCCATCCACTTTGCCCGCACCCGCCGGCGCGGCCCTTGCGGGCAACCCTTTCGGGTCGGCTATGTCACTCCGCTCCATGATCGCAACGCCTTGCCCTGGCCAGTTTTGCGGAACTACTTCAAGCCCCGAGCGGAATTCCCAATTTTCCGCTTTTCAGCATTGCGGCTTTTCCGCATCAACCAAGGCCATGGCCTACTGGCTTTTGATCGCCTCCACCCTGCTCGCCCTCATCGGCGGCGTTTGGGGCATGACCTCTGTCCACCGCGGGCGGCGCAGCCGCTGGACGGTTGCATGGATGGCCCTGGCCTTCGTGCTGCAAACCGGTTTCCTGATGCATCGTGGCGAAGCGCGCGGTGCCTGCCCGTTGGCCGACCGCGGCGAGATCCTCGCCTACCTCGCCTGGTCGCTCACGCTGTTCTACCTGCTCATCGGCCCGGCTTACCGCATCTCACTCCTCGGCGTCTTCACTGCTCCGCTTGTTTTCCTTTTTCAAGCCATCGCGCTCGCTCCCGGCATGCTCGATGCGATGCCTTTGAAAGTCCCCGGCGGCAATCCATGGCATGAAACCCACACAGCCACCTCGGTGCTGGCCTACGGCGCGCTCGCCCTTGCCGCAGTCGCCGGAGTGATGTTCCTCGTGCTCGATCACCAACTCAAAGAACACCATCTGAAGAGCGGACTCTTCCGCAACCTGCCACCCGCCCGCGAACTGCTCGTCTCACTCAACCGCCTGCTGCGCCTCGGCAGCATCCTCCTCACCCTCGGCATCATCGCCGGTTTCATGATGCCACGCTCGCCTTCCGCCACCGGCCACCTCGTCGCCGCGCTGATCGTCTGGGCCGGCTACGCCATGCTTCTCTGGATCCAGTCGACTCGCGGCATCACCGGGCGCCGCACCTCACTGCTGGCCATCGCCCTCTTCCTGCTCTCACTCGGCGTCTTCGCATTCGTCTGATGGACCTGCTCTGCCTCGGCCTCAACCACCGCACCGCACCCGTCGAGGTGCGGGAAAAATTTGCCGTGGTCACCAGCCACCTCGGTACGGCCTCACGCGAACTCACCACCCTTGAGGATGTCACCGAAGGGGTCGTGATCTCTACCTGCAACCGCACCGAGTTCTACTTCGTCGCAGCCGATGCCACATCGGCCTTTGCAAAACTCGAGTCCCACCTCGCCGCGAAAACATCACTGCCGGAAGGCATCACCCCGCATTTCTATCGCAAGGAAAAATCATCCGTAGCCCAACACCTCTGCCGCGTCGTCAGCGGCCTCGACTCGATGATGCTCGGCGAAACGGAAATCTTTGGTCAGGTGAAACAAGCCTACCAAGCCGCCCTCGATGCCGGCACAACCTCCGGCATGCTCAACCGCCTCTTCCAACGCGCATTTGGCATCGGCAAAAAAGTCCGCACCGAGACATCCATTCAGGAAGGCGCGACCTCGGTCGGCAGCGTCGCGGTCGAACTCGCGGAGAAAATTTTCGGCCACCTCGGCGATAGCGAGGTCATGCTCATCGGCGCCGGAGAGATGAGCCGCATCACCGCCCAAAGCCTCGTCTCGCGCGGTGCCCGCTCGATCTTCGTCGCCAACCGCTCGCACGAGCGCGCCATCGAACTCGCCGCCGAAATGGGCGGCAGCGCAGTCACCTTCGACGACTGGCAACGCGTGCTCGAACGCGTGGATGTGGTGATCTCCTCCACCGGCTCCCCCCACACGATCGTCCACCGCGCCGATGTCGAAAAAGCCCGCCGCGCCCGCAAATTCCGCCCGCTCTTTCTCATCGACATCGCCGTCCCGCGCGACATCGAACCCGCCGCCGGCGAAATCGAAGAGGTTTACCTCTACGACATCGACACCCTCGAACAACTCGCCGAAGGCGCACGCGCACGCCGCCAAGAACAAATCCGCGAATGCGAACGCATCATCGATGCCGAGCTCGCCAAAAACCGCCTCGTCGGCAGCTGAGCGACAAAAAATTTCTCGCCGCATCACCTGGCTTTTCCCATTTGCCTCACGCGCGGGATTCCGACACATTCCGCCGCATGCCGAAATCCAATGATCAAACCCGCGTGGTCGTGAAGGTCTTCCTTTACGGCATCCAGCCACAAATCTGGCGCCGCTTCTCGATCAGCACCGATGCAACTTTCATCGCCCTCAGCAATGCCATCCAAGCGGCCATGGGCTGGGAAGACAAACACCCGCACGAATTCCGCCACGGCAAAGGCAAACGCCTCGTCGATGTGATCGGCCCGATCGGCCTTCAGGACCAAGTGCTCGGTGACTTCCAGGACGAAGCACAACTCACCGTCGGCGCATTCCTTGGCAAACGCCGCCTGCCGATCCGCATGCTCTATCGCTACGACTTCGCCGATGAATGGATCCACGAAGTGGTCTTCGAGAAATCATGCACCGGCGAAGGCGGACCCCAAATGCTCGATGGCCAACGCGCCTGCCCGCCCGAAGACTTCGGCGGCACCTTCCAATACATGCAGGCCTTGCACGGCGAAATCGAATGGATGAACCCGGGCTATGACCCGAATGCCTTCGATCCGAATGCGGTGTCCTTCGAGTCGAAAAAATCACGCAAGGCGCGTTGATCACGCGAAGCATTGCCAACAAATTTCGCATCAAGCATTTCAAGCACCACCCTTGACCGGGCTTGACTTGCCCCCATAGCAAGCCCATCGATTGTCGCGTGAAATTCCCGCCCACACTCACCTGCCTTGCCATCGTGCTGATCATGCTCGGCATGGCACACGCGCAGCAGGAAACAGCCAACAACGAGTCCTTCGGCGAAGCCGAGGTCATCGCCGATGCGGTCCCGCCGGAAGTCGTGCAATCCGCCACCAGCGCGGTCGCTGCGCTCGGCAACGAAGTGGTCCTCGGCCGCTACCACGCCGCGCTCGAACGCATGAACCCGCTCTGGAAGGAACGCGTTTCCCAACGCATGGGCAGCATGCAGGCACTCGAAGAGCAACTCGCAAAAATACCCGAGGAAATGGTCCGCCAAGGCATCACGATGCTCTCATCCAAACCCGAAGGCACTCCCATCGTTCACCAAGTCGGCCCGCAAAAAGGCAAGTCCGGCAACCTCGTTTACACCAAGTGGCTGGTACTCGTACCGACGATGACAAAATTCCGCTTCATCCGCGAAGGCAACCCAAAGCCGCTCGTCATCGAAAGCCTCGGCTACCAAGTCGCCATCTCGCCAAAGGACAAACTCGACTGGACCTTCATCGACGGCGCGGGCCTCAAGGTCAGCGACCTCCGTGGCCTCTTCATCACGCTGCCAAGAAACATCGAACTTCCACCCGTCAGCAAACGCGAAGCCCGCTAAAGCAAACGCGAAGCCCGCTAAAGCCCGCCCCACACAAATCATGCCATCGAGGAAAAAGGGAATCACCGAGGAGCGCTTGCTCCACAAAAAAATGATCGAGCTCTGGAAGCGCGGCGACAGCGATTACTGCGAAGTCCGCGGATCCAACATCCACGGCCGCGGAATCTACGCCACCACCTTCATCCCGAAGGGCACGCGCGTCATCGAGTATGTCGGCGAAATCATCGACAAACGCGAAAGCGACCGCCGCGGCGCCTCCCAACAAAGGAAGGCCAACGCCACCGGCGACGCTGCAGTTTACATCTTCACGATTTCCAAAAACTACGATCTCGACGGCAATGTCCCCTGGAACATCGCCCGCCTCATCAACCACTCCTGCGCACCAAACTGCGAAGCCTGCATCGTCGGCCGCAGAATCTACATCGATGCGATCCGCGACATCCAGCCCGGCGAAGAACTCAGCTTCGACTATGGCTTCGATGTCGATTGCTTCGAAGATCACCCCTGCCGCTGCGGCAAACCGGAATGCGTCGGCTACATCGTCAGCAAAGATCAATGGCCGGAACTCCGCATCCGCCTCGACGCGCAAAAAACCTTCAAGACCAAATCCCGCTCATCGGCATCACAGGCAAACAGCCTGAAAAACGCGGACGACGATACGCTCATCACGCTGCCCGCATCAGCGTGATGCCCCACCAGACGAGCGAGGCAGTCGCCGCCAGCAACAACATCAGCAGCATCATGCTGCGCTGATACTCGCGCTTCTCATTGGTAAGCGCCCCGCGCGAAACCGCGAGGTTTTCATACTTTTTGCGCCCCGCGCGCGCATCCATGTCGTCCAGCGGCGGAATCGTCCGCTCCTGCTCCTGGCGCTGCAACGCAATCTGCCGGCTGTGCCGCGCGTATTCCAACTCGAGTCGCTTCAGCTCCTGCTGCTTCTCGCGAATCTGGTCGAGCTGGATGTCTTCCTTGAAGATCATGACGCGGATCAGGGCAAGG
>JAGWXY010000115.1 GCA_018969605.1 Verrucomicrobiota bacterium | reverse complement strand
CCGGCTTCGGCCGCTGCGGCGATGCGATGGCATGGCGCATGATCGCTCCCGAAGTCGAACCCGATGGCATCTCATGGGCCAAAGGCATGGGCGGCGGCGTGCCGATCGGATCCTTCTGGCTCAGCGATCGCGCGATCGACGCCAATGGCACCGCACTTTCCTCGCTGATGGGTCCCGGCTCGCACGGCTCAACCTACGGCGGCAACCCGCTCGTCTGCGCGGCCTCGCTCGCGGTGCTCAAAGAAATCCGCGAACAAAATCTCGCAAGCCATGCGATCCGCATGGAGACCCGCATCCGCGAAACGATCCTTTCATGGAAACTTCCGGTCATCACCGAAATTCGCGGCAGCGGACTGCTGCTCGGCGTCGCGCTTGATCCGACATTGATCCCGACACCCGAGGGCAAAACTCCCGCGCTGGTGGTCGTAAGCAAACTCATGGAACTCGGCCTGCTGGTTCCACCGGCCGGACCCAACACCATTCGCCTCCTCCCTCCACTCAATGTCACCGCCGATGAAATCGATGCGGCGCTCGCGATCTTGCGCGAAGGCTTGAAAGCCATCTGAAACACCACCGCCATGAAGCACCTCCTTTCGATCGAACAACTCAGCGACGACGAGATCGGCTGGCTCATCGATTCCGCCGCACACCTCAAAGCCACGCGCGAACGAGGCGGTCAACCACTTGCCGGCCAAACATGGGCGCTGATTTTCACGAAGTCATCGACGCGCACCCGCGTCTCATTCGAAGTCGGCATCCGCGAGCTTGGCGGATTCCCAATGTTTCTTTCAAAAAACGACATCCAACTCGGCCGCGGCGAACTCATCAAGGACACCGCCCGCGTGCTCGGCCGCATGGTCCACGGCGCGGTCATCCGCACCTATGCACAATCCGATGTCGTGCAGTTCGCCGCGTATTCGGGCATCCCAACGATCAACGCGCTCACCGACGACGAACACCCGTGCCAGATCCTCGCCGACCTTCTCACGATCCGCGAAAAACTCGGCACCTGGGAAAACCGCAAGATCGCATTCATCGGCGATGGTTTTTCCAACATGAGCCGCTCGTGGATGTGGGCCGCCAAACACCTCGGCTTCGAACTCGCCGTGGCCTCACCGCCAGCCTGCCAACCAACGGTGGAATTTCTCGCGCAACTCGATGCGCCAAATGTCTCGGTCAGCAATGATCCGCAGGTCGCGGTCAGCGGCGCTCATGTGATCAACACCGATGTTTGGCTCTCGATGGGCCAGGAGGATCAAAAGGAAAAAGAACTCGAGTTCGCAGGCTTTCAAGTGAATGCCGAGCTGCTCGCCAACGCCGCCAGCGATCAAATCGTGCTCCATTGCCTGCCAGCCTACCGCGGCAAGGAAATCAGCGAGGAAGTCCTCGAACTCCACGCCGACACGATTTTCCAACAAGCCGAAAACCGCCTCCACGCTCAGAAAGCCGTGCTCGTCGCGCTCGTGAAACAGTGAGCGATGTTTCTAATTACTTTCGTGCAAAACATTGCTGCTTGACCCCATCCACACCGTGTGTATTGTGAGGCTGTGACGAGTCGATATGTCATCGACAGACTGAAGCTTGAAGGCTGGCTGTTGGTCAATGTTCGCGGCTCTCACCACCAATACAAACACCCGACCGGCGGAAGCAGAGTCACTGTGCCTCATCCTAAGAAAGACCTCCCGAAGGGGACTTTGAGGAACATATTTCGCCAAGCTGGTTGGGATTGGCCACCGCAATAACCATGAGATACCCAGTCGTCATTCACAAAGATCGCGATTCAGATTACGGAGTCACCGTTCCGGATCTTCCCGGATGCTTTTCTGCGGGTGCCACCGCGGACGAAGCTCTCGGCAATGCGATCGAGGCCATCGAGTGCCATGTGGAAGGCTTGTTGATCGATGGCGAGAGCATCCCGCAGGGAATGTCCATTGAGCATTACCGCGCAAAACGGAAATTTGCTTCAGGCATTTGGGCGCTCGTGGATGTGGATTTGTCCAAGCTCTCCGGCAAGGCCAAGCGCGTCAACATCACCTTGCCTGAGCGGATTCTTGCACAGATTGACTCCTTTGCATCGCAAACGGGTGACACCCGCTCAGGGCTGCTTGCCCACGCCGCCTTGGAATATGTCAGCGCCCATACGAAATAAGAGGCGCGCCGAAGCATACCATCTTCGAGATGCTGCTCCTGAAACAATGAGCACATTCGGAGCTTGATCCCTGCCCCCGCGCCTCGCATCTTTTGCCCGCACCCACGCACGAGTAGCTCAGCGGTAGAGCAACCGGTTTACACCCGGTCGGTCGGCGGTTCGATCCCGTCCTCGTGTACCAATTCCGCCGTGCGGGGTGAAAACGCACGACGGGCACCACGCCAGCCGATTGCATGAGGACACTTCCCGCGCTTCCCAAGCCCGCCGCGATTCTGTCGTTTGATTTCGATGGCACCCTTCACGATCCCGCATCGTCGCCACCCGTAGCGACGGAGTTTTTTGAACTGATCCAACGCATCCGCGAAACGCATCAGGCCATCTGGGGCATCAACACCGGGCGTTCGATGGTCCACATGATCGAAGGATTTCTCGAAAGCCGATTCCCCTTCCTCCCCGATTGGGTGGTCGCGCGCGAACGCGAAATTTACATTCCCAACAAATTTGGCCGTTGGGTGCCCCACGCGCAATGGAACAAACAATGCGAGAAGGAAATCCTCCGCCTGTTCAAGCGCGCCAAAAAATTGCTCGCGAAAATCCGCCATGACATCGAGGAACACACCGGCGCGCAGTGGATCGACATGGAAGGCGAACCGGCCGGCATCATCTCGCGCACGGTGGAAGAAATGGAATGGATCGTCAGCCGCATCGCACCACTCGCCGACGACGAACCGCAACTCTCATGGCAGCGCAACTCAATCTACCTGCGCTTCGGCCACCGCGATTTCCACAAAGGCAGCAGCCTCACCGAAGTGGCACGGCTTCATCAAATCACCGCAGCCAACTGCTTCGCCATCGGCGACAGCCACAACGACCTCAACATGCTCGATGCCACCCACGCCCGCATGACCGCCTGCCCGGCCAACTCCGTGCCAGAGATCCACGCGAAAGTCTCTGCATCAGGCGGCCTCATCACCCAAGGCATCCACGCCCACGGCGCCATCGAAGCGCTGAAACATTATTTCCCAGGGTGAGTTTCATCGAAACGCGGAGATGCGGAGCGAGCGGAGAAAAGCGCGGAGTTTTTTGTGGGGTCGGCATGGATGCTTCGTGAAGTCCACCAACTTTTCTCCGCGAAGCCCTCTGCGTTCTCCGCGCCTCGGCGTTTCGATTTGGCAAAAGACGGAAGATCTCAAGATAGAAGAAGCTAGATCAGAGGCAGCGGATTCTTCGGCTGTTCAAAACATGGAGCGAGACGCTCCATGGACGGCCTGGATCAGGATGATCCAGCCACATGAAGAAGCGGCAGCTTACTGTAACTCGCTTGGCCTTAAGAGGATCGCTTTGTTTTTCGTTTGTAACCGGATGGAATCTCATCACCCGCGATCACTTCTTTGCTGGGAACCGTCGACATGGCCTTGAGGAACGCATCTCGGGAACCCTTGGCTGCCCTGTCCGCGATCAAGTTGTAGGTCTGCAACGCCGACAGTTTCTCTGCGACGGCGAGACTCACAAACTGATTGATGGATACACCGTCTTGGTCGGCCGCGGTCTTAAGCGTCCTGTGCAGTGAATCTGGAATTCTTAGGCTAAGCGTGCTCATAATAGGGTCAAAAACTCGGATGGCGTTACTACGGAAATCCCAAACTCCGAGGCTTGTTTGAGATGCCTGTGATTGAAAGTGATGATGTGCGATGATTCGGATGCCACGGCCACTTCCAATACCATGTCATCCTTGGGATCGGGAAGAATGCCGCGCCACAGGTAGTGGATAGTTTGTTGCTTCGAGATCTGCGCGATTCGATTGATCACATCGTCGATGGCCGATGAGGAAATGGAAATTCCGCTATCGGCACGATGACAGACATCATCGTATTCTGCGAGCAAGGGAACGGACAGCGCGACCTCGAACTTACCTCTGTCGGCGGCCAGCAGGATCTGATGGCTAGCCCCTAAAGATGAGCGCAAGGCAGCAACCAGCACATTCGTGTCGATCACAGCTCGAATCACAATGATACCATATATGCCACCGCAGGCGATGTCAATAGAGGTTTTAAAGGTCCAAAAAATCTCCGCGAAGCCCTTTGCGACCTCCGCGCCTCGGCGTTTCTATTTGGCAAAAGACAGAGGAAGAAGTTTCAAGGTTCAAGTGGTCAGTTTCAAGAGAAGACAGAAGACCTAAAGACAGAAGAAGCTAGATCAGAAGCCGTAGCTCATTCGCGCGGACCTTTGGGACAAAGGTCCCT
>JAGWXY010000114.1 GCA_018969605.1 Verrucomicrobiota bacterium | reverse complement strand
ATTCCGCGCGTAAAAACTCCGTTGGCATGCGGATTGTACGGGCGATCAATCGCGTTCGATTCCGTTCAGGATCACCCGCCGCTTCTTGCGGTCATAGCTAAGGGTGTTTTCCCACTGCTCTTCCTTAGGCATGATCGAGAACCACTTCTCCGCCTGCTCTTCAGTCGTCAGCTCCCGGTAGTGCTTGAAGATGATCGTTGGCGAGTTTCCTGCCTCAAGCGCCACTTGGTCGGCACTCTGGACGATGGCAATTCGGTAACTGATGAATGAGTGCCTCAGCACATTGCGCGGCCACCCGATCTTGAGTGTTTCCGCCAACGCGGTGATCTGGCGATGAAAGTCATTGTCCTTCACGATCTTGCCTTCCCGCATCAGGGGCTTGAGCCAGGCAAGGAGATTGTCGGAAATTGGAATGATCCGCCGTGATGCGGTTTTCGCTTGGCCGGCACGGACCTCGATCATTTTCCGCTCAAGGTCCACCGCGTTCCAGTCCAGTCGGTCCATTTCCGCCTTCCGCATCCCGGCGAATCCGCCAATGGCGAGAATGGGAATCAGGCTGGGAGGTGCCGCATGGAGGATCTTGGCGAACTGCTCGGGGGTGAAGATTTCCGTATCCACATCCGCTGCGCGGATCTTGTCGAGAGCCTCCGCCTCGGTCACATCCCCGACGGGCAGATAGGCCCGTTTCTTGGCAAACGAGAACAGAACCCGGATCGTGGCAAGCAGGCCGTTGCGCGATCGAATGGCGACACCACGCTTTCGGAGCCAGTCGTCGATCTGGTCGCGTCGGATGTGCGAGATAGGCACATCGAAGTCCGCTGCAAACCGCCTCAGATTGCTTTGAAGCTGGAGCTGATAGCGATGACTCAGGCCGTCCTGCTTCTTCGCAACGAGGAGTTCCTCGACCACGTCCTTGACCTTCACTCCCAGCTTCATGCCGCGGGCTTTTCGGCTGAACTCGTCCACCGCGGTCAACAGTGGAAGTCCGTTGAGCAGCTCGTTCGCTCTGACATATTCCTGGACTGCCGTGACCAGCGGGACTCCGGAGGGCATGAGGAGATCGACCACGGTGCGATAGGCTTCCCGATCGTGGGGCCGCAGATCGTTCATTTCTTGCCGTCCGCTCTGAATTCGCTGCGCCACGAGTTGGGCCTCCTTTTTGGCAGACTCCAGATTCGTGAACGAGCGGCGTTCGCGTTTACCCTCCATATAAAACGAGAGGATGAAGCGCTTGCGGCCGGCCGAGGTGAGTTGATAGATCGGCACCACGGCTGATCCGAACTTCACCGAAGCCACAGGTTTGCCATGCTTGCGCTTTTTGGATTTCCCGCAAACCGTAGGTTCTTGATTTGTCACCAATTTGTCACCACAGCCATTCATGACCGGGGAAAAGGCGTCAACTTTGGCACCTTTTGTTTTCATAACCTATTGATTATGAAGGTGGTGGGCAGAGCTGGATTCGAACCAGCGTAGGCGTTAGCCAGCAGATTTACAGTCTGCCCCCTTTAGCCACTCGGGCATCTACCCTTTCACCACCGCGCTTGCGGCGCGGGCGCGGATATTCGTCCGGGTTCTTGCGGTTTGACAAGGCAAAACATGCCGCGCGGGAGAAATTTGCATCGGCGCAGCTACCAGAGTCCGAATTTCCCGTAGGCCATGATGTAGAGGCCCATGAGAAAATTCGCGACGGCGTGCATCACGACGCAGGCGCCGAGGTTCTTGCTCCAGATGCAAAGCAGGTAGGTGAGGCTGCCGTAAACGAAGGCTCCGGCATAATCGACCGGCGAATGGGCGGCCATGAACAGTCCGGTGACGACGAGGTAGGACTTCCATGTCGCGCGACCAAAGGGCTGGCGCCAGTAGTCCCCTTCCCAATCGCAGACGAGCCGCGAGACATAGGCCCGCCAGAAAATTTCCTCCACCAGGGCGACGACCACCACCGCGCGCACAAAGCGCATGATCAGCGAGCTCCAGTACGCCGCCGGGTGCTCGAAAATCCCCGGATCAAAGCCCTCCCGCCGCGCCGCGAAACCAAGGCGCTTGAGCCATCCGGTCGCCTCGCCCTGCATGCCCCAGGCGTCGTAGAGCGTCGTCGGCAAAAGCCAAAACCCGATGCCGACCGCACCAAAAACCACTGCGACGAGCGACCACTTCAGCGACCAATCGAAACGGTAACATTTCCAATAGCGCAGCAGGAAACCAAGCGTGACGATGACCTGCGCGGGGTAGACCCACTGCGCGGGTTGGCTTCGCCACCATGGGGCATCAGGGTGATCCCAACCGATCAGCGACGAGGCAAGTTGCAGCAGAATGAGAAAACCCATGAAGACCGCAAAGGGCACCACATGAGCCCGCGTCAGCAGATCAGTGTCCGCCTCTTGGTTCTTTGCGTTCATGGGATGTCACAGTCGGCCCACGAAGCGCTCGATGCGATCGGTGGCAGTGCGGATGTCTTCGAAAGCCGTCGCGTAACAGCAACGCAGGAAACCTTCGCCCGAAGGACCGAAGGCACCGCCGGGGACGCAAGCAACACTTTCCTGCTCGAGCAATTTGAAGGCAAACTCCTTGCTCGTCAGACCCGTGCTGCGGATGTCGGGAAACACATAGAAGGCCCCGCCGGGAAGATGGCATTCGAGGCCGATCTCGTTGAGCCGGCGCACGAGGAAATCGCGGCGCTGATGATAACTTTGCCGCATTTCGAGCATCGCAGGCGTGCCGTTTTCCAAGGCCTCGATCGCGGCGTTCTGGCTCATGATTGGCGCACAGAGCATCGCGTATTGGTGGATCTTCATCATTGCCTCGATGATCGGCTGCGGCGCACAGGCGTAACCCAAACGGAAGCCGGTCATGGCAAAGGCCTTGGAAAATCCGTGCAGCAAAATCGTGCGCTCGCGCATCCCCGGCAGCGATGCGATCGAGAGGTGCTTCTCATCATCGTAGCGCAGCTCGCTGTAGATCTCATCGGTCATCACGATCAGGTCATGCTCAATGGCAAGTTTCGCAATGCCCTCAAGGTCCTCGCGCGCAGCGCAGGCACCAGTCGGGTTGGTCGGGAAATTGAGCATGATCACGCGCGTCTTTGGCGTGATCGCCGCCGCCACCGCTTCGGGCTTGAGTGAGAATCCATGCTCCTTGGTCGTCACCACCGGCACCGGCACCGCGTGGGCCATGACGATGCTCGGGCTGTACGAGACATAGCAGGGCTCGTGGTAAATCACTTCGTCGCCGGGGTTGAGCAAAGCACGCAGCGCGATGTCGATCGCTTCGGAAACACCGACCGTGACAAGAATCTCGCTGGCGGCGTCGTACTCGACATCAAAAAAGCCGCCGACATATTTCGCGATCGATTTGCGCAGCGAGAGCAGGCCGAGGTTGGAGGTGTAGGTCGTCTGACCTTTTTCCAACGAATAGATCGCCGCCTCGCGGATGTGCCATGGCGTGGCAAAGTCCGGCTCGCCGACGCCGAGGGAAATGACATCGTCGCGCCCTTGCACGAGTTCGAAGAAATCGCGGATCCCGGAGCGCGGGATCGAGGCGATGTTGCGGGCGATTTTCGCTTGATAGTCCATGGTTTGGCGCGGTGCGCGGTCGCGGAATCTGACCCAGCCAAGGCCCCGGCGTCAATGCCCGGAGAAGGAATTGACCCAATTTCACCCGACTCGCGAAAATGCATGCCCGCGTCCGGCATCAAGCACGGCATCACGCGATCGCGGAAAAACAGGGCGTGACACCCCAGCGGGCGCGGATCATCTTTTCGCAGCTCAAATACCGTCTATTCATGGAACCGCATTCCGAAGCCAACTCCCTTTCATCCCTATCACAATTTACGCGCCGTGGCTTCATCGCCCTCGCCGCATCGGCCGCCAGTTGCACCGCCGCACCACCGCTTTCAAGTCAACCGGTCGCACGCCGCGTGCCGGAACCCGCCTCGCTGCGCAGCGACTCGCCGAGCGCCGCGCCAGCCGCACCCGAAAGCTTCGGCCCCGCTCCGCGCAATCCCGACATGCCGCTCAATTCCAACTTCAGCCGCAGCGCCGGCGTCACCTTCACCCGCGTGCCGGTGAACGGCAAATACATCGCGCTCACTTTCGATGATGGACCCCACCCATCCAACACACCGCGGCTTCTCAACATCCTGCGCGAACGCAATGTGAAGGCGACCTTCTATGTCATCGGTCGCAGCGTGAATCTTTACCCGCAAATTCTCCGCCAAACGGTCGACGATGGCCACGAAATCGGCAACCACACCCAGACCCACCCCTTGCTCAGCAAGCTGAGCGACTCGGCAGTTCTCAACGAACTCCGCCGCTGCCGCGAATCGGTCGCACAGGCATCCGGTGCCACCATGCGCACGATGCGCCCTCCCTATGGCGGACTCCTCCCGCGCCAGCGCGAAATGGTTCACGCGGAGTTTGGCTACCCCACGATTCTCTGGTCGGTCGATCCGCTCGATTGGAAAC
>JAGWXY010000031.1 GCA_018969605.1 Verrucomicrobiota bacterium | reverse complement strand
TCAAATCCTCAAATCCTCAAATCCTCAAATCCTCAAATCCTCAAATCCTCAAATCCTCAAATCCTCAAATCCTCAAATCCTCAAATCCTCAAATCCTCAAATCCTCAAATCCTCAAATCCTCAAATCCTCAAATCCTCACCCTATTTCCATTCATGTCGCTAAAGCGCTTTTTCCACTCGGGCACTTTCGGTTTGTAAGTGGATTTCGGCAACTCATCGTCAAATTCCGAACGCTGATCGATGCCCGCCAGCAGCGCGGCGATTTCCTTGGCTTCTTCGAGCAGCGCGATCATGCGTTCGGCTGAAAGCCCCGGCTCCTTGAGCGCCGATTTGATGGCCGCATCGCGCCGTTGCAGGACCAAGCCCGAAAGCTGCGCCAGCGAGACCTCCGCCGCCTGCATGCCGTCGTCCGTCGCACCACCTGTCGTGACGTCCGCACTCAAGGCCATCCGATCAGCCTCGGGCAAGCCGCTCAGAAATGCATTCACCGCCGCACTTGAGGCCGGATCCGGCGCTGCCGCCAAAATTGCCTCTAACAATGGCACACCCTCGACCCAACGCGTCGCTTCGTGGATCGTTTCAAATTGCTCGCCAAGAAAATGCTGCGCCGGCGCGGATGTGAGCGCGAGCTGACACAAAAACGCCACGATCCGATGAAGCGGTGTTGGCTCGACTGGCGCGACAACATCATCATCCATCGCGGCCGGTTCCTGATAGCCACGCTTGGGCTTCGACTTGGCCATGATTTTTGCAATTGCCTGACGCAACACGGTCGACGACGCCTGCAAGTACCCAGCCACGATGTTGATCTGATTCTCGCGCGCTGCGAAATCGCTCATCAAGGCCAACATACCCGCGCAATCGGTCAGCGCCGCGGTGCGCCCGGCCGCTTGATCGAGCAGTCCATCCTCACGCGCCTTGCCGAGCTTAAAGTCAAAAAACTCCGCCGCGTCGGCCAGCAATCCGCGAAACGCTTCTACGCCGTACTTTTTCAAATAAGTATCCGGATCCTCGCCGGCCGGCATCCGCACCACCCGCACGGCAAGACCCTCGGAAGCCAACTCGCGAAAAACCCGCTCCGATGCGGCCAAGCCCGCGCGATCGGCATCATAACAAATCAACACACTCGTCGTGTAACGCCGCAACAGCCGCGCATGATCGCGCGTGAAGGCCGTGCCCAAGGGCGCAATGGCATGATCAATCCCACCCTCGTGACACGAAATCACATCGAGCTGACCCTCGCACAAGAGCGCCGACTTTTCGCGAAGGATCGGCTTCTTCGCACGATCGAGTGCGAACAAGACCCGCGATTTCCGAAAGATCGCTGTTTCGGGCGAGTTGACATACTTGCCGCTGTTCGGGTCCTCGCGAAGCTGACGCCCGCTAAAGGCAATCACATCGCCAATCTCGTTGCGGATCGCAAACATCAACCGATCGCGAAATCGCACTCGAATGCCCGATGCGGGATTGCCCTCCTCGCGCAAATAACAAATCCCCGAATCCACGAGCTCGCGGCCGGTGAATTTCCGCGACTTCGCCCAATCAAGAAACAGCTGCGCGTTTTCCGGCATCCAGCCGACCGACCAATTCACCGCCATCTCACGACCGAAGCCACGCGACTTGATGTATGCCCGCGCGTGCTCGGCCGCCGGATCCTTCATCAGGCGCTCGTGAAAAAATGCCGCAGCCTCGCGATGCAAATCCAACAAACGCCCGCGGCTGCGCCTGCTGCGATCCGCCTCGGGATCGGCCTCCTCCTCGCGCACCTGGATCCCCGCCTGTTGCGCGAGTTTCCGCACCGCATCGGTGAAGGGCAGATTCTCGTACTCGCGCACAAACGCAATCGCATCCCCACCCTTGCCACAGCCAAAACAATGAAAACTCTGCCGCGAGGGATTGATGAAAAACGAGGGCGTCTTCTCGTGGTGAAACGGGCAGTTCGCCTTGAAACTCGAACCCGCACGCTTGACCTGGATATACGAACTGATCAGCCCGACGATGTCCGTGGAGCTGAGAACCTGTTCGATGCTTTCCTTGGGAATCTGGGCCACGGCGGGAAACGAAATCCACCATAGCGCCCACCCGCCGCCGGACAACCCCGCAAAACGAAAATCCACCCCACCCGCCGAAGTGCTTGCCAAACCCGCCCCCAAAATGCCAATCTCTCTGCCCGGCAGCGGCCTCAAATCCGCCCACCCATCCCCAGCGCGCTTAGCTCAGTGGTAGAGCACATCCTTCACACGGATGGGGTCGCAGGTTCGAACCCTGCAGCGCGCACCATTTTTTTGGTGAGGGGGAAATAAGGGATTGAATCGTTGCAACAAGAGCTACTCGCTCTCCTGCTTTCTCTTTTCAAAAGCCGCCTGCCACTCGGTGGCCAAACGCTGACCCTCTGCACGCTGTTCGGGAGTGAGTATTTTTTCGGAAACTTCCATATTTTCTTTGGCAGCTTTGAAACCTTTCGCAGCGGAAAGTAAAAACCATTTGTATGCCTCTATATCATTTTTGACGACTCCACACCCTTGCGCGTACATATACGCCATATTGCACTGTGATGGCGCGTGGTCATGATCCGCACCTTTGCGATACCACTTCACGGCCTCTGCTTCGTTCTTCTCTACACCCCGCCCAGAAGCATAGCAATAGCCAAGAATAAACTGAGCTTGCACATACCCCTGCTCAGCGGCTTTGCGATACCACCTCACAGCCTCAACCTCATTCTTCTCTACTCCACGCCGTTTAGCGTAGCAATCTCCTAGGCTATACTGCCCTCCCGCATTTTCCTGCTCAGCAGCCTTTCGATACCACACCACGGCTTCTGCGTTGTTCTTGTTCACGCCACTTGCGGTGTCGTAACAAAAGCCAAGCTGAGCTTGCGCATCCGCCACCCCCTGCTCAGCAGCCTTTCGATACCATATCACGGCCTCAGCCTCGTTCTTCTCTACACCAAGGCCGCTGTTGTAGCAAAAGCCTAGGGCGTATTGAGCGTCCGCATCACCCTGCTCAGCTTTTTTCCGCATCTCCTCAATATTACGATACTCCTTGACGCTTTCCTCTCCATGCAGAAGCACCGGAAATACCCACAAAAAAGCTAAGAGAAAAACCTGCCGTGAGCGTTTTTGTAAATTCATCCAAAACGACTACTACACGCAATTTGCCCCGTGAAGAAAAATCCACCCCAATCGTTCCAATCGCGGACAAACCTCGCTGCATCGATGCATTTCTGCAAAGACAGATTCGGCGCTGCGGGCCGCATCGCCCTACCGTTGTTTTGGCGACCAAGGGTTCACCACCGCGAGTTTGCAGTTTTTGAAATCCTCGATGTTGCGCGTTGCGAGGGTCAAGCCATTGCAGAGCGCGGTAGCCGCGATAAGGCTGTCGACGACGGGCATGCGGCGACCGGCTTTTTCGGTCTCTGCTTGGAGGTTCGCCCACGAGTTCATTTCTTCCACACCGAGCGACAGGATGCGCCCGGCAAAAGCGGGAAGTAATTCCTCATCAAGCCAAGCTTCAAGCCTTTGCCGTTTTTTACCGCGAGGAAGCATCAAGATCCCTTTTTGAATTTCCGCCATGGAGACGACGCTGATGAAACAAGTCCCTTCGACCCTGCGTGAAAACCAATTTGCCACATGGGCATCTGGCAATTCTCTAGTCGCCTCACACACAACATTCGTATCGAGCAGGTAATTCACAACTCGATGTCGCGTGGGAGTTCCTTGCTGCGGCTGATTTCAAGTTCGCCTAAATCAGTCGGGCACGATCTCAGAACTTCCCACAGAGGCTTCCCGGAAACTTTTTTGTCATACCAGTCGGCGGCCCTTACGATGACGACGAAGGGCTTGCCATGTTTGGTCACCAGTTGAGGATCACCCTTGGCGGCTTTGTCGGCGACGGAGGAAAAACGCTGCTTGGCGGTCTGGAGTTGATGAGAGATCACAAAATGAGAATCACTCAATCTGTCCAGTCTGTCCAGAAATTTTTTCTACCACACCTCAAACTCGTCCCTCGGGCGCAGCACGGCCAGTTCGGGGATCTGCAGGAAGTGGGCGTCATCGCTGAGCACTGCCGCGCCGATGTGAAGCGCACAGCTTGCGATCAATAGATCCTGCGCGGGCAGCGCAATGCCCTCTCGGTCGAGTTTCCATGCAAGGTCCGCTGCCGATGACCAAACTTTTTCGGTCGTTGGAACATTGCGCATCACATCAAAAAACCCGCCCATCAAGCGCCGCACCTTTTGCACGCGAATGCCGCGCTCGACCTCCATACGAACCATCCCGCAGGTGGCAAGGTCGTTGTTTCCGATCCATTGCCCCAGAAATTTCACGGGATCCACCCGACGCCGCAAGAGCCCGATGTACACATTGCTGTCGACGAGGACGCAAAAACTATGAGCGCTTGGGCTTTCCATACTTCTTAGGAGTTTCCGCCACCCGCATGGCCAGCAAGTCATAGTCCGGCTCGACGGATTGCGCCAACTGTGAGGGCGTAAAACCCATGCCCTTTTTCACCACCGCCTTGAAGCGCGACCTCCGATCCATCTCGCGCAAGGCCATCTCCACCGCCTCGGTCTTGCTGGAAAAACCATGCGCCTTGATGACCCGGTCGAGCAAATCCTCATCGATGTGCATCGTCATTTTCATGCCATACTAGGTATGGCATTGTGACTTGATGCGCAAGGGTTTTTTAAAATCTCCTGATCTCAGCACCTCTCAAGATTCGGCGCTGCGGGCCGCATCGCCCTACCGGTGAAAGATTGCGGGCGGGATGCCACGCTCCCTTGAGGATGTGGCTTTTTCTTCGATCCACGATCAACAATCCACGATCTTCCTCTGCGTTCCTTCGCAGCCATGGTGCCTTGGCGGTGAAGCCCTCTTCAAAGACTCGGCGCTGCGGGCCGCATCGCCCTACCGGCTTGATGTCCCGCCCGCCACTTCACATAGACCTTTACCACGAGCATCGCAGCGGCGATGCCGAGGGCGTCGTTGAGGAGGTCGGCGACATCGACGCGGTCGAAGCCATAGCCGAAGGCAATTTGGCCAAGCTCGATGGCGATCGAGAGCAGCACCGCCAGCACGAGCGCCGGGTGCCAACCCGCGAGCCAGGCCATGGCGAGGGTGGGCATCATGATGAGAAGGGCATGCAGAAGCGGCCGCAAGGACTCGAGGTAGAGTTTCGCCTTAAGGAGGATCCCGCCTTGCACGGGTATTTTGCCCAGCGCATGTTCGGGACCGGCAAGGACTTGGCCGGCCGAGGGTTTCGCAACGGGCTTGGATGGATCGAGTTGACGGGCCCCTTCCGTCAGCACTTGCGGCTGCACGCGTGCATTGGCGGACTGCGGGAGTTCATGGATTACAAATGCATCTCCGAAGGGGCGCTGGATTTTCCAAGGTCCGGGCACCACAGCCAAGGCACCCATGATGACAAAAACCGCCGCCGCACCAAGCGCGCGAAGCAGGGAAATTTTTTGAATCGAACGCACCAGCGCGCAGGTCCACGCAAGCCATCCGGCAGCCAAGATCCATTTGCCGTAGCGCCACCACAGCGTTTCTCGCACCTGACGAAGTTTAAGTGCCTGCAGCTCGAAGGCTCCCGAGCGACCCAGATGCTCAAGCCTCAAAACGGGCACCGCGCCACCTTTTGTCGCCGCCAGCACGAAGTCGTCCTCTTTCATCTCATCGCCGCGAATCGATCCGATGGACTCGATTTTCAGCCCTTCGCCGCCAGGCCGGTGCCACTCGATCATCAGCCTCCCGTCCTCCCATATCTCCTTGCCAGGCAGCAAAGCCTCGCCGCGAAACTTCAGGCGCAGATGCAAAAATTTCACCACACCACAGGCAGGGATCCCGATCCGATGGACCAAGTTCCGATTGGTCGCATCGACCTCCATGCGCAGCACAGGCTTGTCCGCGCTCCCGCGCCATGAAACCCCGCCACTTGCGACATCCGGCGCGCCCTCGCGCAGGTCCGATAGGTTTTTTGTAAAGGTTCCACTTACGGTTTCAAAACGGTGCTGCCACAATAGGAAAATCAACCCAATCAGTGCGGCAAATGAACATGCCAATTTCGCGACCCGCATCGCCTGCAAGGCTGATGCACCAAGTGCTTTTTTCCAAGGGTTTTTTGGTATTTCTTACGCCTTCAAATGCCTGATGAAATCAACCGCAAACGGGTATTGCAGACTGGCGAAAAATTTACAAAATCATGGCCCAAACAAAAGCCACCTCGACTCGCCCAAAAAATGATCAACAGCCGCAGCGAAGCCATTCGCACCCAACTGCTTCAACTCACCGACGCCTTACTCATCTGGTTGGCGTTTTGGATCGGGTGGACCATACGCGGGCTTTACCGATTCAAGACCGGCATGGGTGTCGAGGATGTAAGCCTGAGCGACTCGCTCAACTGGGCTCTCTACATCGCCGTACCCCTCACGCCATTGGTGCTCGAGCGGCTTGGGTTTTACCAAAACCTGCGGACCAAAAAAGGATCCACCTCATTCCAGCAAATGTTCCAAGCCATCATGATCCTTCTGCTGATCATTGGCATCATGGCAATTTTCACCAAGCAGTTCGATACGCGCCGACTCGCATTCGGATCCGGGCTTTTGGCAAGTTTCCTGTTGGTCATCATCCGCGACTGGGGCACGCGCATTTGGTTTCGCCAACGGGCGCTCGACGAGAACAACAAGGAAAATGTCGTGATCGCAGGCACTGGCCGAGAAATGCAGGATTTCCTCAACTCCCTCGACAAGGAACTCACCGCCACCTGGCATGTTTCGCAACTCTTCGATTTGGAAACGCACGACAAGGAAGATTTGTTCGACATTCTCAAAAAAGAATCCGTGGCGCGCGTGATATTCGTCACCAAAATGACTGATTTCGAGAAGGTCTCGCAAGCGGTGGAAATATGCGAGCTGCAGGGCGTGGAGGCATGGATCTCGGCCTCATTCATTCGCACACAGATTGCAAGGCCGGTGTTTGATTCCGTCGGCAGCAAACCGATGTTGGTACTGCGCTCTACGCCGGAGCTTTCGTGGGAGCTGATGCTCAAGGGGATCTTCGATCGCTGCGCCGCCTTGCTCGTCATTGTCTGCACGCTGCCGCTTTGGGTGATTGCGATCATCGGCATCCGCATTCAAAGCCCTGGAGCCCCGGCATTTTTCTCGCAACTGCGCGCCGGCCGCTATGGCCGGCCATTTCGCATGTGGAAGTTTCGCACCATGGTGCCAAATGCCGAGGCTCTGCTCGATCAGGTCAAAGAACAACACGGCAACCAGATGGACGGCCCGGTCTTCAAGCTCGACCGCGATCCGCGCATTTTCACCTTTGGGGAATGGCTCCGCAAACTCAGCATCGACGAGCTGCCGCAACTTCTCAATGTCCTCAAAGGCGACATGAGCCTCGTCGGTCCGCGCCCCCTGCCGCTCTATGAAGTCGAGGCGTTTTCCGAAATCACCCACCGCCGCCGCCTGAGCGTCAAACCCGGTATCACCTGTGAGTGGCAGGCAGGTGGTCGCAACACCATCACCAGCTTCGAGCAATGGGTCGAGATGGACCTTCGCTACATCGACAATTGGTCGCTCTGGCTCGACTTCACCATTCTCCTGCGGACCATCCCCGCCGTGCTCTTCCAAAAAGGCGCGAAGTGATGGAATTTTCGATCTTCGGCAGACAATCTTAGGCAGGGACCGTTCTCCGCAACGGTCCGCTCGACTGAGGATCGCCTGAATCGCCCCATCGCCCGCCTCACGCCGCAGACCTTTCGGAGAAAGGCCCCTGCCTAAAATAACAAGAAGATTGCAGCGCCTCCGCCGGCTAATAACTTATAACAAATCACCAATAACTCTCCAATGCCTATCCTCTCATCCATCTTCCTGGTTCTCTCGCTCGTGCTGGCCGTGCTCCTTGGCCCGCAGACGCGCGCATGGAGCTGGGGCCCATCGCTGGCGGCGCTGGGCATCTCGCTGGCGGCCGCGCTGCCGCTCATTTGGAAACGCGGCTTCATCAAGCTCGATCGCGGCACCCTCGTGACCGGCGGCCTCACTGCCGCATGGTTTGCATGGCGGGCAGCGACATCGCCGGTGGCGGAGTTTGGAACATCCGATCTCCTTCTGCTTGCTGCGACAGTCGGCAGCTTCATCGTCACGCGCGTGATCAGCGGAGAACGCATTGCCGAGCTAATCCTGCACTGGGGCATGGCCCTGCTTCTCGTAGCCAGCATCGTGGTGGCGGGCAAACAAGTGGCGGATCCGACCTACTCACCCATTTTCGCGCAGCGTGCCAACGATGCCATGGTGTCGGGATTTTACGCGCACTACAACGAAGCGGCAAATTACTACATAGCTGCAGCGTTGCTCGCCGGAGCGGTGGCGCTCTTTGGCACGCATCGGCGCACAACAAGGCTGCTCTTCGCGCTGATCGCGATCGTCGGCATCGCCTGTGTTTGGTACACCCGTTCGCGCGGCGGAATTTTCGGCGCGGCCGTTGGTTGCGCGATGCTGGCCACGATGGCCTTGATCATTGGCAAGCGCCGTGGCTCGAAGTGGTTTGCCCCGGCCTTGATCGCCATCCCACTGATCGGCATCGGGGTTGCGTCCTACTGGTTCGTCGGCTGGGAAGAAGCACAACGCTTCCGCACAGCAGGAAAATTCGGCATCGACGCGCTCTTCGACAACACCTGCCGACTTTACTTTTACGGCATCGCCCTTTCATGCATCGGCCTCCACCCGCTGCTTGGCGGTGGCAGCTGGAGCTTCAGTTGGGAGTGCTTCCGCTTTTGGGACAACTCGATCCAAGGCATCGGCGGCGCAAGACCGGAACTCGTTCACAACGAGCTGCTGCAATCCGCCACCGACTACGGCATCATCGGCGCACTCTTGCTGCTGGCCTTGCTCGGCACACTCGCGCTCACGGCCATGGTGCGCACCACCTTGGACAGCGATCCCCATGCGAATGATCACCGCTGGGCATGGCGCGCGGGCGGCATCGCGGCACTCGCCGGCATGCTGGTGCAATCGTCCTTCAGCTTTGTGTTCCATCACCTGCCGGGCGTGATCCTGCTCGGAATTTGCCTCGGTCAAATGGCTTACCCCGATCCGGGAAATTCCAAATCGGAATCACGGATTGGCCAAAGTTTCCTCACCCTCACCGCGCTGGCCTGCATCGCCTTCATCGCGCCACTCGCATGGCTCGGCATCCGCGTGACCAAAGAACTCTGGCCGGTTTACAACAACAAGTACCAAGCCGCCTCGACCAACCTGCGCATCCATGCGTTCGGCGAAGCGATCCGCATCTGGCCGCATTCGGAAATGCACATGGATCGCGCGCGACTCCTGCACGAACTCGCCGGCAGCACCAAGGGTGAGGAATCGATCCAATGGGGTCGCAAGGCACTCGCCGATTACGAAGCCGCGGCAAAGATCCACCCCTACGATCCGGCCTTTGTGATCAATCAGGCAATCATTCACAGCGCGCTTGGCGAAACCGCAAAAGCCGAGACCAGCTTCCAACGCGCGATCGAATTGCAAGGCGGCATGGAGGCGGGATTTCGCTCCCACTACACCTACGCCAGCCACCTCGCGCGCAAAGGCATGAGCCAACTGGAAAAAGACGACAAAAAATCCGCCCTCGCAACCCTGCAGGAAGCAGCGAATCAAATCGAGCAAGCTCACGGCGAGAGCGCCGGATACATCATGGGCAGCGAAGGGCAAACCTTGCGCGTCGGCATCCACGAACTGCTCGGCCTCGCCCACGAAGCGCATGGCAACAACACCCAAGCGCTCGATTCCTACAACTTCGCCGCCAGCCTGCCGATGGGCAACCGCGCGCACCACCGCGCCGGCACGCTGATCGGCCGCATGGCACGCGACGCATGGTACCAACGCAAACCCGCACTGGCACTCGCACTCTTCATCGAAGCCCGCGAGCGCATCGCCAAAGCCGGTGCCGAACTCCCCTACGGCGCCACCGCCACACGCCGCACCGAACTCATGAAATACTTCGAAGAATCCATCAAGTTCCTCAAAGCCGCCAAAGTCGAACCGAAGAAATGACGGGAAGTTTCAAGGTTCAAGTTTTCAGTTTCAAGAAAAGAGAAAGATACTGCCCACGGTAAGTGCCGATATCACGGCTAATGGGCGGCTGTGGCGATGATTTTCTTGCCATCCAATAGCCGTTCTTCATCTGCTAACTAAAAGCTGAAAACTTGAAACTTGAAACTCAATCTTCCACCTGCGACCAGTCGATCTGACTGCCCGCAAACTCGGTGACAAAGGAGCGGATTTTTTCATCCGCCTCGGCCTCGCTCACTTCCCCTTCAATCCACGGAATTTTGCCAAACCACATTGAGGCCGAAACATAGGCCCAACGTTGATCCATGCCACGCACGAGGCGATCCTTCATGTCGATCAGGGTGCGTTGCAAGTGATCGTTGGTGATTCGGTCGTGGCCGACAAAGAAGTAATAGGTGATGCAGTTGTACTCGACCACTGGATCACCTTCCTTAGTAGGCTTGATCGTTTGCTTCGAGCGCAGCCGCTTGACATCGAATTCATGCCCCTTGGTTGATTTCAACCGCACGGCGGACGAAGCGACGATCGAATGCCCCTGAGCCGGCATGCATCGCTCGGGGCGGTGAATGGAATTGTTGAGGTCGTTCCCGGAGAGCACGATGGAGAGATCGAGGCGGTCGGGCACGGCATAGCCATCGAGATTGAATTCTCCTTCGCGTGGGCGAAGGCAGATGGCCTTGGCAAATTCGGTATCGCGCTCGAGCGTGCTCAATTCCTCCATGCTCGGCGGGATCGCGCGGAAGGTCCATTCCTCGAAAGCATCCGGCAATTTCATGATCACCGCCGATTCCGCAGTCTTGCCCGCGACCGGCAGGAAATACACCGAGCCGAGCGAAACGCCCATCACCAGCGGCAGCAGCCATGCCATCGTCTTCATGCTTCGGGAGTGTTGGATGGATTTGTATCTGCCGCCACCGAACGCGTGACCACCACGCGTCGGACCTTGCGGGCACCGGATTTTTTCCATGGCAATCCACCTTCAAGCATCGAGTGAATGCCAAGGAGAAGCATCAGCGAAATCGGATAAAACAACAGCATGCCAGACCAATCGTGCCAGGTCGTGCGCGCCCAATCGGCGTTGCCGTACTCGGCGATCACGAAGATCGACACCACCCGCAGCGAATTGCCAAAAATCGCCAAGGGAATGGCGGAAAGGAAAAGCACCGCGCGTTTCCACAACGCCATCTCCGCGATGCAGGCCCACGCGCCTGAGATCATCAGCAAGGCCATGAGCGAGCGTATGCCGCTGCAGCCTTTGGCGATTTCCAGAGGCTCCCAAGCACCGTCAGCCGAGGAAATCATGTTCCCTTGCACGAGTGTCTCAACGCCGAAAAGCGAAGCGCCATGGTGAGCGAAGGAGGTGGCCATCAACTGCAAGTGCGTGGTCGCCTGTTGGAAACTTGGCAACGGAATCGCCAACCAAAAGAAAAACAAGGGCAGGAACAACATCCGCGCCACCGCCCACCCCCACAGGTAGAGCGCCGACCCCCACAACAAAATCGGCAAGGCACCCACCGCCACCCGCGGCTGCAAAGTCCGATACGCGGCCGCATACAAAATCGCACCGATCAACACGACCACGAGCCCAAGAAAATTCGCGTTTCCCACCGCATCCTTGAGCCGCGCGTAGCGATGATAAATCAAGCCAGCAATGATCAGCGGAAACATCGGGCCATGCTCGAAATCGTTTTCAGGGTTCCATGCCGACCATAACCATCCAAGTGTCGTCTGCTGGCGTCCCGAACCGAAACGCTGCTCACCGGCGTAGAACCAGCACAGCACCAACGCCACCGCCAAGAGCGGACCAAACTTGCAAAACATCGACAAGGTCCGGTCGATAAATGACGGACCGGGTGCCGTGGCTTCGGCCGTGTGTTTGGTGCTGCTTGTCAAAGGATGCGAAGGTTTTGCGAGCAAAGTGTTGCCGAGACCGCCAACAGTGTCAACAATCCACGCGCATCCCAGCTCAACAAAGCTTCCGACTTTTTCCCCATGAAACTGATCAGTGGTACCGCCCACAGGGCCCTCGCCGAACGCATCGCAGAAAGCCTCGGCCACCCGCTCGCCGATGTCGAAGTCACCGCATTTCCCGATGGCGAAACTTCGGTTAAAATTAACGAAAATGTCCGCGGCGCCGATGTGTTCATCATCCAGCCCAGCTGCCCGCCGACCAACCACAATATCATGGAACTGCTCATCATGGTCGACGCCGCACGCCGCGCCAGCGCGGAGCGCATCACCGCCGTGATACCCTTTTTCGGATACGCCCGCCAAGACCGCAAGGACCAACCGCGCGTGCCAATCACCGCCAAGCTCATCGCCAACCTGCTCACCTCCGCCGGCGTGAACCGCGTTCTGACGATGGACCTCCACGCGCCGCAGATCCAAGGCTTCTTCGACATCCCGGTCGATCACCTCTACGCGAAACCCGCATTGATTGGCTACCTGCGCGAACGCCACCCGGATACCTCAAACCTCACCGTCGTTTCACCGGATGTCGGCGGCGTGAAAATGGCCCGCGCCTACGCCGACGCACTCGGCGCCGAACTCGCCATCGTTGCCAAACACCGCGTCAGCGCCACCCGCGTCGAAGCGATGAATGTCATTGGCGAAGTCGAAGGCCGCGATGTCCTGCTCGTCGATGACATGACCGAGACCGCCGGCACGCTCTGTGCCGCGGCGGACATCCTGCGCAAACACGGCGCCAAAAGAATCTTCGCCGGCGTCTCCCACGCAGTGCTCGGCGAAATGGCCCACCAGCGGATCTCCGCCTCATGCATCGAGGAAGTCATCACGACCGATTCGGTCCCGCAAGCCAGCGGTGACAAGGTCCATGTGGTCAGCATTGCCCCATTGCTCGGCGAAGCGATCCGCCGCATCCACGGCGGACAATCGATCACCACTTTGTTTGCGCTCTGAAATGCCCGCTCGGGCTGATTTTTCCCATTCCGACCAAACCAATTTTTGACAAGCGGCCCACACCCTTCTTTTTCCCGTCCCGCGGCGCAAGCCGCTCACAAATCACGTCAGAAAAAATCTGAGCATGAGCGAATTATCCCACAAGCCATCGCACCCGGACTCCCGCTTGCATGTGTCGAAAGATCTCCCTAAAACCGAATCGCTTGGCGAAAAAATCAAAACGATCACCGAATGCCTCCCGCCCGGCGGAGTGACCTTGGCCGAGATCCGCGATATTGTTGGACAGGACGGTCTTTTGATTCTCACCGCTTTCCTCACCATAGTTTTCCTAGTACCAGTATCCATACCCGGGGTCAGCACAGTGTTCGGCGCGGCGATCCTGCTCATCGGCATCACCTGTCTCTTCCGCGTCAATCTTTGGCTGCCGCAGCGCATCGCCCGGAAAGTTTTGCCATCGGAAAAATTGCACGCCGCATTGGGTAAAGGGGGGGTCTGGGTCAACCGTCTGGAGCGCATCAGCTACCCGCACCGCATGCGCTGGCTCGCCTCTCCG
This sequence comes from Verrucomicrobiota bacterium, assembly GCA_018969605.1. Taxonomy (GTDB): domain Bacteria; phylum Verrucomicrobiota; class Verrucomicrobiia; order Verrucomicrobiales; family Akkermansiaceae; genus Luteolibacter. Next base: position 12,817 of record JAGWXY010000031.1, on the reverse strand, counting down.
GGGCTCATGGAGACCATCAACAACCTCGCGCTGATCGCCGCTGCGGTCCTTTTGATGGCTCCCTTCGGACTGATTCCTTTCAGCAATACATTGCCCGCCCTTGCCCTCCTCTTTTTTGCCATCGGACTCCTGCAGTGCGACGGCCTGTTCGTCGTCCTTGGCCACCTCGCCAATGTTTTGACCGTGATATACTTTACCGTCCTGATTGTCGGCGGGGGCACGGCGATTTGGGAGTTGTTCCTGCGCTTGTCAGGCAGCGCATGAAGATCGGTCTAGCAACGGCCTTTATCCTAGACCGACTCATCAGTGTATTCTCCACGCCAGGTGAAAAAGCATATTCCTGACATTCATTCAGGATTTTCGCGACGGCAACACCAGCAGATCCAGCCCACTGAATTGGGAGAATGCCCTGTCGGTGGTGATGATCTGGAACCCGGAACGAATGGCAAAAGCAGCCAAGTAAGCATCCATCCAAAGTTTCGGTGAATGCGTGTCGCGGATTGCCAAAACTTTCCACGTTTCCTCCACGCCTTCAGGTTCGTTGGCGAAGGTGAAGCGCTCATCCTTCATAAAACCATCAATCACGTCCCATGCCTCCCGGTTGCTCAGTGGAGGATTTCCATAGCCGGCCAGCACCTCGGCGGTAGTAAGCAGCCGCACCAATCCCTGCTGGGTAGCGCGGCAAAAGCACAGGCTGGCACTCTCAGCTTGGCCGTTCAGCCAGGCACGGGCCGCCCGATGGTGCGTGTGCTTGGAGAGAACCAAGGCCAGCCAGATATTAACGTCGGGTAGCTTCATGGCTCCATTCCAATTCTTGTTTCAGGAGCACATCGGCGACTTGATCCGGCGTGAGCTTCGCTTGCGAAGTCGCTGGGTGTCGGCAATGAATCAGGGGCAGTTTCACCCGCTGCCCGCCGCCCGAGTTCGCCGCCATCGCAGGTTGAGCCAAGCCACGGCGAAAAACCTCAGTCGCCACGTCTTTGAATTTGCGCCCCTCCTGCACGGCACGCATTTTCATGGCGCGCAGGAGATCATCGGGGATATCGAGAGTCGTTTTCACGTCGATAAATTCCCAGCTTTCCAGCTTTCCGTCAAGCTGCTTCTCTGGGACCCCTTCTTTGGGGGCAGTTGGTAGGGCGATCAAGCAGGCATTCAACCGCCTTTACCTCTTCTCAGTGAGACTCATCCGTGTATTCTCCACGCTAGGTGAAAAGCAAAATCCTGGCATTCGAACAGTCGACCACCACGATGTTTGCACTCTGAAGTGCCCGCCTTTTTCCCCGGCGCTTGCGCGCAAAAAACTTGTATTTTCAGCCAGTCAAACAATGAAGATCATCATGCCGTCATACTTCATCCGAAGCGCGATGTGGTGAGGCTGAACAAATCGATCTACGAGCCGCAAACCTACCGGCGCATTCCCTAAGCTGGATCTTAGGGGCTGCGCATACCATCAAACGAACGCTGTCGAAAAAGCTTCACGAATACGGGGTATCCGAAGCTATCAAAAAATCATCTGCTCTCCAAAAGAGGATTCGCAAAGCTCAGGCCGGGAAACCGGGCAAAGTCGGCATCGTTCGAGCAGAGCGTGGCGCGGTTGTCCATGGCATAGACCGCAAGCGAAGCATCGGAAGCAAGCTGCCCACTGACTCCGGCCCGCTCCATAAGAGCCAAAACTTTCTCCACATGATTTTCGCGCGGGAGCAGCACGCGGACGACGGGCAGATCAAGCCAGCCGGCCACCACGTCTTTGGCGGCAGCCAGCGAAACCGCTGCGTTTCCCAAGCGGGGGTTGGTCGCAATCCGCACAAATCCCAAAGTCACTTCGTGTGGCAAGCCGATCAGTTCCCGTCCATTGACGGTCCGCTCCCACCACTGCTTGGCTCTGGCATGTGGTCCGGCGTGCGGATTGTATGCGTAGAGCAAAAGATTCAGGTCAGGCAGAATCATCGCGCCAGCTCCCTGAGGGTCTCCTCATCGTCCAACTCGTCGGCCAGGCGATTCATGTTTCTGCCAGCGATCTCTGCTGGAAACGGCGCCACAAACAAAGGCTCGATCCGAAAATCCTGACCGGGCACCTGCCTGCCCAACGCGCGGCGGATCGCCTGATTCAAAACTTCCTTAAAAGAATTGCCCGTCCGGGACGCTTCTTCCCGCAAAAGATGCTCTGTATCCGGGTCAATGGTAACAGTAGTGCGCATGAACGATGCTATATCAGCAATTTTATTGCTGTCAAGACAGCAGATCAGACAGCAGATCCCAAAGTTTTATCGATCGGGATCCATGGCGGACCGTTGATCACCTCTTTGTTTACGCTCAGAAATGCCCGCTCGGGCGGATTTTTCCGACTCCGACCGAACAATTTTTTGACAAGCGCCCCGCGGACCGCTAAATCACGCGCCCCGCGCCCATGGATGCCAACCACTTTGGCACTCGGCGCCAACCTCAACGACCCATCTCCGTCATGGCCAAAAAGACACTCCTCAAAGCCGCATCCCGTGCCCGCACCGGCTCGGGCCGCCTCAATCAAATGCGCCGCGAAGGCTGGCTGCCATCCGTGATCTATGGTCGCGGCACCGAGAACATCAACCTCAAGGTCGACGCCAAGGCATTCGCCGATGTGATCAACCACAGCAGCTCGGAAAACATCATCGTCAACCTCGAGATCGAAGGCCAGGCCGCACGCCTCGCATTCCTTCAGGCCATCCAACACGACCCGATTTCCGGCGCCGCCGTGCATGCCGACTTCCTCGCGATCGACGAGAAAACCGAAATCACCGCCCACATCCCGGCCCACCTCAACGGCGAGTCCCCGGGCGTAAAACTTGGTGGCGTGATCGAGCAGTACATCCACGCAATCGAAATCACCTGCCTCCCCGACGATCTCCCCGAAACGATCGAGGTCGACATCAGCGGACTTGCCCTCGGCGACTCGCTCCACCTCGGTGACATCAAGTATCCGAAGGGCGTGCGCCCGACCCACGCGGCCGATGTCGTGGTTGTGCACATCGGCAAGCCCGGCGCCGGCGTCGAAGAGGCACCCGCACCTGCCGCCGAAGCCGCCAAGGCCTGATTCGGTTTTAATCCAATCACCCAACGCCCGGACCGTGCAAACGCTCCGGGCGTTTTTTTGCCTGCGCAAAAGCCCGATCCTGCGGCAAGTTGTTTTCGCCACACGGCGCGGGCTCCACGCCTGATGCCATTTGATTTTTTCGCAACGACATGCAAACGCCCCACGATCATCCACGCAGCACCATCGCCGCCATCGCCACGGCGGCGGGCACCGGCGCAGTTTCGATGATCCGTATTTCCGGGCCCGCAGCGCTCGAGGTTGCCGACATGGCCAGCGATGGCAAAGCCTCGACTCAAGCCGACCGTTTCGCGCGGCATTGCAAGATCATCGGCGCCGATGGTGTGGTGATCGATGATGGCCTGCTCACGGTCTTTCGTGCGCCGCGAAGTTTCACCGGTGAAACTTGCGTCGAGTTCACCGGTCACGGCGGCATCCTCGTGACGCGTGAAGTGCTCGGCCGCTTTCTCGAATGCGGCGCGGTGATGGCCTCGCCCGGAGAGTTCACTCAACGCGCATTTCTCAACGGCAAGCTCGACCTCACTCAGGCCGAGGGCGTGATGGATCTGATCTCGGCACAAACACGACTCTCATTGCGCGCCGCACGGAACCAGCTCGAAGGACGCCTCGGCCGCAAGACCACCGAAGCGCGCGACGCTTTGCTCGAAACACTCGCGCACCTCGAGGCATGGATCGACTTTCCCGAAGAAGACATCGACCCGCAATCCGGTGCCGCGCTGCGCGCGAAAATTTCCGGCGTGCATGCCGATGTTGATGCCCTGCTCGCGACCGCCGATCAAGGCCGCATCCTGCGCGAGGGCGCACGCACCGTAATCTTCGGCGAACCAAATGTCGGAAAATCCAGCCTGCTCAACCACCTGCTCGGCTTCGAACGCGCGATCGTCAGCGACATCGCCGGCACCACCCGCGACACGATCGAGGAAACCATCAACCTCGATGGCATCCCGCTGCGCCTCGTCGACACCGCCGGCGTGCGCGAATCGGCCGACCACCTCGAAGTCCAAGGCATCGAACGCACGCTCAAGCAAATTGAAGCCGCCGACCTCGTCATCGAAGTTGCCGATGCCAGCAAGCCGCGACCTGCCGCACAGCCACACACGGACGCCACCGCCAAACGCATCCTCGTGCTGAACAAATCCGACCTCGGCGAACATCCATCGTGGCACGGCGTCAACGCGATCCGCCTCTCATGCCTGCAAAGCTTAGGCTTCGACAAACTTTCGCTCGCGATCCGCGAAGCACTGCATGTCGGCGATGCCGATTGGGGCAACGAGGCTGTTGCGATCAACGCACGGCATCAAGCAAGCCTAGCGCTCGCTCGCGACGAACTCCGAGCCGCGCTCGAAATTATCGGCGATCGCCAAAGCGGCCCCGAGCTGGCAGCGATCAACCTCCGCGCGGCACTCTATGCCCTCGGCGAAATCCCCGGCCGCGTCGATACCGAGGACTTGCTCGGAGTGATCTTCAGCAGCTTTTGCATCGGCAAGTAATCGGCTCGGCTCAGGCCAAAAATCCCGTGAGCGGGCTCGTCGCACTGGCATGATCAAGCGCTTCGGGCAGGCCAATTTCATAAGCCTCTCTGCCGGCCTCGACCGCCATGCGGAAGGCCTTCGCCATGCGCAAGGGATCGGCGGCAATCGCCACTGCGGTATTCACCAGCACCGCATCCGCACCCATCTCCATCGCCTCCGCCGCATGGCTTGGCGCACCAATGCCAGCATCGACGACCACCGGCACCGTCGCTTGCTCGATGATGATGCGAATTTGATCGCGCGTGGCCAGACCGCGGTTGCTACCAATCGGCGCGCCCAAGGGCATGACCGTTGCTGTGCCGACTTCCTGCAAACGCTTGGCGAGCACCGGATCGGCATTGATGTAAGGCAACACGACAAAACCTTCTTTCACCAGCACCTCGGCGGCCTTGAGTGTCTCGATCGGATCGGGCAACAGATAAGTCGGGTCGGGATGAATCTCGAGCTTCACCCACTTCGGCAGCCCCGCCGCTGCTGCAAGTCGCGCGAGACGCACGGCTTCTTCGGCATTCATCGCGCCACTGGTGTTGGGAAGCAGCAGGTATTTTTCGGGATCAATGAAGTCGAGAATGTTGGCATAAGGATCACCCTTGCCGGTGAGATCGGCGCGCCGCAAGGCCACCGTCACAATCTCCGCGCCACTCTCATGCAAGGCATCGCGCATGAGCTCGTTGGAAGAAAATTTTCCGGTTCCCAAAAACAAACGGGAGCAGATTTCACGGCCGGCGATGATGAGTGGTGACATGATGTCCTGACGAAAAATTACAGATCAAAATTGCCGAGCCATTTTTCAAATGACGCGTGGTCGCGCAAGTCGTACTGCCAGCAATGCAAGCCGTGCTCCTTGCCCGTGGCGATGTTCTCCGGCAGGTCGTCGATGTAAAGCGTGGACCCGGGATCCAGCCGGTGCGTCTCAAGCGCATGCTTGTAAATCTCCGCATGCGGCTTGATCGCGCCAACCTCGTAGGAAAGCACCGCATTCTCAAACAGCTTAAAATCGTGGTAGTTTTCAAAAATCCACGGGCAGTGGATCGAGTTGGTGTTGGAAAACAAAATCAATCGATGCCCCTTCGCCGCAAGCTGGCGCACGCATTCCCACATCGGCTCGTTCGGCGTAAAAATGCTGCGCCACGCGGCCCGGAACTGATCGGCATTCGCGCCGCTGCCCATCACGCCCAGCGCCCATTCGATGTAGGCATCGGCCTCGATCTTGCCCGCCTCAAAGTCGTCCTTGCGCTCGAGCAAACGCTCAAGCCGCTCGCGTGGATCCGCACAATCCGCCGGCAAAAGCCGCGATAGCGATGATTCGAAATCGAAGTCCAGAAGCACGCGGCCAATGTCGTACAAAAAATTCATGATTCTAGAATGAGTTTCGCTCCGGCGAGCGCGCCGGAATTTTTGCCATGCGCCGCGAGCGCGTTCTTCATCTCGCGCCACGCTGCCGCGTCATGCGCCAGCAACGCCACTACACGATGCCGCAAGTCCTCGGGCTTCGAAGCCAAAGCCCCGCCACCAATGAGCTCAAGCAAACGCAAATTTCCCTCCTCCTGCCCCGGCACCAAATGATGAATCAACATCGGGCAACGCGCGGCAATCGCCTCATGCACGGTCGCCCCACCGGCCTTGCCCACCACAACATGATGGCAGTTGAGCAACCGCGGCACCTTGCGCGTCCACCCGATCAACCTCACCCTGCCGGGATAGGCCACCTTGAGCTCTCGCGCCGCCGCGTGCAGCCGCCGCACATTGCGACCCATCACGATCGTCAAACTCACCAGCGGAGAGGCATCAAGCACCGCCCGTGCGTGACTTCGCATGCCGGCGACGTCGGATGTCGGAAAATACAAAATCCGAAACGGATCACAGTCATCATCCGCCGGCACCGGATGCAGCTGCGCAAAATCCGGATGCACGGCAAAACCGGTTTCATGAATACGCTCCGCAGGCAGGCCCTTCGCGATCAACACATCACGCGTCGCGGCATCCGTCACCAACCACCCCTGCGCCGGCGCGCCGAGCCACGAGGCATTGATCTCGATCGAATCGGTGATCGCGACAAAAACCGGCGGAAACCCGGGTTGTTCCTTCGCCATCTTGGCCAAAAAATACGGATAAAGCGGATAGGTACTCACCACCACCTGCGGGCGAAATTCCTCTACCGCCACACGCGTCGCATGTTCCGGCCCGCGCAAAAACAGCGGCGTGTCGCCACCAAAATCGCAGCGCTCGGCCGAGCGGTAGATCCACAACCACACGCGCGGCACATGGGTGGTCACCAATCGATAGGCATGCCCTAGCATCCGCGTGAGCCGGGGCGCGCCAACCAAGCAAGGATCGGCGACCTTGGTCTCCGCGCCTGCCGCATCCAGCGCCAAGGCCAGATTGCGTGCCGCGCTGTTGTGCCCGTCACCAAAGGCGGCGGTCAGGATGAGGATGCGCGGGCGTGCAAGCATGGCAAAGCTGGCGGGGTTTTAATACGAGACTGTCGTTGCGTCGATCGGCATTTGGAGTTTTCATTCCTCACAGATGTCGCGCCCGTCGAAACCGATGCAAGTCCGGCCCGTGGATGACCTCCACGGCCGGCCTCCTAGCGTTGTGCGCCTGACAACCGGTGGGGAAGAGAAATTCAAGGACACCCAAGCCCCTGTGCTGCTTGGGCAAGGATCCCCATACATCGGCCCTAAAGACCGCATCAAACTACCCGTCCGCGAGGATCTCGAAAAACGCACATTCGAGCCGAGCGTCGAAACCCTTATCGCTCCCAAGCAAATCACTCCAGAGTTGCTCGAAAACGATTGGGGCGACAATGTGAAAAATGCCAAGCCCATTCCCTGGGGCTGGTTTGCAATCCTGGCATTAGCCATGATCTCAGCCATCACCTGGTCTCTCAACAAAATCGAAAAATCCGAAAAGCAAAATATTCATATCGAGGAAGAGGCCAAAGCCATCATTTCAAAAGATGATGACGACGAACGCAACGCCGCGCGCCTGATCGACAAGATGGACGCGCAGCTACGCGCATTTCATAACGCAACCTCGATCGGAGTGATGATGCCGCTGGTGCGTGATCCCGCACGCGTCAGGCCGCTCATGGAAAAATACTATGGGAAAAATCCCATACCACTCGTGCAGCTGCGCTCAATCCGCTCGCTCACTCCGCTGACGATCGGCTCAAGCGCCAAATTTTGGGCCGCATCCGTCAATCAGTCCGGAGACATCGTAAAAAACATTCTCATCGAGGTAAACGATGCCGGCCAACCATTGATCGATTGGGAAACCTATGTCTGCTACCAGCCGATGCCGTGGGATGATTACGTGGCGCAGCGACCCGCTGGGGTTTCGTTGGATTTCCGGGTCGTTGCCAAGCCTGACAGTCTTTTCAGTCATGAATTCAATTCAGCCTCCGAGTGGTTGTGTTTTCAGCTCAACGTGCCGGGCTCCATGGAGTTCCTCTACGGTTACGCCCGGGCGGATAGCGAGGTGGCCGCAGAGCTTGCGAATGTGATCAATCAAAACGGCGGCAGCGAAACCTTTTTGATCCTGAGGCTTTATATCCCCGAAAAGCTCGAATCGAAGCGCGGAGCAATCATTGAAAAACTGGTGTCAAAACAATGGCTTTTCGTCGAGCCACCCGCATCCGATCCTTGATCACGCATGATGTCTACCAAGTGTTTGCAGTCGGAAGCTGAAACACCCCACCAAACCGCGTGCCACCTTCGCGAACTCGGCGCGGTGCTGTGCGGTGCCGGGATTTTTCTTGCGATGCAATTCGCGCTCGGCATCTGGCGACTCAGCCAGTCGTCCGGCGGCATGATGAACAAATTCAGTTCGCTCGCACGCGACCAGTACCTGGGTTTCCTCGTCCTGCAAAACCTGCTGATCCTTGCCGCCTACGCGATGCTCGCACTCGCCGCGACGCTGCTTTTGCAGCCGCTGGTGTCGATCTGGACGCGACGCTCAAAGCACCGCTGTTTCGGAGCGATGGCCTTGCGCGGATTGTTTCTCACCGCCCTGCTACACGGCTACTTCACGCTGCGCCTTGCACAAACGCGCCCGTACTTCCTCAACGAAGCGGAGTTTGGCCAATGGTACTACAAGGCGCTCGACCTGATCCCCGAATTCGCCAAACCCGCCGGATTTTTCACGCTTTTCACGCTGGCTCCCGCGATCCTTGTATCACTTGCCATCGGCACCCACATCCATCGCTACGGCCGCCGCGGGTGGTTGGCGGCACTCGCCATGGTCGCCCTCGGCGCATCAGCCTTCGGCATCAGCCGCTCGATCGAACCCGCTGCGAATGCGGAAACAAAAAGCAACAAGTCTCCGAATGTCATCATCATCGGATCGGACTCCTTGCGCGGCGACCGCCTCGGTTGCGCGGGATACCGCCCGCAACGCAGCGACGGACCAGCCGCCGCCGGAGTCTCGCCCCACATTGATGCGCTCGCACAACGCTCGATCCGCTTCGAAAATTGTTACACCTCGATCGCCTCGACCATCGAATCCGGCATCCAGTTGATGACCTCGCGCTACCCACACAGCCACGGCATCCGCCAAATGTATCCCGATCGTGAAACGGTCGAAAAAACCAAACGCGAAACCACACCGATCGCCAGCATGCTGCGCGCAAAAGGCTACGACTGCGCCGCCATCGGCGACTGGTGCGCAGGGTACTACGAGGTCGTGCCACTCGGCTTTGAACACGTCTCGGTGTCGAGCTTCGACAACTTCAAGATCTACATGAGCCAAGCGGTGGTGATGGCCCATTTCGTGGTGCCACTCTATTTCGACAACGCCCTCGGCTACCGCGTTTTCCCGCAGTTGAAATCGTTCGCGCAATTCGTCACGCCAGAGGTGGTCACCAAACGCGTCGAGCATCGCCTCGCAAGCATGACATCCGACGGCAAACCATTCTTCTGGCATGTGTTCTATTCATGCAACCACCTGCCCTACCGCAGTGCCGAGCCCTATGTGAGCATGTTTGCCGATCCCGCCTACCGCGGACCCAACCGCAATGGTGTCGACTTCGACATCGATGAGTTCATCGGCGGCACCGACCTCGAATCGAAATGGAAAGCGCTGCCGCCGGCGGAGATCAATCAGATCCGCGCTCTCTACGACGGCTGCACCCGCCAGTTCGACGATTGCGTGGCAAAAATCCTTGCCGCACTCGAGCGTCACAAACTCGAGGACAACACCATCGTCATCATCACCGCCGACCATGGCGACGATCTCTACGAAAACGGCGTCACGCTCGGCCACGGCCTCACCTTCAACGGCGCCAATCACGCCAATCGCGTACCCATGATCGTCCACCTGCCCGGGGCCACACCGCGTGTCATCAGCGAAGCGGTGCGCCTCGTCGATGTCGCACCAACGATCGCCGACCTCATTGGCATTCCACATGCGCCCGATTGGGAAGGCCAAAGCTTCGCCACATGGCTGCGCGGCGAAACTCCGGTGAACCGGCCCTTCTACGGCGAGACCGGATTTCCATTCATCCAATTCAGCGTGCCGGGAGTGACGCGACCAAAACTCCCGCCGATGGACGAAATGACCTTCATCGACAAAACTTTCAACTACCAGTTTGTTCTCAAATCCGAGTACCGCGAAGCATTGGTCGACGCGAAACAACGCTGCCTGCGAACGGCAAATTGGAAACTCGTCTGCACGCCGACCGCCGATGGTGGAAGGCATTTCGGGCTCTTCGACAACCGCAAGGACCCTGACGGCGAACACAACATCGCCGAGTCACGCCCGGAGGTGCTCGGCCCCATGCGCCAGGCACTCGAACGCTGGATGGACAAGCGTATCGAAACACCGATCAGCGGGATTTTTCCTGACGGCGAACCTTGAAGATTCGCCGCTTGAGTTCAGGCCCCGTCAATTCCATGATTGGCTCCGACACCACCATGAAACCGATCCAGACACTCATCGCACTCGCACTTGCGGTCCACGCATCCGCCGCCGAATTGCCCGAGGCGTTCAAAGGACTGCTTGAACCCAACACACCGAAGCGCGGGCAGATCGGCATGGTCATCCCACCGCGCGAGATCGACAAGTTTGTCGCCAAGGTCGAGGCCGCCGCGCGCAAAGATCCAAAGGGGTTTCGCGAATTTTCCGCCAAGTCCAAGCCCGGCATACCCCTGCCCTTCGACGAACGCCTCGGCCTCACCCAACAGGAATACGCCGAGTACCTCGCGCTCTGGAACAAGCGTGAGTTCAAAGCGATGGAAGATGTGACCGTCGTGCTGCGCCCCTCTTCGGGCAACAGCTGGACGATCACCGCCACCGGCGAGGCCAGCGCGATCTCCACCCTGCGCTTCATGCCCAAGGAAGATGTCTTCCGCTCGCCGAATGGTGACCTCAAGCGCATCGAGGACATCAAGGCCGAGGCCTCAAGCATCCTCGGCGAATGGACCGGCCGCGAATGGAAATTGGAACAAGATACCGGACTCGGAAAAACCAAGGAAAACATCGCCGTCGGCCGCTTCACCAACAAGCCCTTCGGATTGCTCGTCTATCGCGCACAGGAAGTCTCGACCGAGGGCACACGGCTGCTCGACCGCAGCCTCGTGATCCGTTTCCCCATCCAATCATCCGCGCCATCGGCCGCAACACCCGCCGCAGAAAAATCCACCAAACCGGCGAGCACCGAAAAAACACCGGAGCTGAAAAAAACCGAAGCGCCGAAGAAGTCTTCCGAGCCATCGAAAAAAACTGAGGTGCCGAAAAAACCAGCCACCAAAGAAAAAAGCGAAGCGAAACGCTAAGCCTAGCGCTCACCACATTCCCAACGCACGATGAGAATCATCGCCGGCAAGGCGGGCCGCCTCGCCATCAAGGTCCCGCAATCGGTGGCACGACCGACCACCGACTTCGTGCGCCAAGCGATTTTCTCGATCCTCGGCGATCGAGTGGATGAATCACGCGTGCTCGACCTCTTCGCCGGCTCCGGCGCGATCGGCCTCGAAGCTCTCAGTCGCGGCGCAAGCACCTGCACCTTTGTCGACGAACACCGCCAAGCCAACGCCGTGATCCAACAAAATCTCGAAAAAACCAAACTGAGCGGCGGACGGATCGTGAAGTCCGATGTGCAAGGGTTTCTCAAACGCGACACGACAAGCTACGACCTGATCTTTGCCGATCCGCCCTACTGGCAACACCACGGCGACAAGGACCACATCGGCGACCTGCTCGCAAGCGGGCTCATCGCCGCACGCCTCACTCCCGACGGATGCTTTGTCGCGGAAATTTCCGCCCATCAACCATCACCCGATGGCGCTGCACTGAGCCTCATCGACCGCCGCGAGTACGGCGGCAGCGCGGTCCTGCTTTACGCGCACCCGGCAAACGCCTAAACAATTTAACACCATGCGGAAATTCCTCGCGCTGCTGCTCTACCGCGTGACGCTGCCATGTCTTTTCATCGCAGCCTTTCCGGCATGGGTCGTCAAGATGCTGCGCCGCGGCGGGCTCCACACGCCCCTGGGCGAACGCATCGCGCTATACCGCCGCAATGCCGAAATGGAACCCTGCGGCGCCACCCACATCCACGCGATCAGCGTCGGCGAAACGATCATTGCCCTCAAACTCATCCGTGAATGGCTTGCGGAAAATCCGCATCAGCAATTCGTGCTCGCCACCGGCACCGCCACCGGTCACGCGGTCGCAACCAATGCCGCGATCGCACAAGTCCGCGTCGCGTACTCGCCATTGGATTTCGCATCGATGATCACGCGCTACCTCGACCGCTTCGAGCCGTCGTGCATCGTGCTGATCGAAGGCGAGCTCTGGCCGCACCTGCTGCTTGCATGCCGCAAACGCTCAATCCCCATTTCGCTGGTAAATGCCCGCATGTCACCACGCTCGAACCGCCGCTACCGCCGCTTCGCAAATTGGCTAAGACCCTTTGTTTCCTGCCTCGACGCGGTCGCGATTCAAGAAGCGGAAGACGAATCGATCTGGCGCGAACTCGGTGTCGCGGTGGATGCGATCCACCTCACGGGCAGTATCAAGTTCGATCCCGGCAGTGGACCCGCCCCCGCACGCGGGCCAGCATTTCAAGACATGCTCGATGCCTTCGGCCGCGCTCGTCCGATCGTTCTCGCCGCCAGCACTCACGCTGGCGAAGACGCATGGATCGCCAATGCCATTCGCGAAGCCGCACCGCACGCGCTGCCCGTGATCGCACCAC
>JAGWXY010000030.1 GCA_018969605.1 Verrucomicrobiota bacterium | reverse complement strand
AGCGCTATCGCTTCCTGCTCTTCGAGGACAAGCGCGAGGTGGAACTCGTCTGGAACGGCAAATCCCGCGAGGTCTGCACCGCCATTCTGCCCTTCCAGACCCTCGAACACATCGACGAACCACGGAAGGAAGGGAGCGTGGGCGCCTCGCCCGCATCTTCCTCTTTCCAACCCGACCTCCTCGACATGACCGGCCGTCAGGTCAAGGGCTGGGCGAAGAAGCTGATCTGGGGCGACAACAAACTCATTCTCTCCTCACTCAAATCTGGTGCCTTGCGCCGCCAAATCGAGGACGCCGGCGGCCTCAAGCTTATCTACATCGATCCCCCCTTCGACGTCGGCGCGGACTTCTCCATGGACATCGAGATCGGCGGCGAAACCTTCCACAAGGAACCCAACCTACTCGAACAAATCGCCTACCGCGATACCTGGGGCAGAGGCGCGGATTCGTTCATCAGCATGATTTATGAACGGCTGATCCTGATGAAAGATTTGATGCACCCGGAGGGGAGTATCTATGTGCATTGTGATTGGCGGGTGAATTCCTATATCCGCTTGGCGATGGATGAAATTTTTGGTCGAGATTGCCAACGAAATCAAATCGTTTGGTGCTATGGCGGCGGCAGTGCGCCGAAAGGTTACTATCATCGCAAACACGACAATCTGTTCTGGTATTCAAAAAGCAAAGATGCATGGACTTTCAATAAACAGTTTCGTCCGTATTCCGAAGGCACGCTTGAACGCGGCCTAACAGCGGTGAAGGGCGATCGCTACGAACTGAATGAAGAAGGAGCGACTTTGGATGATTGGTGGGCGGGCAAAGAGGTTCAAAAGATTCTGAGTCCAACTGCATACGAGAATCTTAAGTATCCTACCCAAAAACCAGAGGGCTTAATTCATCGCATCATAAAAGGGCATACCAACGAAGGCGACCTCGTCGCCGACTTCTTCTGCGGCAGCGGCACCACCGCCGCTGTCGCCGAGAAGCTGGGGCGCAAGTGGATTGCCACGGACTTGGGCAAGTTCGGCATCCACACCACGCGCAAGCGCATGATTCAGGTGCAGCGGGAGTTGAAAAAAGACGGCAAGCCGTTCCGCTCTTTCGAGGTGCTCAACCTCGGCCGCTATGAGCGCCAGGCTTACCTCAATGTCTCCAGCCGCCTCACTGGCAAGAAAAAGACAGAGGCCCTGCAACGCAAGGAACAGGAATTCCGCGCCCTCATCCTCCGCGCCTACAAGGCGGAGCCGCTCCAGGACGATCCGTTTTTCGATGGCAAACACGCCGCCCGTCTCGTCGCCATCGGCCCGATCAATCTGCCCGTGGGTCGTGTGTTCGTCTATGAAGTCATCACCGAGTGCCTCAAGCGCGGCGCAAGCCGGGCGGACATTCTTGCCTTCGAGTTCGAGATGGGCCTCTTCCCGGCGGTGCTTGCGGAGGCCAAGGCCAAAGGCATCGACATCGCGCCCAAAATCATCCCGCCGGAAGTCTTCGACAAACGCGCCGTGGACAAGGGCCAAGTGCGCTTTTCCGATGTGGCCTACGTGGAAGCCAATCCGCGCTACGATGCGAAGAACAAGCTCACCATTTCCATCGAGCTCAGCGATTTCTCCGTCCACTACAGCCAAGGCATCGCCGATGAGCTCGCCCACGGCCTCAAGGAAGGCAAGAGCGAGGTGGTCTGCGATGCGGGCACACTCTACAAGGTAAGCAAGGATAAGAAGGGAGTCGTCACCCGTGATGCCCTCACCAAGAATTGGACGGATTGGGTGGACTACTGGGCCGTGGATTTTCATTACGAGAGCCGCAAGGAAATCATCTTGGTGGAGAAAGGAGCGGGAATCACAGGTGATCGAAGCGAATTATCCTTAATCCCTGAAAATTTCGAAGAACGCTGGACCGGAGCCTACATTTTCGAGAACCAGTGGCAGAGCTTCCGCACCCGCAAGGATCGTGCCCTTGAACTCATCACCGCATCGCACACCTACGACCAGCCCGGTCGTTACATGGTTGCGGTAAAGGTCATCGATATCTTTGGCAATGATACCATGGCGATTGTGCCCGTGACCGTAGGATAGCAAACCAATGACAGCCTTTTTGAATCCGCACCTTTGAAAACTCCGCTTTTATACGAATCCCACTGTCACACACCGCTGTGCAAGCATGCTTTGGGCGAGCCGGATGAGTATGCGGAGGTCGCCTTGGAAAAAGGCTTCAAGGGCATCACTTTCACTTGTCATTGTCCTTTGCCGAATGGTTTTTCCGCATCGGTGCGGATGGATCCTTCGGAGTTCGACGACTATGTGGCGATGATTCACGGCACGCGTGCGCGCTTTGCCGGGAGGCTTGATGTGCGGCTTGGCATCGAGAGCGATTTTTATCCGGGCGTTGAGCTGTGGCTCAGGGAACTTCACGCGCGTGCGCCGCTAAGCCATGTGCTGGGATCGGTGCATTATCAAGTGAGCGACTATCGCAAACTTTTCTACACCGGCGATGTGTTCAGCTATCAGGAGCTTTATTACGAGCACCTCGCGCTATCGGCGGAGAGCGGGCTTTTCGACACGCTCGCGCATCCGGATCTGATCAAAAACGAATCGCCTGCCGATTGGGATTTTGAACGCATGCGGACGATCATCGCCCGCGCGCTCGACCGCATCGCCGCCACCGGCGTTGCGATGGAGCTCAACACCAGCGGCGTGCAAAAGGCCTTGCCGGAAATGAATCCTTCGCCCGCGCAACTTGCGATGATGTGCGAGCGCGAAATCCCGGTGGTGCTCGGCGCCGATGCTCATGTGCCCGAACGCGTCGGCGATGGCTACCTCACGGCCATGCGCAAGCTGCAAGCGGCAGGCTATTCGGAGATCAGTTATTTCATCGACCGCCAGCGCCAATCCCTCGCCATCGACGATGCCATCGCATCGTGGATTGGCGGGGAGTGATGGGGCTTCGCTTTGCTCAGCAAATGCGGCCAATTTTTGCATCTGGGCCGTGGCCGATCGGATTTTCGCCGACCCAGCGTTCATCGACTGGTTCGTCCGAGCGTTGATAACGCGTGTCGGTGGAGAGGCGGATGCGTTGGGTGGTGTTGTCGATGCTGCCGTGGATCGTGTCCATGCGGAAGGTGAGCAGGTCGCCGGGTTGGAACTCCGAAGTGAGCCAGCGTCCGCCGAACTTTTTGCGCAGCGAGACCGGATTGTTGGTGAGTGCGCCGCCTTTTTTCCAGCCATCGTGGCCGGGGATGTTGGTGCAGGTCGTATCGACATCCGACTCGAGGTAGTGGCGGATGCGCTCGGCTTGCAGGTGCGATTTTTCGAGGATCATGAGGCCGCCGACTTCGAGCGGGACTTCGCCGTATGGGATCCACGCGGTGTAGAGGCGATGCGTGCCGCGGCCCATGTAAACGATGTCGCAGTGTGGAGGTGTGCCGTGACCGCAGCCCATCGTGCGCAGCCAGATGTAATCGAAGTGGCGGATCGTGCCACCGAGGAAGCGCGAGTAGAAGTCATGCACCTCGGGGCCGAAGACCACGCGGTTGAGGCTTGGTTGGTCGCGCCATGCGGTGGTGTTGAATTGCGGGTTAACGCCTTGCTTGAGGATGCCATCGATCAGTGGCTCGCCAGGCTCGAAAATGCCGTCCTTCTCGAGCGTTGCGAGCAGCACTTGGCGGGCTTCGAGGATGATGTCGCGATTAAAAAATCCTTTGATGTAGAGATAGCCGTTTTCGTCCATGCGTTGTTGCAGGGCGGCGGCGTCGCCACGGATGGAAGAAGAATCTTCGAGCCAGCCGAAGGAGTTCTCATCGAGCTCCAACTCATGGCCGATGGAGGTAAGCTTGCGGGTGGTGATAGCGCTGCTTGGTGGCGATGCGAGTGCTTGCATAGGTGAACAATGTGCCTGAAAAGGCCGGAAAAAGAAATAGACGGAATGGTATTGTTTATGTAAAATTTGGTATGAAGCTGCCTAGGGTGGATACCTGGAAAACCTCACTCATGCGCGGGCGGGGACCCTCAGAAATCGGTGAAATAAGCTATTGCGGCACAATATTCGGATCGCGCGGAATTCGTCGGGATCAGCCGCGAACCTTTGGTCAATGGGCGATTGTGTATCTGGTGGGAGGCTCCGGGAGCTATCACGACGAGCGTGGCACGGATGTGCCGGTGCGCGCCGGTGATGTGATCGTGGTGTTTCCAGAGCTGGCGCATTCGTATGGTCCCCCCCCCGGTGGTGTTTGGAACGAATTGTATGTATGCTTCAACGGGCCGGTGTTTGAGGTCTGGCGTAGTGCTGGAATTTTTGATGTGCGGCGACCGGTTTTCAAATGGCAGCCGCCGAGCAAGGGGCTTGCGGTGATGCAGGAATTTTTTTCGCAGATGAACCGGCCAGGAAAATCGATGCGCGAGACAGTGGCGCAATGGCAAGCTGTTCTCGCGCGCGTGATGCCTGCGGCGGGTGCGACGCATGGTGCGGGTGCAGCGACTGCGCGGCCCGAGTGGTTGCTGCGGGCCTTGGATCTGTTGGAGCGCGACTCTGGCGCGGCGGATGGTCCCTCACTCGAGGCCTTGGCCAGCGCCTGCGGCATGGGTTATGAAAGTTTTCGCAAAAAGTTCACCCAGTTGATTGGCAAGCCGCCTGCGCGTTATGCTTTGGAAAGGCGCATCGAAAGAGCAAGGCAGTTGCTTGCGCGCCATCCATTCACCAACAAGGAACTCGCCGATCTGCTTGGCTTTCACGACGAGTTTCACTTTGCCAAGACCTTCAAGAAACTAACCGGAAGAACTCCGCGCGAGGAATTTCGCTCGTTTCACTGAGGGGGGTGGAAGACGCAAGACATCAAGATTCAAGAATCAAGAGAAGATGCGGCTTCTTCTTTATCCCTTAATTAACCAATCACGAATCACCAATCACTTGTTGCTCTCAACGCTCGAGGATTTCCACTTCGTAGCCGTCGGGGTCGGTGACGAAGGCCATTTTGCGGCCGCCGGAGGAGAATTTTTCGCGCCAGCCGGAGGGCCAGATTTCGATGCCGGCTTTTTCGAGTTGGTCGCAGTAGGCGATGATGTCGGGCACGCCGAGGGCGGTGTGCATGAGGTCCTCGGGGCAGGTGGCGGTGTATTCGGGCGAGTGGCAGAGTTCGAGAAAGACATCATTGCCGGGCAGCTCGAGGAAGGCGAGGCGGTTGCCTTGTGGTGAGTCTTTCATTTCGCCGGGCGTGTAGCCGAGCTTTTGATAGAAGGCAACTGAGCGGTCGAGGTCGCGCACGCGAATGCGGGTATGGAGGAATCGGATCATGGCGGGCTTATTGGAGACGATGAAGCGGGCTTTGCCAAATCCGGATTGGATGCGTGTGCGCGGATTGCGTGATTGCGCGGCGCCAAGTGCGGTGCTTTGTTGAGAATGCCATGAAAACGATTGTAGTCGCTGTTGATTTTTCCGATGCCACCCAACGGGTGGTTGCCATGGGTGCCACGCTTGCCAAAGCGCTGGGTGCCCATTTGTGCCTGTTTCATGTGGTTGAGCCCGAGCCCAGCTACACGGCCTATGGTTTCACGCCCGATGAATTTCCCGCGTTGCATGCCTATCACGAGGAGGCCAAGCGCCGGGCGGTGATCAAGCTCGGCGAGTTGCTCGAGACCGTGCACAAGGATGTGCCGAATGCGGTTTCGCAAATTGCCGAGGGTGGCGCGCTATCGGCCTTGCTTGATCATGTGAAGGACAAGCATGCGGATCTTGTCGTACTCGGTTCGCACGGTCATGGCGCGATCGCGGCGCTCCTGCTTGGTAGCGTGGCCGAAGGCATGCTGCGCAAGGCAGTGGTGCCGACCTTGGTCGTGCCGGTGAAAAAGGAATAAAGTTTCAAGGTTCAAGCTTTCAGTTTCAAGAGAAGAGGAAGAAGGGGCGGATTCATTTTCGACCCACGCTTTTCAATTTCTTTTCCGCGTCCCTTTGCGACCTTTGCGCCTCGGCGGTAAATCTTTTCTGAAAGAAATGGTCATTGATTGTTCGCATCTCACCCGCGGAGTTTGCGCATCACCATGGCTATGGCTTCTTTTGCTTCGGCAACTTTCATGAGGCTGGCGATGGAAAAATAGGCGAGTTGTGCGGCGCCGATGGTGAGCATGAGCCAGAACGCGCGGTGCCACATCGAGAGCTTGCCGGGATCGGGGAAGAGCCAGTGGTTGGCAGCGATGCAGACGAGCGACATCGCGATGGCCGCAATCGAGAGTTTGCCGAGCAGTGAGATCAGCTCGCCACCGCCGATGTCGCCAGCGAAGCGACGCATGGCGATGAAGAGGATGAGGAAATTCACCGTCGCGGAAATGCTCGTGGTGAGAGCGAGCGACTCATGGCCCCAGCGCATCACAAAGACGAAGAACCAGTTGAAGGCGAGGTTGATCACCAGCGCGAGGATGCTGACCATCATCGGCAGCCAGCGTTTGTCGACGGCATAGAAGGCCGGTTGCAGCACCTTGAGCCATGCGTAGCCGAGCAGGCCGTAGGCATAAGCGCGCAGCGCGGCGGCGGTCTGCAAGCGGTCCTGCGCGTCGAATGCCCCACGCTCGTAGAGCATGCTCACGATGGGCTCGGCTAACAGGATGAGTCCCAGCGACGAGGGCAGCACGAGAAACGCGACGAGGCGCAGGCCTTTTGACAGCGTGCTTCTGAAATCATCGGTCACGCCATTGGTTGCAGCGCGTGAGAGCGCGGGCAGCGTCACTGTTGCGACCGCGACACCGAACACGCCGATCGGCAGTTGCATGAGGCGGAAGGCATAGCTGAGCCAGCTCACCGCGCCTTCGCCGACGCCGTAGGCAAACATCGAGTTGATCACCACATTCACTTGCACGACTGATGAGGCGATCACCGCCGGGCCCATGAGCTTGAGGATTTGGCGCACGCCGGAGTCATTCCAGCGGAAGTCGGCGACGAAGTGGTAGCCTACGCGGCGCAGTGCGGGAAATTGGCAGACCAACTGCGCCATGCCGCCAATCACCACGCCGATTGAAAATCCAACGAGGCTTTGTTTTCCCCATGTCGGATCCATCCACCAACCGATCGCCGCGCCACCGATCATCGAGCCGAGGTTGAAAAAACACGAGGACAGCGCCGGCATGCCAAAGACATTGCGTGCGTTGAGCATGCCCATCACCAGCGCGGCGAGTGAGACCAGCAGGATGAAGGGGTACATCACGCGGACCATCGTGATGGTGAGCGCGATTTCCTCCGGGTTGTAATCGCGCGCGGTTGAGCCCGAGCGCGAGAGCGAGGTGAGAAACTCGACGATCCATGGTGCTGCGGCAACGCCGAGGAGCGTGATCACACCCATGGCAACGGCGGCGAGCGTCATCACCTTGTTGGCGAGCTCCCATGCTGAGGCTTCGCCTTCCGATTTGAGTTTCTTGGAAAAGGTGGTGACGAATGCCTGCGAGAGCGCGCCTTCGGCAAACAGATCGCGTAGGAGGTTTGGCACGCGGAAGGCGAGGTAGAAGCAATCCATCCAGCGGCTACCACCGAAGAGGCCGGCAAACAACATTTCGCGGAGCAGACCGAGCACCCGGCTGGCCATGACCGCCGCGCTGACTTTCCATGTGGCTTTGGCGGACATGGCTTGCGCTTGGAATTTTTTATTTCAAGCGAGGCGAGTGAGCACCTTGCTGGTGGCGACTTCGGCGCTGAGGCCGTGAAGTGCGCGAAGCGTGTCGGGCTTGCCGTGCTCGATGAATTCATCGGGCCATGCGATGCGCTCGACCGGCGTGTGGATGCCCGCGTCGTGGAGGTGATCGATGACGGCGGCGCCGAAACCGTGAAGCATCACATGGTCCTCGAAGGTGCAAAGCACGCGGCACTTGCGCGCGTAGGTCTCGAGCACTTCGGTATCAAGCGGCTTGATGAAGCGCGGGTTGATGAGCGCGACCGAGAGCCCTTGGGCCTCGAGCATTTCCTTGGCGCGCTCAGCCATTTCAAACATTGTGCCAAGTCCGATGAGCGCGACATCCGTGCCATCTGCGACGACCTCGGCCTTGCCGATTTCGAGAAGTTGCCGTTGTTCCTTCACCGCTGTGCCGCGGATCGGGCCGCGCGGGTAGCGGATCGCCGACGGGCCTTTGTCGTAGGCGGCCATCGTGTGAAGCATGTCGACAAATTCATTTTCATCCTTCGGCTGCATGTGCACGAGGCCGGGGATGTGACGGAGGTAGCCGATGTCGAAAAGCCCGTGGTGTGTCGGGCCATCATCGCCGGAGAGGCCGCCGCGATCCATGCAGAGTCGCACCGGCAGGTTTTGCAGCGCGATGTCGTGGATGATCATGTCGTAGGCGCGCTGCATGAAGGTCGAGTAAATCGCGAGGAAAGGGCGAAAGCCTTCGGTGGCGAGGCCGCAGGCGAAAAGCGCGGCGTGCTCCTCGGCGATGCCGACATCGTGGTAGCGTTCGGGGATTTCTTTTTTGAAGATCTCGAGCTTCGTGCCGCCGGGCATCGCTGCGGTGATCGCGACGAGCTTCGGATCATTTTTTGCGATGTCGGTGACGGTGCGGCCGAAGAGGTCCGAGCAGGTCGGTGTGTTGACGGCGGCGGTGGATCCATCGTCGATCTGATAGGTGCCGAGGCCGTGAAATTTCCCGGGGTTGTCGAGAGCGGGTTGGTAGCCGCGGCCTTTTTCGGTGATGATGTGAAGGACGACCGGTTCGTTGAGTGTCTTGAGGTGTTCGAAGGTACGGACCAGCAGCGGGATGTCGTGACCATCGATCGGGCCGAAGTAGCGCAGGCCGAATTTCTCGAAGAGCACATTGGGAAACAGCAGGTTTTTTGCGCCTTCCTCCATGCGGTGGGCGAGGCTGCGTGCGGTTTTGCCGGCGATTTTTTCGACGAACTCAGCGGCCTTGGCGCGCACCGATGCGTAGGTGTGATGGGTTTGGAGCGCGTTGAAATAACGGGCGATGGCACCGACATTTTTGTCGATCGACCACTCGTTGTCGTTGAGCACCACGATGAACTTGCGGGTTGTCTCGGCGATGTTGTTGAGTGCCTCAAGCGTCGGGCCACAAGTGAAGGCCGCATCACCGGCGACAGCGACCACATGGTTGTCGCGGCCGGCAAGATCGCGCGCGGCGGCCATGCCAAGCGCGGCCGAAAGCGCAGTACCGGCATGGCCCGCGCCATACGCGTCGTGCTCCGACTCCGAACGCAGGAGGAACCCGTTGAGGCCTTTGTAGGTGCGGATCGTATGGATGCGGTCGGCGCGGCCGGTGAGCATCTTGTGGACATAGCCTTGGTGGGCGACATCGAAGACAAATTTATCCTTGGGCGTGGAAAACACGCGATGCAGCGCGATGCTCAACTCGACGACACCAAGGTTCGGGCCGAGGTGGCCGCCGGTTTGCGATAGCGAGGTGATGAGCGAGTGCCGGATCTCCGCCGCCAAATCCGGCAGCTCCGCATCGGCGATTTTTTTGACATCTTCGGGTGACTGGATTGCCTGAAGGAGCGGGCCGAGGGCGGGGGGCTTAGAAGAGGCGGATGTCATCGTCGTGGGTGGCGTCCGGTGATTCGGACTGGGAAGGAGCGCCGGCTTGGCTGCCGGTTTTGGCGGGTGATTCGGTGGAGTCGTTGCGCAGGGTGATCAGCTCGATGCGTTCGCGCGCGGAATCAAGGATCGATTCACAGCGTTTGAGCAAGGCTGCTCCTTTTTCGTATTGCGAAACGAGATCTTCGAGGGGCAGGTTTTCGTGTTCCATGGCCTCGACGATCGACTCAAGCCCCGCGAGGGCGTCTTCGAAAGAAGGTTCCGATTGCCCGTCATCGGGGCTGGTTTTTCGGCGGGCCATGATTTGATCAAGGGTTGGTTTCGTCGTCCTGTTGGATGGCCTTTTCGCTATAGTAAATCATGTCCATGCCGACGAGCGACTGGCGGTAGGGGTAGCGCCGGGTGATGTCCTGAATTCGGGTGTTCTTGTCGTTGATCGGGATGCCGGGCGGATAAGTGGCCATGATCACGCGGCCATCGAGCACCAGCGAGGTGAAATCCTTGTAAAGGTTTGCCACTTCGGAAACTGGGCCCGAGCCGTGCGATGAGGGTGAAATGAGAATCCCGGCCACCGGCGTCTGGAGGTCGTTTGCGATGGTCTCGAGTTTTTGGAATCCTTCGCGGCTGGGTGGCAGCCAGACGCTGATGCGATCCGCGTACCATGCGACGGCCCAGGGTTGATCCGAGAACACCACTTGCTTCGGCGTGGTAAAGCCTTTGACTCCTTTTTTGTTGTTGAGGGCGGGTGCGTAGTAGGGCGGCCAATTGGGCACGCCGCCACGGTTGCTCAGGTGCATGCCGACACGCACCTTTGAAGGCAGTGCAAGCACAAGGGGCAGGGCGCATATGCCAACGATGACGAAGTGATGGACATTTTGCAGCATTGGCGTCGAGCCGACGAAATCGAGGCGCGTCCATAGGATCGAGATGAAGGCCAGCCCGTAGGCCGTCATGATCGGCGCAAAGAGCAGATGGAGTTGGTTGGGGTCGAGCGGCTTGGTGGTGACGCCAAAGAAGGCGAGGCCAAAGGCCGTCGAGATCCACATCAGCAGGATGGCCCAGCGGAAGTTGGCGATGGATTTGCGTTTGAAGGGGTGGAGCAGTGCGAGGAAAAACAGCGGGGCGACCACGATGCCGGCCAGCAGTGGTATAATGTCTGTGGCCTGCGTGAGGGTGGTGCGCAGGACCTTGGCAATGAGGCCATCGAGTTCGAGCGGCTCGGCATCAAGGTCGGAATTGCGCATCACCGTCGTCTCGGTGCCGTTGCCAAGGCCGTTGTAAAGCGTGAGGAAGGCGGTGCCGAAAGGTGAGCCTGTGATGTCGAGGTTGCGTAGCATCGGCCCAATGCCGACGACCAGCAGAAGGCCGAGGATGGAAATGCCGACGATGCCGCGCGGGCGGAAGGCGATGGCGGCGTAGAGGATATAGCCAAGCGAGATCCACACCGTCATCCAATGGGTCAGCGCCAACAGGCTGAAGAAGATGCCGGCGACGATGGCAGGAGTCATGGCAATGCGGCCCTCGGTCGAGTCCTCGGTGGCGCGGTAGGCAAAGTAGAGGCCGCAGGAAAACAGCAGCAGCATGAGCATTTGCGGCAGACCGCTGAGCGAGTAGTTCCAAAACACTTCGCAGAACAGCATCAGGATGGCGCAGACGCCCGCGATCTTGGGGTCGAAGATGCGACTGATAAGCAGGTAGTTCACGCCGATGGCGATGAGGAAGAAGAGCGTGCAAACGGTGGCGATGACGCGGTCGAGCGGATAGACCATTTCGTTGTCGCTCATTTGCCATGAGTCCGGTTTGTCGGCCCCGATGAGCTTGAGCACGGCGGCGTTGAGCAATGGGTTGAGCGGCGAGTGGTAGGTGTCCTGAAAGCCTTGGAGCGGGACATCGCGGCGTGCGGTTTTTTCGGCCTGATAGTAGGCGACGGGGCGGATCATCTTGGTGGCGAAGCCGTTGCCACGGGCGATTTCGCGTGCGATCTGCGCCTGGTCCATGGCTTGAGGCGAGTTGAGGCCACGGAAGAGCGTGAAGAGGTTGCCGAGTGTGAGGATGATGAGGATGATGAAAAACAGGCTGCGCCGGATGAGGGTGCCGGCGATGAAATGTCGGAGATCGAGAGGCATGGTAGGGTGGAGTGATGGGGTGGGATCAGATGTCGAGTTCCTTTAGTTTCCTTTGCAGTGTTCTGCGGCTGAGACCGAGGAGTTCCGCCGCGTGAGTCCGGTTGCCGGCGGAGGCGGCGAGAGCGGAGCGGATGGCATTGGTTTCGAGCACATGCAAATTCATTTCGGCCGGATCATCAAGGGGGTTTTTGGAAGATGCGGCTGTCTTGGCGGGTGGGGCTGGTTCAAGGAGGAAGCCCGGGAGGTGGCGGGTGTCGATTTGCGGGTCGTTGCTCATCACGACGCCGTGCTCGATGGCGGTGCGCAGTTCGCGGACATTTCCCGGCCACGGGTAGGCGAGCAGGAGCTTGAGCGCCTCGTCGGTGAGCGGCTTGAGTGGGCGTTGGTTTTCGTTGGCAAACTCGGCGAGAAAGCTGTTGGCCAGCAGGACGATGTCCTCGCGGCGGCGGCGCAGGGGTGGCATTTCGATTTTGACCACATTGAGGCGGAAGTAGAGGTCTTCGCGGAAGGTGCCGGCGTCGACCATCTCGCGCAGGTTGCGGTTGGTGGCGGCGATGACGCGGACATCGACCTTCACGGGCGTGTTGGAGCCGACGCGTTCGAGGCTGCGTTCGGAGAGGATGCGCAGCAGCTTGATCTGGGTGGCGGCGTCGATTTCGCCGATTTCGTCGAGGAAGATCGTGCCGCCGTCGGCTTGCTCGAAGCGCCCGATGCGGCGTTGGGCGGCGCCGGTGAAGGCACCTTTTTCGTGGCCGAAGAGCTCGCTTTCGAGGAGCTGTGGCGAGAGGGCGGCGCAGTGGACCGTGACCATCTTCGAGGCCGGGCGACCGGAAAGGTGGTGGATCAGGTGGGCGACGACTTCCTTGCCGGTGCCGGACTCGCCTTCAATGAGTACGGTGGCGCGGGTGGGGGAAACTTGTTGGATGAGCTCGGAAACTTTTTGGATCTCGAGCGATTTGCCGATGAGGCGGTCGAGCTTGTGGGACTTCGCGACCTGCTGGGTGAGCTGTTTGTTTTCCGTCTCGAGGTTGCGGCTGCGGAGCGCGCGCTTGAGGAGCATCTCGACCTCGTCGAGGTTGAGCGGTTTGGTGACGAAATGCCAGGCACCGTGGCGCATCGCCTCGACGGCGGTGTCGACCGAGCCGTAGGCGGTCATCATCAGTGCGAGTGGCGGGTCGGGCAGCGCGAGCGCGGTGTCGAGCACCTGCATGCCAGAGTCGCCACCAAGGCGCAGGTCGGTGAGCAGGAGCTGGATCGGCTCGCTTTTCAAAATCTTGGCCGCCTCGCTCGCGTTGGCGGCGGTGTAGATGTCGAATTCCTCCTCCAACGCACTGCGCAAGCCCTCGCGGGTGGCGCGTTCGTCGTCGACAATCAGCAGGGTGGGCAGCATGGGGAAATGGGGTGGGAAACTTCGCGGCTAGTTGAGGTCGATCACCGGTTCGGATGATCCAAGCAGGCGCACCGGGCGTTCGCCGCGCGGCAGGCGGATGATGATGCGGGTGCCTTTGTGCTCTTCGCTTTCGATGGAAATTTCGCCGCCATGTTCGCGCACGATGCGCCGCACGATCAGCAGTCCGAGGCCATTGCCCGAGGACTTGGTCGTGCGGTACGGCTCGAACAGAGTGCCCATGTGCTCGGGCGAGATGCCGGTGCCGTTGTCCTCGATCGAGATCACCGTTTCGTAATCGTTGAAGCCGGTGCGCACGGTGATCTTACCGCCGTCGCCGGGCAGTGCCTGATAGGCATTGCGGATGAGGTTGTGGAAAACCTGCTGGAATTGCCCCGCGTCGACCATCATGTGCGGCATCGAGGGTGCGAGGTCGAGCTCGACCGGGATCGAGCGTGACTCGAGCTCGGTGTGCAAGAGCTCAAGCGTGTCGTGCAGGATGCGGTGGAGGTCGTGGCGCTCGCGCTTGGGGATGGTCGGGCGGATGGCGCTGAGGAACTGCTTGAGGATCGTGTCGAGCCGGCGGATTTCATCGCGGGCGGTGGCGAGGCTGTTGTCGAAGGCCTGACGCTCTTTCGGCGGCAGTTGGCGCAGCTTGCGGTCGATCAATTGCAGGTGGATGCCGATCGAGTTGAGCGGGTTGCCAATTTCGTGGGCGACGCCCGCGGCGAGCAGCGTGAGGGCATTGTGGCGTTCGGACTCGAGGATTTCCTCGGCCTCGGCGCGGGTGCTGGTGAGGTCGCGAAACAGCATCACATAACCGGCGGGGTCGAGCGGATCGAGGTCGTCGATCGGGGCGAGGTAGAAATTCAAAAACCGATGCTCCGGGTAAAAAACCTCCAGGTCGCGGCTCACCGTGCGGCCCGGCCTGCCGAGCGTCGACCAATCGAGCCCCCGCACTTTTGCCGAAAGCCGCTCACCGATCGATGCTTCGGGGTCGATCCCGAGCAAGCGCCCGGCCGCGCCATTCACAAATCCGATCACCCCGTCGATATCGAGCAGGATCACCCCCTCCTGCATCGCCTCGAAGACATTTTCCAAAAAGCTGTTCTCGCGCGCCAGGCGCGTGACGATCTGCTGGACCTCGCCGTGCTCGACGCGGTCCAGCCGGGTCATGAGTTTTTGGATGAAGCGCGATTTCACGGAAAGTTTGCCAGAGGGTGATTTTCGGTGTTCAGAGGAGGCATGGAAAGCGTCCGACTCGTGCTGTGCAGCTTCCCCGACATCGGTTCGGCGCGACAGATTGGCACACTTCTGGTGGAAAGGCAACTGGCGGCCTGCGTGAATCTGCTGCCCGGCGCCGAATCGATCTACCATTGGCAGGGCAAGGTGGAATCAGCCCCCGAGGTGCTGGCGCTCTTCAAAACCAGCGCCGAGGCATGGCCTGATTTCGAAAAAGCTCTTTCTGAGGCCCACCCCTACGAGGTGCCTGAAATCGTCGCAATCCGACCCGATGCCGTCGCCGTACCTTACCGCGCTTGGCTGTCGGAAAGCCTGCGGCGGGATGGAGTTTAGGGCAGGTGCAAAAATTGATCAATAACGCTTCAGCGACGGATCGATTTGATCCGTCCATGCCTCGATGCCGCCAGCCATCGAGAAAGTGTTTTCCACGCCGCGCGAGCGCAGGAACATTGCTGCGCGCTGCGAACGCATGCCGTGATGGCAATACACCACGATGCCGCGCTCGGTATCGGAGGTGAGGCCATCGAGGGTCTCGGCCAGCGTGCTGAGCGGGAACCACTCGTTGCCGACGATCTGGCAAATTTCGAGCTCCTCGCGCTCCCGGCAATCGATCAGGCGCGGGCGCTCATGTGGCGGAAGTTGGATCCAGCTCGCGACATCAGCAGGGCTGACCTCAATTTGTGCTTTTGGGTCTGGTAGCATGGGGAATTCGACGACGACAGCTCCAAGTTTATTCAACGATCACCGGGGTACCTACTGAAACATTTTCGAAAAATTTCTCGGACATGTGGTGGGGCATGCGAATGCAGCCGTGCGAGGCGGCATATCCGGGCAGGTAGCCGGTGTGCATGCCGATGCCGCCGGAGAAACGCATGAAATTCGGCATCGGCGCAGGGTAGTAGACTGCGCCGGGCGGGATCTTGTCGACACGGATGTCGACATTGTCATTGATCGTCATGCCCGTCTGCTTGTCCTTGAAGACACCGTAGAGCGAGGATTTGTGATCCTTGCTCTTTTGCGTGATCTTGTAGTTGCCCGGCGGGGTGGCGTGATCCTCATTGCCGCTTGAGATTCGCGACACGCCGACCAGCACGCCGCCCTTGTAAAAAAAGGCCTTTTGCTGACTGCGGTTGATCTTGATGAGCGGGCTGCCCTGCACGCCATCTCCGTCCCAGTACGAAATATCGTCCGGGATCGCCGGCGGCGGATGGTGCGGGCCATTGCTGGCCTGCTTTTTGATCGGGCCGACCCCAGCCATGTAGCCGGAGCGGGCGGGGCCTGAGGGGCCGCAGGAACTCAGGGCGATGATCGCCAATAAACATGGAGCGGCCCAGGTGGTGGTGAGCTTCAAAAACTTCATTTCCCGCGAAAAATGCCGCGCGTCTAGCGAGGCGTCAAGCCGACACGCAATGGATGGATCAACATTCAACAGCGAAGAGGGTCGAAGGTCTTAAAGTCGAAAGTCTAAGGTCGATGATGAAGCAGCGACCTAAACGGCCGCCAACCGTTGCCGGCTTATCCACTCTTCTCTTGTGTCTGGAATCTTGTCGTTTTGCTTCTTCTACAAATTTCACGCCGCTTTCGCCAAGATTGCGATTGTCATTCCGAAGGATATCGCGATAGTCATGGTATCTTGATTAAAACAGGTGGAAGTTTGATCGGTTGTTTTGGCACCATGCATGCTGTCTGTGGGCTGGTCGCCGATGTTTCGCGCTCCACCGAGGTTCATATCCCCTCATTCCCATATCCATGATCAATCAAGCCGAACAAGAATCGCAATGTGCCCTGTTTGAGGAACCCCATGCGTTGGATCGCCTGAAAAAACCGCGGCGCAATTCTTCCAAACTTTCCCAGCCCGAGGATTTCGGTCTCACCGCCCCCTCGCAGATCGTCAAAAACTATGTGCTCGACACCAATGTGCTGCTGCATGATCCGGCATCGCTCGAGCGCTTCAAGGAGAACCACCTTTGCATTCCGGTGGATGTGTTGGCGGAGCTCGACAAATTCAAGTCCGAGCAGACCGAGCGCGGGGCCAACGCGCGTCGCGTGCACCGCAGGCTCACCGAGATGTTTTCCTGTTCGGAGAGAGTCACGCGCGGTGTTGCCACGCCCTTCGGCGGCACGGTGCGCATGGTGATCTACGATCCGGCGATCTGCCCGAAGAACTCCGAGCAGCTCAACCTTTTTCACCGCATCTTTCCCGACCGCGAGCGCGTTGATCACCGCATTCTCGCCGCCTGCTTGCTGTTGATGCAGCACAACTCGGCGCCGGTGGTGCTCGTCACCAAGGACATCAACATGCAGCTCAAGGCCCGCGCGGTCGGCATCGAGTGTCAGGATTACCTCAACGACAAGGTCGATGTGCGCGAGGTGTCGAACTACGAGGTTCATCGTATTGAGGTCGACCCCAGCGAGCTGCAGCGCTTCGCGAGCGCGGGCGAGATCGTGCTCGACGAGGAGCGTTGCACCGGTGTGGTTGTAAACGAGTATGTGCTGCTCGGGGTTTGTGAAAAGCAAACCATGCCCGCACGCCGTGTGGCCGATGGCAGATTCGTACGGCTCAATTTCCCCGAGGCGCTCAAGATCCCCGATGGTCAGTCGCTCAAGCCGCTCAACCTCGGCCAGCGCTGTCTCATCGACGCGTTGCTCAACCCGGAGATTTCACTCGTGACTTGTTATGGTCACGCCGGTACCGGCAAGACGCTCGTCGCAGTCGCGGCCGGGCTTCACGAAATGTTCAACCGCCGCTACAACGGCATCACCGTGAGCCGCCCGGTGGTGGCGATGGGTGAGCAGCTTGGCTTCCTCCCCGGATCGCTCGATGAAAAAATGCGTCCTTGGTTGCAGCCGATCCACGACGCGCTCGATCTGCTCATGCGCCCAAGCACGCCGCTCGGTCCGCGCCGCAAGCAGCAGAAGCCGAATGCGAATCCCAATCCCGCTGGCGTGAAGAAGCCTTACGAAATTTTGATGGAGCAGGGCATTCTTGAAATTGAAGCGCTCTGCTACATTCGTGGCCGTTCAATCCCAAACCGCTTTTTCATCCTCGACGAAGCGCAGCAACTCACGCCGCAGGAAGCCAAGACGATCGTCACCCGCATGTCGCGCGACTCAAAGCTCGTGCTCGTCGGCGACCCGGCGCAGATCGACAATCCCTATGTCGACAGTCGCAGCAACGGTCTCGTTTACACGCGCAACCGGCTCAAGGGCCAGGACTTCGTCGCGCATGTCGCGCTCAACCGCGGCGAGCGTTCGGAACTCGCGGAAGCTGGCGCGAGATTGATGTGAATGCCATGGCCACGCGCATCAAATCCCTCTGCCGCATCGGTTTTTTGGCCTTGGCCGCAGGGCTTGTGCTGGTGTTCGCGCAGGACCGCATCGCGCGTCCGGATCCGCAAGGTTTTGATCCGCAGCAAATGGGCCGTTTGGAATCCGCGATGTGGCGGAGCTATTACGATGGCCGATGGCTGCGCTTGATCGGCCAGACAATGCAAGTTTCCTGCGGTCAATATGGATTCTCATGGTGGGACGGCGCGCGGCTATCCACGCATGCGGCGATCGCGGCGATGTACTTCCGCCACGAGACCAACGATCCGCGCTGCATCGGCCAACTCGAGTCGTACTACCGCATCGTGAAGCAAGCGACGCGGATTGAAGTCGATGTCAGTGAGGCGGCGCGATTGGAACTGCAATGGTGGCAGGAGCGCCGCCGCGATGTGCCACCCGCGCAGTATGCCCGCACCATCGCGCGGCTATCGGGATTTATCCACGGAGTCAGCGAAAAAGAAGCGATGGAATCCGCCCTGCTGCGCACCCGCGCGATGGTCTATCGCGACGCACGGCGCGATGGCAAAATGACCGATGCTGATTGGAAGGAAGTGTCGCGTCAACTCACTGCCGCCTACACGGTTTTGAAAAACGAAATGCTTCGCACGCCATGAGTGCCGCGGGTGGATTCGAGCCGTTTGCGCGCGACTCGATGATGTGGCGAATCAATCGCGAGCGCGTGGTCTTGCTGGCGGGCCCAGCGGCTGCGGTCTTGCAAGCGGCACATCCGCAAGTCGCGATGGGCGTGGCCGCGCACAGCAAGTTTCGGCGTGATTCGATTGGCCGCTTAAGGCGCACGCTTGATGCGGTTTATGCCGTCGCCTTTGGCAGTGGGGAAGAGGTTGATCGAGTGCGAGAGTCGGTGGGGCGCGCGCATCGTGCGGTGCGGGGAACTTCACCCGAGGCCTATTCCGCCTTCGATCCCGGTGCGCAGCTTTGGGTGATGGCCACACTCGTCATGGCAAGCGCGACGATGTACCGGCGCTATGTCGGACCATTGAGCATCGACGAACTCAATGCCTTTCTTCGCGAAAACGCGCGCTTCGGCATCGTGTTCGGCGTCGCGCCCGATGCGTTGCCGCAAACATGGAGCGCGTTCGAAACTTATTGGAGCGAGATGATGCAGGGAGACCTTCTCGGCTCGCATCCGCTTTGCGGCGAAGTGGCGCGCGCGGTGGTGAAACCCGATGCGCCGTGGACCATGCGCGCGCTGTCGCCAGTGTTTCGCGCGCTGGCTTTCGAGTTCCTTCCCGCAACCCTGCGCGTGCGGCTCGGCTTTCCCGAAAACCCCAATCACGCATGGCTGTGGCGGCCACTTGAACGCACCCTGCCCTCCCTCATGCAAGCCGCCCCCGCATCACTGCGCTATGCGCCCCAGTATCTGCGGGCGAGCAAACGCGAAATCTAACAGTCACCGAAAGACGCATCGGGTAGAGCCTGGCGGCACGGGCCGAAAGTCCATGCACCTTACCCGGGGAGGCCTCTCCCGTGAGAGCGGCAGAGGACCAGCAACTGCGGCAGGTTCCTGTGTTGGTGAAGAGAACGCAAACCGGTGGACTCCGGTTCGCATTCTCATTGCGGGCAGCAAGTCATTCATCCGTGCGAAAGGAGGCGCAAAATGATGCCTGAAGATGAAACCAAGGAACCGCGCGCTGCAATTGGCGGTGTGTGATTTGACTGTCACGCGGCGCTGGCGGACCTCACAACCAGGCATGAAGCCCAACATCTGAGCGCTTCCTTTCGCTGCCCACCGCAGCTAGATTCCGATCGTGCGCAAGCTTACACCGGAACTGCTCGATCGTCTGCCGCACGATGATCCCGGCGCGCTGCGCTCACGCCGCGACCTCCGTCGCATCAATCGCTTCATGGGCAACGAAAGCTGGATCATCTCGGTGATGCCCAAACGCGCCAACCACATCACCGAGATTGGCGCCGGTGATGGTCAGCTCATTTTAAAAATTTCTCAACTACGCCCGGATTTCGAAATCACCGCTTACGATCTCGCACCGCGCCCTGCGCATCTCCCTCATTCGGTAAAATGGATCGAAGGCGATCTTTTTTCACAAGCGCCGTCAAGTCATGGCGGCACCCTGATCGCCAACCTATTCCTGCACCACTTCACCGACGCCCAACTCGAAACCCTTGGCAAGTGGATTCGCAGCTTCCAAACGATCATCATCAACGAGCCGCTCCGAGCCCGACTGCCAATGCTCCTGGGAAAAATCGCCGCACCATTCGTGCATCCGATTACCCGACATGACATGCGGGTGAGTATCGAGGCAGGCTTCGCGCCCGGCGAGCTTGCCAAAACCCTCGAACTCGCAAAGCACGGCTATCATTTTCGCGAAATGACGGACTGGCGGGGAGCGATTCGTGTGTTAGCGTCACGCGTTTGAGCGAAACGATCACCATCAACGGAGGCGGCCTCACCGGTCTTTCTCTTGCCATTGCCCTGCGAAAACACGGCGTGGATGTCACGCTCCACGAGGCGGGCACTTACCCGCGCCACCGCGTCTGCGGCGAATTCATTTCCGGTGTCTCGCGCGAAACATTGGAGGCGCTTGGGATCGCCGATGCCTTCATGGACGCAAAACACCACCGCAGTGTCGCATGGTTTTCTGGAAATGATCACCTGCGCGACAAGATCCTGCCCGAACCCGCACTCGCGATCTCCCGACACTTGCTGGACGATCGACTCCAGAAATCAGCCACCGCGCTCGGCGTAAATTTACAAACCAAATCGCGACGCCAAATGATCCCCAAGGCACCTGGCGAAGTCTGGACTGCGGGGCGCAAACCCGCGAAGGGCAAATGGATCGGCCTCAAGGCGCATGTCCGCGGCATCAACCCCATGGCACAGCTTGAAATGCACAGCGGGCCGCTCGGATACCTCGGCGTCACATCGGTCGAGAACGGCTGGTTGAATGTCTGCGGCCTGTTTCGCATGCGCCGCGACATCGATGCACGCCACGAAGAGCTGCTGACCGCGTATTTGTCAAAAAACGGCAACACGGAACTCGCTCGGCGCATCTCCACTGCGGAGTGGCGTGAAGGATCGTTCACCGCTGTCGCAGGCTTTGCGCTCGGCCTGCAAGCGACAACACCGGGAATGCTCTCGCTCGGCGATTCACACGCGATCATCCCGCCCTTCACCGGTAATGGCATGACCATGGCCTTCCAATCCGCCGAGACCGCACTGCCTCATCTCGTCGCCTACGCATTCGGCGAAATGACATGGGACGAAGCATGCGCAAAGATCGCAAAGCAACTGCACGCACGCTTCGAAAAACGCCTCAGGTCCGCAAAGCTCATCCACCCGCTGCTTTTCCACCCGCTTGCGCGCCCTCTCCTCAAACACGCCCCGCTCAAGCCCATCCTCAGCCTCATTCGATAAAATGCATCTTCGCTCCCTCGCCACCGCCACTCCGCCGCACACATTCACTCAAGCGGATACCTGGCAGGCTCTCCAATCCCATCCGGACTTCAGCACACTCAAGCCCCGCTCGGTTTCGCTCTTGGAAAAAATCCTCACCAATAGCAGTTCAGGCATCGCCACCCGCCAATTCACCACCGCCGATCTCGGCTCCGTGTTTGGCCAAGGCGCGGAAGAGCTCAACCGATCCTTCGAAGCCCACACGCCCATCCTTGCCACGGAGGCTCTCACCAAGGCCCTTGCAAAGGCCGACCTTCATGCGGAAAAAATTGACGCCCTCTTTGTTTGCACCTGCACCGGCTACCTCTGCCCCGGCCCGTCCAGCCACATCGCGGAATCCCTCGGACTGCGCCCCGACGCCTACCTCTGCGATCTCATCGGCCTCGGCTGCGGTGCCGCCATCCCGACTTTGCGCGCCGCCCACGGATACCTGGCTGCAAACCCCTCGCACACCGTTGCAGTTGTCGCCGTCGAAGTCTCCTCCGCCGCATTTTACATCAACGACGAACCCGGCGTGCTTATTTCACTCTGCCTCTTCGGCGATGGCGCCGCAGCCGCCATCCTCACCGGCAATCCGAACTACGATGATTATCGTAGTTTCCATGGATTCGACACCCATCATGTCCCAGTCGAACGCGAAAAAATCCGCTTCGTAAACTCCGCCGGAAAACTCAAAAACCAACTCCACCGCAGCGTGCCCGAACTCGCCGCCAAAGCGGTCTCCACGCTTTACTCTAGACTCGAGAAAAGGCCCGACCAAATCATCGCCCACTCCGGCGGCCGCGATGTGATCGAGGCCATCGAATCCGCGCTGCCACCCTTTCAACTCACCGAAACCCGCGAAGTCCTGCGCCGCCACGGCAACATGTCCAGCCCCTCGGTCCTCTTCGCGCTGGAGCAAAGAATGCAAACCTCTCCCAACAACGAATCACTCTGGCTCACCGCCTTCGGCGCCGGCTTCGCCGCCCATTCCTGTCAATTTTCGCTACCATAGTTTACAGCCTCACCTCGGACCTCGGCCGCCGACGTGAATCGCGGATCAAATTTTACATGATCAAAAACGCTTTGCGTGTCGGGTGATCCGATTTACACCATGGGCATGGTGTTGGGCGTACTTGGTTCCGGGTCGGGTTCGAACATGCAGGCGATCCTTGATGCGATCGATGCGGGGGAGCTTGATGCGCGGATCGCGTTGGTGCTTTCCGACAAGCCGGATGCTTTCATTTTGGAGAGGGCGAAGCAGCGGGGGATTGAGACCGGTGTGATTGATTGCCGAGGTTATGCCACGCGGTTTCCCGATGAGGCGCAGCATGAAACGGCCGAGAGGCTCAAGGCGGCGGGCGTCGAGCTGGTATGCCTTGCGGGCTTTTTGCGTTTGGTGAAGCGGCCTTTGCTCGATGCGTTTCCGCAAAGGATTCTCAACATTCATCCGTCGCTGTTGCCGGCTTTTCCCGGGCTTGAATCATGGAAGCAAGCGCTCGATGCGGGCGTGAGCGAAACCGGTTGCACCGTGCATTTTGTCGATGAGGGCATGGATACCGGTCCGATCATTTTGCAGGAGCAGGTGCCGGTGATGCCGGGAGACAGCGTCGAGTCGCTGCACGCGCGGATCCAGGTGGTCGAGCACCGCTTGTATCCCGAGGCGATCCGGATCGTGGGTCGATAAACCGACTCACTCGAGCCCGCGCTCGGCGACTTCATCTTCGTCCCAGCCGAGGTAGTGGCCGAGCTCGTGAAGAAAAGTCGTGCCGACTTCATCGCGGAAGTCCTGCTCATCGCGATCGGCCCATTCCCAAATGTTGGCGAGAAAGAGGCGGATGCGTGGGAGGTCGGAGGGATCAGCTTCTTCGTAGACCGGCGGACCTTCAAAAAGCCCGAGTTCGTCGCCCACGAGTTCATGGTCGAAGGGGCCTTGGCCGGGTTTTTCCTCCATCGAAACAGGCAGTGAAGTGGCAGCCTCGCGAACATCATCGGGCAAAGCCATCAGCAGGCCTTCGATTTCTTCCTCGGCCCATTGCTGGAGGTTTTGGGGGGTCATGGGAGAATAATTAGAGGTTCAAGTTTCAAGTGGCAAGGGTTCAGAAGACGCAAGATGCAAGACTTGAAGACGGAAGATGAAGAGTTCGGATCGTTTTTTAAATCTGCCGCTCATAGGCATCATGTCGACCGATGAAAAACCAGACGATTATTCCTTCGCTCTCGATGCGCCGAACTGCTTACGAAATGCGGTGCTCGTCGAGGACTTCATGCAGCGGGATGGATTTGCCCGCTTTCAGTTCCTTCAATGCTTCTGCCGCGAGTTCATCGAAGTCGCCTTCCTTGACCATCGCCGTAAACCTCGTGTCGACCGCCCGCGCCGCCTCCGCGTCCACTTGCGCCGCAAGTGCAAGCAACTCGTCGTCCGGCAGTTTCCGGATTTCACCCATTAACTCGGCGATTCCCATTGGCTGATGCTACCTCATGACATGCTTGCCTGCAAGTCTGCAGGTTGGCGGCGTGGTTTTATCGAAACTTCTCCCGCAGAGAAGGCTTGGAATCATTTCGTCGGTATTGAGGATGTGGGCATGAGTTATCGCAAATCACCTGCCGACCTTGAGGGCATGCCGCCGGGAGTGGGGCACATCATTGGCAATGAAGCGGCCGAGAGGTTTTCGTTTTATGGAATGAAGGCGGTGCTGGCGGTGTTCATGGTGCAGTACCTTCATCACATGGGGGATGCCGGAGGGGCGCGGATCAGTGAGGTCGAGGCGACTGAGATGGTGCATCTCTTCAATGGTGCTGTGTATCTGACGCCCTTGCTTGGGGCCTTGATCGCCGATGCGGTGATCGGCAAGTACCGCACGATCATGGTGCTGTCGCTGGTGTATTGTGCGGGTCATGCCGCACTGGCGGCGATGGGGCTGACGGGTGATCCCTATGTTTGGCTGATGCTTGGCCTAGGGCTGATCGCGTTGGGGTCGGGTGGGATCAAGCCCTGTGTGTCGGCGCATGTGGGCGATCAGTTTGGAGCCAGCAACGCGCATTTGCTGCCAAGGGTTTTCAATTGGTTTTATTTTTCGATCAACATCGGTGCCTTTGTGTCGATGTTGCTGACGCCTTGGTTGCTCGAGTGGTATGGTCCGCATTGGGCCTTTGGTGTGCCGGGGGTCTTGATGGCTTTGGCGACATGGGTGTTTTGGGCCGGGCGCAAACGCTTCGTGCATGTGCCGGCGGCGGGCATGGGATTTGTGCGCGAGGTCTTCAAAGGTGGCGGCATCCGTGTGATGCTCAAGCTGCTGCCTTTGTATGTCTTTGTGGCGATGTTCTGGGCCTTGTTCGACCAGACCGGCTCGACCTGGATTTTCCAATCGCAGGACATGGATCGTCAGTTTCTCGGATTCGAGTGGTTGCCCTCGCAGGTGCAGGCGCTCAACTCGGTGTTTGTTTTGTTGTTCATTCCGATTTTTTCGCACGGGCTTTATCCGTGGATGGATCGCGTGTGGTCGCTCACGCCGCTGCGCAAGATCGGGATTGGCCTTTTCGTCATGACCACATCATTCGTTTTGGTGGCGGAGATCCAGCAATGGATCGATGCCGGCGGGCGGCCCAACATTTCATGGCAAATCCTTGCCTTTGCCTTGCTGACGGCGGCGGAGGTGATGGTGTCGATTGTGGCCTTGGAATTTGCGTATACCCAGGCGCCGAGGACGATGAAATCGCTGGTGATGTGCTTTTATTTGGGCGCGGTTGCGGTGGGAAATTTCTTTGTCGCGGGTGTGAACCACTTCATCCAGATCCCTGAGGCGGCGCTTGAGCAATTTGAGAAACATCATGCCGCTGCAAGCGAAAGAAAGAGCTCGGGCATCATCACGGTGGCGGGTCATGACAGCGTGACAGGCACGATGGATGACATCGGCGTTGAGTTGATCGATGGTGCGGTCGCATCGTTGAAGATTCCCGGTGAGGAAATTTATCATCAGGCCGCGGATCGCATTGGCGAATTGGTGAACGCGAGGGGCGGAAGTTTTCCGGCTGAGCGCGTGCTCAACGAATGCGTGTCGGGCCTGCGCGATCCGTGGGGCAATCCGCTGCGCGTCGAGTTGCTCAATGCCTCGCGTTTGCGGGTGATCAGCGATGGGCCGGACCGCAAGAGTGGCACCAAGTGGGATGCGGGCTTGATGATCGAATTGCCGGAAAAACGGCAGGAAAAAAAGGCCTCATGGACGGATCGCTTGCGTCCGGCCGAGACATGGCTCGAGCGGCACAAGCGTGAAAGCGGCATTGGCGAAGTGGCCGCGCAGAACGCGCCCGGCGGAATTTCGCGCAGCGCGTTTTGTGGTGGCCAAACGAGGTTGCGTGGAGCGACCTACTTTTGGTTTTTTGCGGGCCTGATGCTTCTCACCTCGCTCGCCTTTGTGCCATATGCCCTGTGGTACCGGCCAAAGACATGGCTGCAGGATGCGTGAGACCCACTTAGAGCATTTTGCTCAAATCTGTAGCCGGTGGTTGGGGGTTAGGTGTGGGAAATTTGCGGCTTTGCCGGCCTTGAAAAAACGGAATCCTTGTCCATGGCTGCGTTGTCGCTCCGCCGTCGCTCTGCGAGCTATGGCGGACAAGTCAGTCGTGGATGTCTATCCACTTTGCCCGCGCCCCCGGTGCGGCCCTTGCGGGCAACCCTTCGGGTCGGCTATCTCGCTCCGCTCCATTGTCGCAACGCCTTGCCCTGACCAAAATCCTCTCGCTCCACCGGCTACACCTTTTCGCAAACTGCTCTAAAAACAAAAAGCCCCTTCCCAATGGGAAGAGGCTTTTGCAATTTTGGAGTTAAATTTAGCGGCGGCGGCGGACCAGCGCAAGCATGCCGAGTGCGCCTAGCAGTGCTGATGAAGGCTCAGGCACAGCAGCAATGGAAACTGAATAAGGCAGGCTCGAATTGCTCCATGTCGAGCCGGAGTTGCTGCTTTGCTTGGTGCCAAGGAATGCATAGCCGGAACCGTTGAGCTCTTCTGGGGAGGACTCGTCTCCGCTGATGTGCCACCTGATATCGCTGTCAGGGCGGACCCAGTAACTAGTTACGGCCAGTAGCTCAGCACCTGTGAACGAAAAGCTGTAGGTTCCTTGGTCTGAAACGGAAACGGACGATGAAGTAAATAGCAAATTGCCCGGTCTGTTGGAGATGTTTGAATATATCGAAACACTGACATTGGTGGACGTGTCAGCACTCAGGCCGAGCTTGATCGTTTGGATGGTGAGAGCTGTGTTGCCGGTCGTGAATCCTTGGGCACGCAGTACGGACGAGGTTAATACGGTATTCGTATTGTTGATCACAGCATCCTCGTTGACGCCGAGATTGCCGTAGACGACAGATGAGACGGCGGCGCTAGAAGTTGCTGCAAGTCCTGCTGCAAACAGCAGCGACATAATATTTGTTTTTGTGGTCATGTTGTTAGTTGGGGTGGGGTTAAGGCGCTAGTGAGTAGTAATACCAAAGTCTAATAGATATTTGACTTTACTTATCGGTGATTCAGGGAGAACCTCATCTCGGCATGAGAACACTTCCCAAACTCGGAAATGAGATCGTAAAACAAATTGATGACGCCTGGG
>JAGWXY010000029.1 GCA_018969605.1 Verrucomicrobiota bacterium | reverse complement strand
AGGGCTTCGCTGTTGAGCCAAGCAACGGCCTCGTCTGCCTTCACATAGAGAGGCTTGCCTTGCGCAGTGCCCGGAAGGGACTTCGGAGTGGCAAAGCCTGTCACGGCCGAGCTGGTTCCATTGGTGGTCGTGGGCACCCAGAGCAGTCCGCTATCCTCGGTTTTGGTGAGCAGAGACGCGTCACGCGGGTTACGAACCATGACGCTGCTGGGCTCAATGGCGACAGGCAAGGCCACTGCAGCGCCCAAGGGCGTGATTTTTGCATCAGCGCGGTAAAGTTTGAGCGAGTCGCCGGCTGTATTGAGGGTGTAAATGTAGGGCGAAAGGCCTCGGATGGAATATGCGCCTAAGGGAAGCGTGCGCTCACCGGCTGGCAAGGGGAATGTCGAGGCAACTCTCGACCCTCCCGCCGCCCGTTGGCGGTAATCCACAATTTCATATGCATTATTTGATCCGTCAACCAATCGTTCGAAGAGGGCACGATCGTTGTCGACGTACAAAGCATCACTGAAAACACCGGGCAGTTCTTCTATGGATTCTTGATTGGCCGTAAGCGTGACCCAGTGGCAAGTAAGCTTTGAAAGAAACACTCCCGGCTCCGGATCATCATAACGGTCGACAAACTCGTCTCCTGTTATCATTTCCACGATGATCGAGCCATCGGATCCGCTCGCCTTGATTTGGGGCGAACCATGGAAATTGATTCCCACATCGCCACCCGGAATCGGGATGCTGTCCCAGTCGAGCTGTTTAAGCAGACCATCCCAGGTGATCTGATAAAGCGTGAGGTTGAGAATGTCCCAGATGTCCTTTTCCTCGACTTTTTCGGTCGTGGTAATGACCCCGTTGTTGTTGGACTGCTCCAGAGTGATTTGCCGCGATTCCTTGCCGTCGTCGAGACGCTTGCCGCTCAGAATCGTGAATCCATAGGTTGTGGCAGTCACCGGCGCCGTGTCGAGCAAGGTGCCATTGATGTTGATCGTTTTGGATACGATACCATTGGGGCCGCGACGGTGAATGATGATTTCGGCCACCTCATTCTCGGTATTGTAGCTATTTGATTCGAATCGATTGTTGTAAACGATACATTCCGAGTTCGAGACAAAGAGCGTCTTTGCAAGGCTGGAATTGGGAATGGTGAATGTTTGGCCATCTTTATCGGACCAAATCAGGACACCGTTGCGGTCAATGATAGCCGTGGACCCATCGTCGCCCACTTTGTCACGCTCTGGGCGATGACCAAATGGCGAAAATGTCTGATCAATTGAAACCTGTTGTTCGCCCAGAGATCTGACCACAGCATGGAGACCCTCCGGCCTGGAGATGGGGCTCGGATAATCCGAAGGATCCCGTGGATTTGTTTGTGGCGTGGCATTGTACTCGTCCGCGTCGCTGGCGAGGTCATTGTCCGTATCGAAAACAAATGGGCTAGACTTGAAGTCGATCTCTATTTTGTCGGATAGGCCATCGCCGTCGGTATCAGGTACATTCGGATTCGTTCCCGTATTGCTCAAGGAAACATATACTCCCGTGCCGGTTTCTACATTGTCGAGGAGACCGTCATTGTCGGTATCCTTATCAATGTCGTATGGATCGGTGCCTGTATTGGTGGCCGAGACAAAGATGCCCGTGCGGGTTTCGACCCTGTCCTTGAGGCCGTCACCGTCGGTGTCGGATTCTGCGTCCAGCGGATCACCGCCGCCAGTGATTTCCACATCGTCGTTGATGCCGTCGCCGTCGGTATCGGCCTTTTTCGGGTCGGTGTTGTGGACGTAGATTTCGTCGAAGTTGGTGAGGTTGTCTTTGTCGGTGTCGATAAATTTAGGGTCCTTGTCGTTGTTGGGATCGGTGCCTTTTGACACTTCTTCCGCGTCGGGGAGCAAATCGCCGTCGGTGTCGGGGTCATTCGGATCGGTAAGGTGAACAAGGACTTCCTTGTCGTCGTCGAGGGTATCGCCGTCGGTGTCCTTCAACTTCGGATTGGTGCCGCGGGTGACTTCGTCGCCGTCGGTGAGGTTGTCGTTGTCGGTATC
The DNA here is from genome assembly GCA_018969605.1 of Verrucomicrobiota bacterium. Taxonomy (GTDB): domain Bacteria; phylum Verrucomicrobiota; class Verrucomicrobiia; order Verrucomicrobiales; family Akkermansiaceae; genus Luteolibacter. The sequence goes on along the minus strand of JAGWXY010000029.1, from coordinate 25,327 downwards.
GGTATCGCGGGGGTCGGTGCCGAGGGAAATTTCGTCGTCATCTTCGAGGGCATCGCCATCAGTGTCCTTTTTGAGCGGATCGGTGTTGTGGGTGTTGAGCTCGACAGAGTCGGAGAGCGAGTCGCCGTCGGTGTCGGCTAGCAGAGGGTTGGTGAAATAGGTGAGGACCTCGGCTCCGTCTTTCAAAGTATCATTGTCCGAGTCGTCGTCGGTAGGATTGGTTTTGTAATTCGTGACCTCGCTTCCGTCATTCAGGCCGTCGATATCGGAGTCGGCCTTGTTCGGATCGGTTCCTGTGTCGGTTGCTGAAACAAATGTGCCCGTGTTTGTTTCATAGTAGTCGAGAAGCCCGTCCTTGTCCGTATCCACATTGGCAATTTCGATCGTGCCAAGCTTGTAGGTCGTGAGGCGTGAGGTGCTGGCGTCTGTTTTGATGGCGGTGGTGAAGAACCAGTACTCGGGGTCGGGAGTGAGGCGTGAGGTGTTGAGGAGAGTTTTGTTGCCATCGGTTCTGATGGTGGTGGCCACAGTGCCGACCTGCTTGTAATGCTTTACGATCGCATTAGGAATCTGGCCATTGCCACCGACCGGGGCCTTGGCGTTTTCCCAGATCACGGCTTGGTCGTTGGCCACGAAGAGCGCGCTGGCTTGGCTGGAATTAGGCAGTGCCGTGTAGCCCGCCGAGTGGAGCCAGATTAGCGCATCGCCGTCTTCGGTGGCGAGCAGCGCGGAACCGTCATTGGTATTGACCGTGCCGGTCATCGTAGCGGAAGAAATTGTGAGGCCACCCGTGAGCGTCGTTTTTGCCACTTCAGAGATGCCATTTGAAGTTACTCTGTAAGTGCGAATAATTGTACCCGTATCATCTGGAACATCTGTAGTGACTTCATCCGATGTGTTCACCGTGTAGAAATAGCGATTTACCCCGACCTGGGAGTAATTCCAGATGTCCAAGACGGTACCTTTTACGCTGGCAGTCAGGTCCTTAATGCTCGATGGCAGGAGGTTGCCCGTCGAGCTGCTACGGCGATGTTCTTGGGTGCCCTGAGACGATCCCGAATGTTCAAACAATAGGCGCGTATTGGATACAAAAAGCGCGCGATCAATATCGACTCCAGGGGTTGTCGTTGTACCAGTTATGGCAGATCCACCCTGTGGTTGATAGCCTGGAGCGGTATTGTCATCTGCTTGAACCCGTAAAAAGCGACCTTGACTGTCGATCCAGTACGTCTGCTTTAGCTCATACTCTGCAGGTGTCAATTTTGGGTTGGTTTGAACTTGAGGGATCTGAATAGCCAGCGATCCATCCGACCCGTACCCGATTGAGCTAGCATCTGGGCCGACGGTATTGATTTCAAAATCATCTACAGCTCGGATCGGTAATGTTTTAGCACCAACAAACTGTACACCCGCATCGAAAGTCAGCCGGTAAAACCTCAATTCGCAATCATCACTATTGTTTATAGTTCCACCAATCACAGGCGTTTCATCCCCATTATCCTTACGGGTCGCGCTGACAAAGGTCAGCGCGCCGGTCGTCGTGGTGACTTGTGGGGTCGCGATGATTTCCTTGCCTTGAAAGCTTACTTCCTGCGAGGTGACCTCATTGCTCTCTGGGGTCGAACGATAGAGTCTGAGCTGGGCATCGGGGCGATCAGGATAAGTATTGTAATCCACGAAGCGGTTCACCCAGACAAGGCACTCGGTATTAGTCACGAAGAGCGGGATTGCTTTGGACGAATCGGGCAGGAGGCGCACTTCGCCCTTGTTGCCGACCCATGTCAGCACGCCGTTGGCGTCGAGCACGCACTTTGAGCCATCGTCGCCATAGCGGTTGAACTCGAGACGATTGCCGAAGGGTGTGTAGGGCTGCGAAATTTTGACATCGACTTGGTCAACATACTGCGACTTGTCGTAATAAGTTGGCGGCGTGAATGGAGGCTTTGAATTCGGATCTTTCGGATCGCTAGGCGGGGTGGCCTGCACTTCGGTGAAATCGCTAAATCCATCATCATCGGTGTCGGCTTTTTTCGGGTCGGTGAGGTGGACGTAGATTTCGTCAAAGTCGGCGAGCTTGTCGCCATCGGTGTCGATGATCAAAGCAATGTTGAGTGTCGGGTCATTGACCGGGTAGATATCGACCCCATCGAGCCTCACCAACAACTTGCTCGTCAATGTGATCGAATCGCTGGCACCGCCCACTGCGAACAAATTTGTGATGTCCGAATCCGCATTGAGGGCCGCGCGAACCTTGGCTGCCCATGCTGTCGCTATGTCGCCCGCAAGCACCGGTACATTGATCGACTTCGGCGATCCGGGAAGGCCGGCCGCGGTGACCACCACTTCCAAGGTGCCGTTTGTATTGATGGTACCCGCCGCCGTTGCGATCTCCACTTGTGCCTTACTGTCGAGTTCTCCCGCGGTCGTGTTGGTCGAGGTCAGTTTCGGTAAAATGCCTTTGCTGCCTGTGACAAGCGCCAGATTCAGAGTGGGATCATTGTCAGCAAAAATAGACAATCCTGGGGATACGTTGTCGGCTTTGCGAGACAAGACGATTTTGGATCCTGTGCCACTTGCTGTAAAAAGACTGGACACGTCGGCATCCGCATTGAGGGCGGTGCGTACTTTGGTGGCCCATGCTGATGTCGAGTCACCCGCAAGCACTGGTACCTCGATCAGCTTTTCTGCAGTCCATTTCCCACCGATTTCTAGCGGCGTCGTATTTGGCTTTTCGAGCAGGGTATCTGATGTGACAACCACTTGCATATTACCAGGGGTTGTAACAGCTCCCAATGCGGTGGCTGTTTCGACCTGCCCCGCGTTTTGCAAAGTGCCCGCTGTGGTGTTTGAAGATATCGACTGGGGGATGATTCCTGCGCAGGTATTATTGTCGATGTTGATATTCAACGTGGGATCGTTGACGGCAAAGATGTCTTTTCCGGAAACGATCGACACCTTCTTGCGGGTCAGGGTGATCGAGGCCGTGCTGTCTCCGCCCACATCATAGAGTGCGGTGAGATTGGGATCCGCCTTGAGCACCGCGCGAACCTTGTCCGCCCAGCCTAGTTTTTCCACGGCAGGCGGAGTCGCAGTCGTAAAAGTCGTGACCGGCACATCGTTAGCGAGCACCGTGACGGAATAAGCTTTTGGCGAGCCAGGAAGGCCCGCGGCCGTCACAATCACCCTAGCATTGCCGGCAGTAGTGATAATTCCATCCGCCGTTGCGGTTTCCACCTGCGCCGTGCTGGCAAGAAATCCTGCCGTCGTGTCTTCGGAGCTGGTTGCCGTGGTGATGCCTGTGGCGGTATCGTTATCCAAAGCAAGGTTGAGCGTGGAATCGTTGGCCTCGTAGTATGACACGCCTTCTCCGACCAATTGCGGCTTGCGCGTCAGCGTAATTGCGGAGCCTGTTCCACCAACGACAAACAATTCCGCAACCTGTAAGTCCGCACTCAAAGCCGAACGAACTTTGCCCGCCCAAACGGATGAGGTGTCGCCCGAGGTTACCGCCACCAAAAACACCAGAGGTGTACCGGCGTCGATGTTGGCGGATGTCAGGGTCACCTTGGCGTTACCGGTGGACGAGATCGTGCCCACGGCCGATGCCGTTTCCACTTGTGCCTGAGATTTGAGAGAACCGGCAGTATTGTTAGCCGAGGTTGGCGCTGGCGTGAGGCCCGCAGCGGTCGTGTTTTGCGCCGAACTAAGCCAGAGCAGGGAGAACGCTGCGAGCGAGGTGAGGGAGAGACAGGTTTTCATAGATGTGGAGATTGGCAGGTTTGGGAAAGGGATGAGGAAGCGTGAGGGATGCTGATAAGGCTTCGGTGTTAGGGGCGTGAGGGATGGGTGAGGGGCATGGTTTCGGAAATGGAGATGATGAGGTCTTTGGTGCTTGGAGGGGGAAGGGTCGCTTCGTATTCAAAGAAATTTTGCTTAAATCGTAAAAATTTTACGGAGACGGGAAAAGACTCCTGCCAGCTGAGGCCATCGGTGGAGATCCAGAAGCTGGGAGTGCCCTTGAGTGGGGCATTGAGGCGGAATGAATGGCGGAAGAAGCCATCGAGCGAGGCTGCGACCCAGACATCGGCGGGTGCAGTGGCGGTGGATTTCTTCGAGGGGGAAGAGGTGCTGGATGCTGCGGCCAGCGGGGCGGCGGGGCTCGGTGCCGATGCTTGGGCCTTTGCCGGGGCGCTGGATGCGCGGGCGGTGGCGGAATTGTTGGTAGGAGCTGCGGCGCTGACGAAGGCGAGGACCGGGATGCGGAAGGAGCGGAAGCTCGTGCCTGCTGCGCTCACGGTGAGGTAGGCTGAACGGTAGCCTGGGGTGGCGGAGCTGAAGGAAATTGTGACGGAGGTTTTCTCGCCAGGGGCGAGCGTGGTTTTCGCCAAGGCGGGGATCGACCAGGTGGCATTGCCGATGGTCGAGGAGGATTCGACCTTGAGACCCGTCATGGCGAGCGATGAGAGGTTGCTGATTTCGAAGGTCCTGGTCAGGGTCTGATTGGCGGTGGCCGTGCCGAAATCGATGGTGGTGACTGGGGTGTCCTTGAGAGGTGCTTGGCCGATGAGGGCCACCGAGAGGTTGCGATTGAACTCGGCGCTGGCGCTGAGGTGGGACTTGAGGTTCCGGTCGTTGCGCGCGGCGAGCGTGGAGTTGTCACTCCACTTGGCGAAGGAGAAGCCGGCATTGGCGACGGCGGTAACGGTGGTAGCGTTGCCATTGAGCGGGACGCTTTGGTTGGCATTTCCCTGAAGCGTACCGCCGAGGCCGGCGCTGTATTGCACGGTGACGAATCTCGAGGGGGTGAAGGCATTCGTGAGCGTGTAGCTTCCAGTGGCCTTGTCGCCGAAGTGGCTCACCGCGACATGGTAGGTGCCGGCATTGACCGCGCGTGTGATGGAGAAATTGCGATCGCCGAGGTCGTTGTTGAAGGCGAGCTGGGTGCCAGTGGCGTCAAAGAGCTGGCCGTAGGTATCGAGCGTGCCGGTGGTGTTGACCCTGATGCTGCCGCTAGTAGGAAGCGTGATGGTGAAGTAGTCGACATCGCCGAGGTAGCTGATCGCGCCTGAGAGCGGGGCATTGGAGCTCAGTGTGGTGCCGGCGATCGAGTTGGCATGATCATCCGTCACGGTGGCGCTCTGGGTCACGGTGTGAACCACCGAGCCGGCGGAGGATGTGAGAGTGATATTGCCTGTGCGGTGTTGATTGGAGGAGTTGGCGAGCACCGTGTAGGTGAAGGCTTGGCCGCCGCTTTGGGATACGGCTTCGCTGCTGGTGATCCATGTTTCATTGCTGGACCATGACCATGAGGTGTTGGAGACCACATCGAAGGTGAAGTTACCGCCGGTGGGGCTGAAGGTGCGAGTGAGCGGGCTGATGCTCATCGCGGAGGTCGCGGTGAAACTGAGCGCGAGCTGATAGGAGCCTGTGCCGCTGGGGATGCCGTGGCGGACTTTTACGAAGTAGCTGCCGGGAGCGACGGGGTGAGTGAGCTGGAAGTTGGGGTTGAGGGCGCTGTCGTTGGAGGCGAGAATTTTGCCGGAGAAATCGAGCAACTCGCCAAAGGTGTCGGCCGATCCCGAAGTTTGAGCGGTCAGATTGCCGAAGCCTTTCACATCGATGCGGAACATGTCGGCATCGCCGGCCGCTTCGATTTTTCCAGCGGTGGAGGATGACTGGGTGATGAGTGTCGCGTCCGCTTGGGTATTGCCGTGGTCATCCGTGAGCGGGCCATCTTGGGTGATAAGATGAGTGGCGGTAGAGGAGCCGACGCGGATGGTGATGGTGGCGCTGCGCTCGGATTTTGTGTCGTTGGGGGCAACGGTGTAATCGAAGGCCTGATTGCCGGTCTGGGTGGCGGCTTCAGTGCTGGTGACCCAAGGCTCGCTGCTCGACCAGGACCATGTGACGGCCGAAGAGACATTGAATGTGCCGCTGCCACCGGCAACGAAGATGCGTTTGTTTGGCGGGCTGAGGGTGACCAGATTCGTTTGCGGCACGCTGCCGGAGATCGTGTATTGGCCAATGCTGGCGTAATCGGAGAATCCGGTGCTGAGGTTGCCGCGGCCAGCGCCCTGAACCTTGAGGAAATAATCGCCCGCGCTGAGGGTGGCGGAAATGGTCGCATCGAGGCTGTTCGTGGGATTTGACGATGTGACCAGTTTGCCGGTGGCATCGTAGATCTCGGCCAAAACAGCGAGATTCGAGCCGTCGGTGGACTCCTCGATGGATGCGACATCGGTGGTTTTGACGCTGAGCGATGCGGTGCCACCACTGGTTGCAAAGCGGAACCAGTCGGCATCGGCCGTGCGCTCGATGATGCCGGAGTCCGCGACTTGGCCATTGGCAAAAACGAGATTTGCCGCCTGCTGCGAGCTGTTGCCCTTGTCGTCAATGCGGTAGCCAAAGCCGTTTTCGGTGGTGATGATGTTGAGATCGTCCTCCTTGTTATTGGCTTTTGGGTATTCCCCTTTGCTCCATTGGGTGAGATTCTCATCACCGCCATCGGCGAAATATGCTCCCATGATGGGTGCCCAGCTGGTGACGCCGCTGCCATGGCCGCCGTAGTATTCGACACCGGCGGTGGCGCCATCGTGGTCCAGGCCCAGCATGTGACCGACTTCGTGTGAGATCGTATCGGCGCAGGTTGCCTCTCCGGCGTTGAAGGCCCAGCATGGCACATCATCGCCGAAGGAGTTGAGATAGGCCACGCCGCCAGCGCCGGGTGCCGCGGTGTTCGTCGGCGTGATGACACAATGGGCACGGCGACTGACGGCGGCGGCATCGAAGACCGCGCGGTCGGTGGTGACATTGATGTCGAAGGAAGCAAAATCCTCGGCGACGCGAGCCCAGACTTTGGTCACGAAGGCCGCATCATTGGCGCGGGCGTGGGGCTTGGCATCGATGGTTTTGCCGTTGTTCCACTTTGGATGCGTGACGGATTCCCCATCGAAATCGCAGTAGATGACATAGGTGGATGTCGGGTTGCTGCTGAGTGCCGGCGGCGCGGAAACGGGGCCATTCAATGTGTTGGCGCGTGGCTGCGAGGTAGCCTTGAACGGATAGGCCCGGGTAACACCTGCAGAGGAATACTTCGCGCCGATGGGGGCGCAGAGGATGCTGGAAACCGTGGTTTCTTTCATTTGCCATGCGCCGTTTTGTGCATAGCCATCGAACGAAAAGGCGAAGGACTCGCCCTCAAACATGAGGCTCGCAAGGGCCTTGTCGTCCTCGCTGAGCGAGACTTGGAAGCGGCCTTGAGGCTCCTTGAGCGTCACGCCGATGTGTCGCGCGCCATTGCGGAAAAGCACGGAATCAACCGTTCCCACGAGGTCCATGCCAGCGAAGCGGAGGGAGATTTGTTTGCCTTGTTCGTGAGAGAAGAGGTCGGCAACGAGCGTGTTTGTCACGCGACCATCGCTGGCGCGAAAGGACTCGACGATGCGGGAAAGCTCGGGGCCGCAGGGTGCTGAAATGAGGCGTAGCGTTTCGACTTCGGCCGCTCGATCCGTAGCGCGAAGAGCAGTTAGAGAGGGGGATTTGGATTCGATGGCGGAGGCATTTGCCGCAGGCTCAGTCGATCCTTGGCGATCGGATTCGTTGTGACTACGGGACGCCAAAAAGCCCACGATCACGGCGAGCCCAAGCGGCGCCACGAACGGGGCCGCACGACGAAGTTGCGTGGGTTTGAATGGGAGCGGCATCTGTTAGTATGTGAGACCTAAAAGCCGCGTTGATGCCGATGATTTGCAGAGTTGATGACTCTGATCTGACAATATGGGGAGAATGGATGACGGGTGCGTCATGGTTGTTCGGTAATTAAATTCACGAATCGGTATCAAGTCAAACGAAAAGGTCGGCTCGACGGGGGAAAAATCGAGATGGAATCAGAGATTTAAGAGTCCAGAGTCCAGAGTCCAGAGTCCAGAGTCCAGAGTCCAGAGTCCAGAGTCCAGAGTCCAGAGGGCAGAGGGCAGAGGGCAGAGGGCAGAGGGGGTCACGGCGCCGCGAGGCCGCATCGCCCTACCGGGTGGGAGACTTGGAAGAGGATGTTTCAGCCACAGAAAGAGGTGTCCCGCAAGATGCAGGACACAGCCAGCGGGACGCTGGCGCTCCCCTTTGAAGAAGTGGCTAAACATTCGCGCGGACCTTTGGGAATGCCTTTGCCGCATTGGCGGCAATTTTTAAAAACCGCGAAGCGGACTTGGCATGGCCGAAGCGAAGCAAAGGCACAAAGGTCCCTGCCTAAGAAGACGCGGGTTCTTGGTCTTTCCCCAATAACGAATAACCAATAACTCTTCTCCCCATTCGCGTGCATTCGCGGTTCAAAAATATTTGAAGAGTGTCCCGCAAGATGCAGGACACGGCCAGCGGGACGCTGGCGCTCCCCGCGGAAGAAGCGGCGTCTCATGGGCGCGGACCTTTCGGAGAAAGGTCCCTGCCTGAGAAGAACTGGCGACTCATTCGTGCGGACCTTTGGGACAAAGGTCCCTGCCTGAGAAGAAGTGGCGGCTCATGCGCGCGGACGCTTTGGAAAAGCGTCCCTGCCTAGGGCGCTGAGAGGGTGGTTGAAGGCGTTGAGGGATTGGATGAGATGACGCAAGAGGACGAGGGATGCGGCGGCGTCGAAGAGGGCGTCGTGCCAGGATTTTTCGGGGACGAGGGCGCGGACTTGGTCGCTGAGTGCGAGTTGGTCGCAGATGCTGCCGAGCGAGTGATCGGGCAGATCGGGCCAGGCGGCGCGGGCGAGCAGAAGGGTATCGATCCATGGGCCGAAGCCGTGACCGGGGAAGGCGCGCAAAAAGCGCTTTTCGGTGCCCTTGCCGTGGGCGACGACGACCGCCCCGGCGAGGCGTTTTTTCAGCTCGGGCCAGAGCGAAAGCAGGGTCGGGGCATTGGCGAGATCCTCAGGGCCGATGCCATGAACCTTGCGTGCCGACCACTGAATCGGCCGATCGGTATGGAGGTGGGAAACGAATGCATCGCCATGCCCGTCCTCAAGCGACCAGGACATCAGCCCGATCTGCACCGGGGTGTCAGTTTGCCCCGGCGCCGCACCCGCCGATTCGAAGTCGATGGCGGTGAAGCGGCATTGGTGGAGGAGTTTCATCGGAGACTCGAGAGTCAAGATTCAAGAATCAAGAGAAGAGGCGAGAGGAAGAAGCGGCGGATACATCGGTTTTTCTCTCCGTGGCGCGGGTGTCCCGCCCGCTGCATCTTTTTCAATCTTCGACTGACAAAAGATTCGGCGTCGCGAGGCCGCGTCGCCCAACCTTTTTCCAAAGACTGGGACTGGATGTTCCAGCCACATGAAGAGGTGGGCATTTCATAGGCGCGCGGACCTTTCGGAATGCCTTTGCCGCATTGGCGGCAATTTTTAAAAACCGCGAAGCGGACTTGGCATGGCCGAAGCGAAACAAAGGCAAAAAGGTCCCTGCCTAACAAGAAGCGGGCAGGATGCCCGCGCTCCCCTAAGGGAGAGAGGGCCTAAAACCTCAGAGCGGTGGGAGGACGCCGGCGTCGATCGCGCCTTCGGCGCCACCGGCTGGGGCGGCAACGGGGAGCGAAGTGCCAGCGGCTTCGGCGCCGCGGAGCGGGCGGCCGGTGGCATCGATGATCTGCGCGGTGACGAAGATGATCAGGTTGCTCTTGATCCGGTTCTCGGCTTTGGTCTGGAAGAGGCGTCCAACGATCGGGATGTCGCCAAGGATCGGCACCTTGTCTTCGACATTTTGCACATCCTCACGCATCAAACCACCGACAGCGACCGTGTAGCCATCGTAAATCGTGAGCGAGGTGTTGACCCGGCGGGTCGAGAAGACCGGCATTTCGATGCGGTTCTCGGTGAGGACGGAGGCAGGTGTTGCGGGAACCTCTGTGGAAATCAAATTGCCAGCTGCATCAAGTACATTTTGGATGAATCCCGCCTGAGCTGGGGTCTGAATCGGGCTACCATAGTTGATGAAACCTTCAAACTCGACGATTTCAGGCACGAAGCGGAGGTCGATCATGAAATCGTTTTCACCGATGGTCGGCTCGATTTCGAGGGTGACGCCTGTGTTGCGAGTTTCGAAGGCCGTGGGAGTGGCCGGTGTGACGGGTACGGTGGAAGTGCTGCTGCCACCAGTACCGCCCGAAGTGCCACCCGTGCTACCCACTGACTGCGGAATTTCCGGGGGTTCGTATTCGGTGGGATAGATGAATTCGCGGATGACCTCGATGGTGGCTTTCTGGCCTGAGCGAGCGGTGACCGAGGGGGCGGTCATCATGTCGGCACCCTTTTTCTGAGAGAGGCCACGCATCATCATTTTGAATTCCGCGTCGCCGAAAATGCCGGTGAGCGAAAGAATGCCGGGTGCGACATTGGCGGTTTGTGCGGTGCGGTTCGGGTTGTTGAGGATCGAATCGATGCTGTTGCGGTTGATCGCGACATCACCGCTGCGGTTGCCGGCGTTCATGATGTTGTCGACATTGTTGCCGGGGATGGTAGGAATGCCATCGATCGGGTCGCCAGTGAAGTCACTGCCGGTGCGGGGAGTTCCATTGCCTATCGTACCGCCGGCGACAAACACGCCCGTTGGGTCAAAACGATCACCAATTCCTCCGAGCACCCAATCAAAGCCGAGTTCTTCGCTGTTTTCCTGGGAGATTTCGACAAACTTCGAGGTAATTTTGACCTGCTTGGGTTGCTTGTTGCCGATGGCTTGGACGAGTTGTTCGACCTTGTCGAGTTCGGTCGGGGTGTTGGTGACAAGCAGGACACCGGAGTTGCTGAGGGTGGCGGAGGTGCCTTCGCCGAAGGTGATGCCCGAGCTCTTGAGGAGTTCGATGATCGGCTTGCGGGCGGTGAGTTTGGCGGCGCCACCGGCGGCAGGCTCGGCGAAAGGATCGGCCTCGGCTTTCGCGCCGCCATCGTCGCTGCCGAGAGCGGCGGAGAAGTCGGGCGGGACCGTGAAGGTGCGGGTGAAGATGTCCTCGCCGGATTCCGTTTGCGGAACGAGCGTGACGGCGAAGTCATCGACCTTGAAGCGGAGTTTCGTTTGGTCGCAGATGTACTTGAGGGCGACGGCGAGCGGGACATTGCGGACGCGGAGTTCGCGGACGCGCAGCGAGCCCGGATCAGAAGCGGTGGGAATGGTGGCACCTTCGCCAGGCTCAAGGCCGGCATCGGGGGCGGCAACCGGGGCCGTGCGCGGACGGCGGACGACGAAGTTCACGCCCTTGCGGGTCGGATCGAGCTCGAGCGTGTCGAGCTCGGCCGAGCGCATGCGGAGGAAGTCGACGGCCTCCTCGACGGTCGTGTCTTCGAAGTCGATGCGCGGGATGACGATGCGGCGAAGTTTTTCGTTGATGTAAGCAACGCCGGAGCCGCCGTCTTGAGTGACTTGGGAGCCGGTTGGCAGTTCGGGGAGTTCGGCCGGCACGGCGAGTTCCCATGCCGCGTCGACTTGTGAGAGAAGCTCGGCGCGGGTGTGATCGTAAGCGGCGCGGTAGTAATCGGATTTTGCCGCCGCGATGCGCTCCATGCCACGGCGGGCGGCGGAGTTGTAGGGATCGATGCGCAGGACATTTTCGTACTCGCGCTTCGCGTCGTCGTATTTACCGAGATTGTAGTTGCCTTCGGCCGTGTAGAGCGTGCGGCGGACCTTGTCGACATTCTGGGTGTGCTCGTAGGTGAGCGCCGGATTGGTGCGGATCGGATCGTCGAGATAGCCGAGTTCGCGTTTGGCCTCGGCGTTGTTCGGATCTTGGGCGATCACCGCTTCGAGCAGCGTGCGGGCTTCGGCATATTTGCCGACCTTGCGGTGCTGCATCGAGAGTGCGACGCTGGCATCGCCGAGATGGTCGATGTAGCTCTGGCGACGATCGGCGAAAGCCGGAGCATTGGGCACGCGCTGGACCGCTTGTGTGTACTTGTCGACCGCTTGCTGGTAGTCGCCTTTCGCATACGCTTCGCGACCTTCGGCAAGGAGGCGGTCGCCTTCGATGGCGGCGTCTTGACGACGCAGCATTTCGCGTTGGGCAAGGCTGCTGTAGCCAGAGCCGCCTTCACCGGCGTTGGCCACAGACACGACGCTTGGCAGCGAGCTTGCCACAGCCATCAAGGCGATGACGGTGCGACAGGAGAAAACGGAGGACGTTTTTTGCATAACGGTGGGTGGTGATTCTGAGGGTGGATGAGGGATTTGGGAAGCGATTTCTGCGGGTTCAATCATTGAAATTTGGGAGTTGGCCTTTCTTGATTTCGATTGACTTTCTGGATCCATCTGTAGCGGGGTACTCGATGGAAATGACGTCGGGGCTTACCTTCTTGAGCAGGTAGTTTTTGTTCGGATTTCCCGGCGGCAGTGCGAAAGCGGTGTTTTCCTCGACTTTGAACTCACGGTCTGCCATGCCGAGCGCCTCGAGCGAGAAAATCGCCGTGCGATCGTACTGGATGTAGTCGGACTTGCGTTCCTCGGGAAGCGGCGAGGGCAGCTCGTAAATGGTGCCTTTTTTGTTCGGGCGTTGATCCTCGATGCGAACGATTGTGACCTCCATCTCGATGTTGATCTTTTTGTTGAGCTCCTTGCGGGTTTCCGAGCCCAGCAGTTTGAAGCGGTTTTCCATCGGGGGTTTGGTAAAGAACAGGCCGCCGGGAGCGATCATATCCGCCGCCGAAATCTTGTTGGTACCGGCCTTCGAATCCTCGTAGTTGAAAGGAAACTTTCCTTCCGAGCCGTAGCCGGGGCGGATCACCCATGCGAGGCTTTCGTCTTTGACAAACCTGAGTTTGGCGATCAGCGGCGGGATCGAATCCTTGTTGTTCGGGTCGGTTTTCGCGGTGAACTCTTCGAGGTTAGAGAAACCGTCGGCGTCCGGATCCTGGCGCGGCGAATCGGCAAAACCGGGGTCGAGCCGGTTTTCAAACCACCACGAATTCGGGATCGGCGGATGAAGCGGCGCGTCCTTGCGGAGGTCGATCGCTTTTTTCGGGTCGTTGCTGGAGATGAAAAGTGCGATGCCGGTGAACAGGTCGACCGGGCGCTCCCCATCGGCAGCCTGCGACCATGTGCGGTCGAGAGTCATCGATTGGCGGGCCTTGGGGACTAGGTCGGCGCCATCGATGGCGGTCTTGTTGTTGCCGACTCCCTTGAGCGAGGACGCGAAATCTTCTTCGACCGAATTGAGTTTTGACCAGCCGAGGTAGGCAAGGCCTAGCGCGACGGCGACGGCGCTGCCAAGGGCGACTTTTTCGTAATGGGTGGAAAGCCAGGACATGTACGGGAGAGGGCTGAGATCGGAATTAGGGAAGCTTGAGCGGTGGAAGGAACTGCATCAGGTCGATTCGGACGAAGACGTCGAGCTCCTCCATCCCGAGAATCTGCGAAAGGATGCGCGTTCCGCCCTTGGGGGTATCGGCCTTGGGGGCGGCCTCGAAGCCTGGCTGGCCGTTTGTCAGCTCGGCCAACTGGGCCAAAGCCGCATCGGCGGGATCTGCCTGTGAGGCGGTGCCGGCTGGGAGGCCATCAAACTTGGCGTCGCTGGTGCGCGGCGGAGCTTTTTTGGCGTTGGTGATGCGGATCGTGCGGATGACCGCGTAGTGTGTATCGAGCTTCGACAATGCGGTGACAAAGGTGCGCAGGGATTTTTCGCTCGCACGGAAGGTGAGCTCGAGCGGGAGGGGGCGGGCAATCTGGTTTTCAGCGCGCTGGAACTCGTTGCCTTCCTCCTCACTCAGCGGCGGGCGGTGAAGGTTCTTGAGCTCCGAAGGGCCTGCGGCGGCGAGGGCGGTGAGCGCCGACCTTACGGCGTCCAGTTGGTAATTGAGCATGCCGGTGGCCGTGCCGCGCGCAAGGGCATCCTTGTAACTTTCAAAGCCGCAGAAAAATGACTCGGGCAGCTTGGTGCCGGTTTTTTCGAAGGCCGCCTGAAGCTCGTCGTTGACCGCGATCAGGTGGCTGGTGAAATCCTGCGGGGAAATGTTTTGGACTTCTGCGGGGGCAAATTTTCCAAAGGCCTCCTGCAGCCCTTCGAGTGATTTGCGGTAATCGTCGAGCGCCTTTTGTTTGCCGTCCCGGTTTTCGGGCTGTGGGTAGAGAGCGAGGGATTCGAACGAGCGTGCCTCATCGACAGCCGAGTCGAACTCGGTCTTGGCTTGCTCGTATTTTGAGCCCTCCTTGGAAGCGACAAACAACAGCGCGCCTACTGCGGCGATGGTGATGCCGCCGAGCGCGACGGGAAATGTGTGATCTTTGATCCAACTCATGGTCTAGACGGGGAAAAATGCTTGGTTGATTCACTTGATGGCGATCTCGCGGGCCAAGGGCAGGGTTATTTGGAATGGCAAGCCAATGTCATCGGGTTCGCCTTCGACCGTGATGGCGAGAATCTGCTCATCGCTGAGCGCGACATCGGCACCCTTGGCATCCTTGACGGTGAAACGGAAGCCGGTGGATTTTTCGCGGAGGTTCTTCAACAGCTCGGAGACCAGGTTCTGGCTCTTCGGGTTGTCGCGCCAATAGCCCTTGATCCGTACCGCGTTGGCCGTCGCGGCGGCGGGAGTGGGTGCTTGCCCGGGGCGCCTGGCAGGTGCGGCAGTTTCGGCGTCGGGCCGTATCTCATTGATGGAGCTGGCACCGTAGGGGGTATTGAAAAATTCCTGCTTCACTATCTCTTTGCCATTGCGAGCGCTATCGCGGCTGCCGGGGGCGGCTTTGGGCCCGAGGTTTTTCGAAGGGTCGTAGCCACTGATTGGCTCGAAGTCTGTGAGCCACACCGCATCGCTGGCAAAAGCCCCGCGCACTTCACTGATCAAATCCATCCAAAAGGCGTGATCCGACTCGAGCCCGGTGTAGGCATCGGCAATGCGGCGCAGCGCGGCCTCCTTTTTCAGCAGGCCATCAATCTGGGATTTCAGCGGAGCGAGCGAGTCGCGCTGTTCGAGCATCGAGCGGGCCTCCTCGGCAGCCTTGGTGGCCGCGAGGTTTTTCATGAAAGTCCATGCGCCCATCCCGGCAATCAGAATCGCGGCGGCCGCGATCAGATAGGGCTTTCTGCGATCCGCGGCGCGCGCTTGCTCGACGGAAAGCGGCACCAGGTCGATGTGAAGCTGCGACTTGCCGACGCCGCGCAAGGCGAGGCCAACCAACTCGCCCATCATGTGGGCCTCGCGCTGGACAAGCTCGGGATCAACGCCTTTGGCCAGCGTGACGGTTTGCAGCGGATTGAAATACTCGACTGGCAGGTTGAGCTTTTCTTGGAAAAATTCCAGCGTGTAAGGCAAGTTGGCGCCACCGCCGGCGAGAATAACCTGGCGTGGCGCGCTGCCGCTTTGTTGGGTGCGGTAGTAGCTCGTGGTGCGGGTGATTTCCGAGATCAGGCGGCCAAGGGCATTGCGAATGACCATCGCGAGCGCGGATAGGGCATCATCCAATTGCTGGGCATGGCCCGCACCCAGTCCCACAAGGCCATTGGAAATCTTCTGGTGTTCGGCATCGAGGAAGGAGATTTGATATTCCTTGGCGATTGCCGCCGTGATGGCTGCGCCGCCGACCGCCACGCTGCGGGTGAAAAAGCGATTGCCCTCCATGTAGAGCAGGTTGCTGGTTTTGGCCCCGATATCGACCAAAAGCACCGGCTCCTCAGGTTGCCCGTAGGCCGCACGGAAGGCATTGTAGACGGCCATGGGCGCCACATCGACTTCGGCCGTGGCGAGGCCGCTTTCGTTGACCGCGCTGTTGATTTCGTCGAGCGCGTCGCCCTTGATCGCGACGATCACCGCTTCTTTCTCGGCAGCGCCATCGATGAGCTCATAGTCCCACACCACTTCCTCGAGCGGAAATGGCACATGCTGCTGAGCCTCGAAGGTGACGAGCTGCTCGATGTTGTCGGCTTGGATTGGCGGCAGCTTGACGAATCGGGTAAAGACGGCCTGACCGGAGATCGCATAGCGAACCTTCGACTTGCCCAGCTTGTGGCGCTGCACGAGATCGCCGATTGCGACGCGGCTTTGCGATATCCTTGATGCCTCGAGGGCGGGATCGGCGACGATTGACTCCGAATCATAGGCCTTGAGCACAAGGTCGCCGCTTTTCGAGGTCTCGAATACGGCGATGCTGATGCGCTGGGATCCGATGTTGAGAGCAATGCTGTTCGGGGTGTCGGCCATGATGCGGAGAAAATAGGAGAAGGGTTGGTTAAACCTGTCGGGATGGGGGTGCAAGAGGAGGGGCGCTCAGGCGCTCATCGACCTTGCGAGGCGCTGACCTCGATGAAACGATCCCACCACATCGCTGCGAACGGCGTCTCTGATTTGTTCAGAAGCGGCACCGTGTCGCTGCGGGAAATTTTATCGGACGGCATGCTCCACCAGCCCGGCTTGAACTTGCTGGTCTCCTGGAAGGCGCGCTCGCCATTGATGAGAACCTCGTAGCCAACAGCCTCCACCGATGACTTGCCGGCGCGGTCAAATCCGGTGAGGCGCTTGATTGATGCGGGCGAGAGGTATACGGAGCAGTATACATCCTCGTCGAGCGGCGCGTTGACATGCTCGATCTCCTTGGTGAGGAGCCACATTGAGCCTGCCTTTTCAGGGTTTTTGACCGCCACATACCATTTCACGGTGAGGCGTTCGCAGGTTTTGGATTGCGGGGCAGGGCTCATCGCGATGCGCAGCTTGGCTTCGAGCTCGAGCCAATCCTTGGGTTTGAAGGCCTTCTGTTTGCCGCCGGAAAATTCGGGCGACGGGAGATCATCGAAGGCGGGCTTGTCGCCCACCACTTTGACCTGCTGGGCCGAGGCATTGCCTGCCGGAAAAACGATAGCGAGGGCCGAGATCGAGAAGAGGGAAATGGAACAGAGCAAATGTTTCATGCGCTTAGATTGTTTATACGAACCTAGACATCACTCCCAATTTGGCCAGCCAAAAGCGCGGGTCAGGTGAAAAAATTTCCAGAATTGATCGGCCCTGGAGCCGATTGGGGGCACATGCAATTGACGTCAGGGTGCCAGTTGCGCATCACTTCGGTGTGGAAATTGTGGATTTTTCAATTCGCCGACCCCTGATCGTGGGCAGTTTTGGCAGTGCCGCCGATGCACGCGAGGCATCAGCCGCGATGGTGGCCGAGTCCTGCGACATCGCGGAAGTGCGGCTCGACCTGATGCATGGCGAACCCGGGGGCGCGACCAAGCCATGGGCCCATTTGGCGGGCACTCCCTTGCTCTTTACCGCACGGATGGCGGCGGAGGGCGGTGCGGGCGACTTGGGTGCCGCCGCGCGGGAAGCCATGCTGCGCCAAGTGCTGGACGAGGCCGCCTGCATCGACATCGAGGTCGCAAGCATCGGCTCGATGACGGGGCTGATCGATGAGCTGTGCCAAGGTAAACTGCCATGGATCGCGTCCTTTCATGATTTCGAAAAACTGCCCGAAAATTCCGTGCTCGAGGAGCGGCTGGCGCTGGCAAAGTCAGCCAGGGCCGCAGTTTTCAAGGTCGCTGCAAAGCTCCACAGCCCCGGCGATGTGGCGCGCTTGGCGGAATTCCAGCTTGCCGACCATGGCATCGCCGTCGCCACCATGGGAATGGGCGTCCTGGCACCGGTCTCGCGGCTGCTCTGCGCCCAATGTGGCAGCGTGCTCAATTACGGCTTCCTCGGCCAAACCTCTACTGCTCCAGGCCAATGGGACAGCTTGCGGCTCAAGCAAGCGATCGCGAACCTCGAGGCCTACGGGCGCATGAGATAGAGTTTAGAGCAGTTTGCGAAAAGATGTAACCGGTGCTTGGGGTTGGGTGTGAAAAATTTGCGGCTTCGCCGGACCTCTTGAAAAAATCCTTGTCCATGGCTGCGTTCTTGCTCCGCCGTCGCTCTGCAAGCGATGGCGCACAAGTCGCGGGATGGCTCGGACTTTAACCGGTTGATTTCATGCATGCGCGTACTCAGCAGGGACTTTTTTCCGTAACGATCCGCTTACTGAAATCACCAACGAAAAATCACTCCCAAAACCCACGGATCCGCCCCATGTCGCGGCGGTCTTTCTTGGTTGGCCTGCCTCGCGGTGCATCACGGCGCGCTTCGTGCCACAGCCGTTGCTCTTCGAGGACCGATGGATCGGTCGTCTCTTCATAACAGAGCCGTGCCTCGGGTGCCGCGACGCGGCGCTCGATCAGGTCGCACACCCGCACCACGCGTGTGCCCGGCCCCTCAGCAAATGGCAACTCCAACACATCACCCACTCGCAATGCCGTGGCCGGTTTCAACTCATGCCCGGCACGCCGCACCTTTCCCGCCTCGCACATCTCCGCCGCCACACCGCGCGTTTTGAAAAACCGCACGGCCCACAGCCACTTGTCGGCCCTGACGCTTTCGGACATGGAAAACTTCTATCAGCGAAACGAAAAAATGACAGCCTGCTAGTAAAAATCCTCTACAAGCCCCTCAATCCCCGCTCTTGAGCACCTTGATGAAGGCGTCTTGCGGGATGTTGACCTTGCCAAACATCTTCATCTTCTTTTTGCCCTCTTTCTGCTTTTCGAGCAGCTTGCGTTTGCGGGTGATGTCACCGCCGTAGCATTTCGCTGTCACATTCTTGCGCATCGCCGAAATCGATTCGCGGGCGACAATTTTTCCGCCGACCGCAGCCTGGATCGCGACGACGAAAAGGTGCGCGGGGATCACTTCCTTGAGCCGGATGGCCAACGCGCGGCCGTAGGACTCGGCCTTGTCGCGGTGGACGATCGTCGAGAAGGCCTCGACCGGATCACCGGCGATGAGCATGTCCATCTTGACCATCTTTGCGGCGCGATAGCCGGCGTGCTCGTAGTCCATCGAGCCGTAGCCACGGGTCATCGACTTGAGCTTGTCGTTGAAGTCGACGAGGATTTCCGCCAGCGGCAGCACGCAGGAAAGCATTACGCGCATGTCGTCGATGGTCTCGGTGTTGGTGACGTCGCCGCGTTTTTCGAGCACCAGCTGCATCATGTCGCCGATGTACTCGCCGGGCACCATGATGTAGACATTGACGACTGGCTCGCGGATTTCCTGAATCGTCTGGGTCTCGGGGAATAGGGTCGGGTTGTCGACGATCAGCTCGATGCCGTCGGTGAGCGTGACCTGATAGATGACCGACGGGTAGGTCGAGATCACATCCATGTCGAACTCACGGCGCAGGCGCTCTTGGATGATTTCCATGTGCAGCAGCCCGAGGAAACCGCAGCGGAAACCGAAGCCGAGCGCGGTCGAGCTTTCCTGCTGATAAGTGAACGCCGGATCATTGATCTGCAGCTTGCCCATGGCGGTCTTGAGCGCCTCGTAATCCGAAGAATCGACCGGATAAATCCCCGAGAAAACCATCGGCTGGATTTCCTTGTAGCCCGGAAGTGCCTCCGGACATGGGTGCGTCGAATCGGTCATCGTGTCGCCGATCTTCACCTCACTGGCCGACTTCATGTTGGCGATCACATAGCCGACATCGCCAGGCACCAGCTTGTCGCGCGCGCTCATTTTTGGCGTGAAGACACCGACCTCTTTCACCTCGTAGACCTTGTCGGTCGCAAAGAGCCTCACGCGCTGACCTTTTTTCACCGTGCCGGAAAACACGCGCACATAAGAAACCACGCCGCGATAGGTGTCGTAAAGGGAGTCGAAAACCGAACAACGCAGCAGGCCATCGGGATAATCCTTCGGTGCCGGAATGCGTGCAACGATCGCCTCAAGGATATCGTCGATGCCGATGCCACCTTTGGCCGATGCCGGGATGCAATCCTCCGCCGGAATGCAAAGGATGTCCTCGAGTTGCTTTTTGCACTTCGGCACATCGGCTGCGGGGAGGTCGATCTTGTTGAGGACCGGGATGATGGTGAGGTTTTGTTCCGTCGCGAGATGCAGGTTGGCGACGGTCTGCGCCTCGACGCCTTGGGCGGCATCGACCATCAGGATCGCACCCTCGCAAGCCGCGAGCGAACGCGAAACTTCGTAGGAGAAATCCACATGGCCCGGCGTGTCGAGCAGGTTGAGTTTGTAAGTTTTTCCATCCTTCGCCTTGTACTCCATCGCCACCGGATGCGACTTGATCGTGATGCCCTTCTCGCGCTCGAGATCCATCGCATCGAGCAGCTGATCCTGCTTTTCGCGCTGGGTGATCGTGCTCGTCGCCTCCAAGAGGCGGTCGGAAAGCGTGGTCTTGCCGTGATCGATGTGGGCGATGATCGAAAAATTACGGGTCAACTCGGTGGACATGGCAGGAAAATGAATGCGGCGGCGCGCGGCGAGAGAATGCAGGAATCCGCCGACATGGCACGAAAAATCCGGGCCGCAATGGCATCATCCACTGCGCCGCAAGCCCCTGCGATATACGGCCCCGAATGCAAAATTCTCGCAATGAGGCGGATTTTCGGTAGTTTTCCCGCATGGACGAACGGATCGCCAGCGACGCGCGCTTTGCCAATTTGGCAAAAGTGAGGCAGGCGCGTCGGATGACGCCCGAAATGCGCTTCAGGGCGGGCAGCGATTTGTTCGAAGAGGCCTGCCAATGGACCCTTGCAGGGATCTCCGCCCGCTTTCCATCCGCCTCTCCATCTGAAAAAATCGAAAAACTCCGCAAGCTGCTCGGATTAAGCCACCGCAATCGCGAATGAACGGAACCATAGCGTTGTTGAAGCTCATCGAGGCTTTTGAAGCTGCCGATGTGCGTTACATGATCGTTGGCTCTTACTCGTCCAATTTCTACGGCATTCCCCGCTCCACCAAGGATGCAGATCTGGTCATTCACCTCACATCCGGCGAATGGGCCAAACTTCCCTCATTTCTACCGGAGGGCATCGAGCTTGAGGATCAGATGAGTTTTGAAATGGTCACTTCGACCAAACGCGAACTGCTTCGCGTCAAGGACAGCCTCTTTCAAATCGAGTTGTTTGGCCTGAGCGAGGATGCACACGACCAGTCCCGGTTCAATCGACGTAAAAGGGTTGAGATTTTTGAAGGAGTGGAAGTTTGCCTACCAAGCGCAGAAGATGTGATCGTTCAAAAACTTCGTTGGTGCAAGGGAGCGGCTCGCGTGAAAGATTTTCAAGATACCGTCGCCGTGCTACAAGTGCAGGGAAAGTCACTCGACATGCCCTACATCGAGCGCTGGTGCGGCGAACATGGCACCCTTGACGTGCTGGCAGAAGCGATCGCGGAAGCCGCGCCTGCATGGGAAGATGATGATTCCATTTGAATCCCCCTCATGCCCGATCACCAAGGCTCTTTGCTGGCCATCTCTCCCATGTGTTGGGATGAGGCGTGTTTTTAACTGCCGGGCGAAAATTCACCAATAAATCCGCGGGGCGATGTCGGGAGGAAGCGGGTTTTGCGGCGGGGCTTGCTGGCGAAGCAAGGACTGGCGAACGCGCGTCGGGGATTTGCCGTAAACCCTGGTGAAGCAACGGGTGAAATACAGGGGATTTTCAAACCCGCAGCGGTCGGCGATTTCCTTGATCGCGAGGCTGGAGCGATCCAGCAGCGCCATGGCGAGCTGCAACTTCAACAGGCGAAATGTTTCCATCGGCGCATGTCCAAGCGAATTGCGAAACAGCCTGCAAAGGTGTTTTTCGGAGACTCCTGCGCGTTTTGAAATATCGCCGAGCTGCAAATCAAAATGTGGGTTCGCATCAAGAATCGCGCGCATGTAATTCAACGAGGCATGCACCTGCTCGGGCAGTCTGTCGCCCACCGCCATCCGTTTTTTGCTCAAGGGCTTGAGCAGAAGTGTAAGCAAACATTCCATCAGAAGGCTCTCTTCCGGCCACGCCCGCAGGGTCGGCCAATTTTTTTTACCATGGGCGGCGATGCGACCGATCAGGTGGCGCAACATCGGTGCCACAACAGGATCCGGATCCATGAACAAGACCGGCCACTTTTCCATGGGCAGCCAATCGGCAGGCATCGAGGCAATGTCGAAATGCACGTAAGCGTGACGCGTCACAACATCGGTGTCCCAAGTGTAACTTTCGCGAAATCCCGGCCGTGCGAGTATCATGCTGCCCGGCGGCACCTTGTGATCAATTCCGTTGAACCGGTATTTGGCCGTACCCTCGATCATCAGCACCAACTCGAAGTCACTCAGCACCCTGGGAGCCAATTTATCACCAGGCCGATAATGGACGACCGAGCCATAGACGTACTTCAGGGCCAAGGGAGCCGCCTGCGCGATGTGATGAGGCATGGAAAGGGGTAGGCTTATGTCAAAAATAACTTCGCCAAATGACTCAAGACCGGCAATCCAAAATGCGAATTTTGTGCATAATTTTAAATCCCTGACCATAGGGCGGGCCGCATTCGAATTGCCAATGCGACCCGTGAACTTTGTTTCCACGCCATGAAAAAATGCGGTCGGTCGTCTCATCCCACTACCAAGAAAAAACATCGTCATTTGCAGCCAACAAAGCCCCTCGAAAGTCTTTGCCATGATCGGGCTTAGTGGCTAATCAACTGCATGCCGAATGCAACTGATCACCCGCCCAGCAACTCATCGAAAGTCTCCCCCAAAGATGAGGGCAAGATTTATCGAGTTGGCACCCTGACCTACACGAAGGCCGCTCTGTTTTCGCTGTGCACCTGGCTGTTGTGGGGTGATTTTTGCTTCATGCTCATGGAGACCGCAGCACCTGCAGTGTTGCAGGTGAATCTCAATGCGCTAGGCGCACCCAACTGGGTTCTGGGTCTTGCTTTGTCTTCGATACCTGGCGTTCTCAACATGACCGTATGCCCTGCATCGAGTTACTACAGCGACCGTTTTCGCAGCCGTTGGGGCCGACGCATTCCATTTCTCTTCATCGCCACGATTCCGCTTACCTTCTTTCTCGTGATGCTCGGATTCTCCAACCAGATTGGCGAGTGGTTGCACGGAGCCATCAATGGCGGATTTTCCAAGACCGCGGTCATCATCGCCGTGATGTGCGTGCTGGTATTCTTTTTCCAGCTCTTCAACATGGTCGTGGCTTCGGTCTACTATTACCTTTTCAACGACGTGGTGCCCGCCGAGGTGTTGGCGCGCTTCATGTCACTTTTCCGTATTGTGGGTGTCCTTGCGGGCGCCGTGTTCAACTGGTTTTTCCTCAAGTATGCTGTCAGCCACATGACCGAGGTTTTCCTCATCGCGGCCGGGCTCTATGGCACGTTTTTCCTGATGATGTGCTGGAAGGTCAAGGAGGGAAAATACCCCCCACCGCCTGCCGTTGAGGAAGGACGCAACAGCCTCTTGATCGGCATCAAGACCTTCATGAAAGAGTCCTTCACCAGCCGTTTCTACTGGTTGTTTTTTCTCACAAACACTTGTTACGCACTCTTCTGCGTTGCGGGCACCTTTGGCATCCTGCAGGCCCGATCGATCGGCGTCAGTCTTGAATTTGTAGGGAAAACGGTCGCCGTGGCAGCGATTGCAGGAGCGGCAATGATGTATCCCGCAGCCATCATTGCCGACCGTCAGCATCCCTTGAGGGTTCTCATCTGGGCCACCATCGCCGTGATTTGCGTACAGCCCATATGGTTGGTTTTCCTGTTCTATGATTTCTCACCGGCGGTCACCCATGCGATCTTCATCGGCATCACTGTGATTTCCACGGCAGTGGTCAGCCTTTACTCAGCTGCGGAGCTTCCGATGTACATGCGGATCCTGCCCAAATCCCGCTACGGTCAGTTTTCCTCGGCTAATGCGATGGTGCGTTCGCTGGCTGTTATTTTTGGAGGTCTGATCCTTGGCTTCATGCTCGACCGCCTAGCGCTTGTTTTTGACACCAAAGACTATTGCTACCGCTTCGTTCCAATCTGGGCCATTCTGAGCATGTTGGGTTCCCTCTATTTCTTGAGACGGCTATACGCCACATGGGTAAAAATGGGCGGCGCTAAAT
This sequence comes from Verrucomicrobiota bacterium, assembly GCA_018969605.1. Lineage (GTDB taxonomy): Bacteria > Verrucomicrobiota > Verrucomicrobiia > Verrucomicrobiales > Akkermansiaceae > Luteolibacter. Next base: position 1,462 of record JAGWXY010000029.1, on the reverse strand, counting down.
CGTATTGTCCACCGTTATTTGAACAGGACGAAGAGGCCATCGCCTCCTTTCATCAGAAATCAACGGAGTGATTGGCCTCACCCGATCTCTCATCGATGCATTGAGAAACCCTCAGTCTTTCAGCGCGAAAACTTCTCGCCTTAATGCCGAAGGTTGGACCTGAACCGCCGTGATCTCCGCCGAACCAGACAACCAAGGACCAATGCTCGTCATCTCTCCCGCGCGTTGGGATGAGGCGTGTTTTTCGACGCCATCAGTGAGGGCCTTGATCGCTGCCAGGCTTGATCCGCTTGTTCTCTGTGCCGAAGAGATGCGCGAGTTCTGGCAGAGCATTCCGGGACTGGAGGTGATGACTCATGCGTCCGGCGCGAAGGCAAAATTAATCGCCGCAGATCTTGCAGCAAAAAATTTCTACAGCGCATTGATGTGGGATGCCTCCCCTGCGGCAGATGCCACGCGCCTTGCTAACATCAGCAACCGCATCGGACCGGCAATCAAGCCGCTGAAAAAAATCCTCACGCAAGCCATCGCGATCGACGAAGCGGCAACGGATCATCGCGTGCGATTTTATCTTCAGACCGCCATGCACATGGGCGTGGAAAGCTATCTGCCGGATTTTTTCGCGCCGCTAGGGCCGCCCGCCGCATCACGCCGCGAGCAAATTTTGCTGTGCCCGGACTCCGACTTTGGCGTCAGTCATGAGTGGTCTCTTGATCGTTGGCTGGTGATCGCACGGGAGCTGATCGACGCCGGCAAAAAACTTCTGCTGATCCGCACCAACACCGGTCGGCAACTGGCTTCGCGCATGGCGGAGGCATTGGGCGATGCGGTCGAATGCGAAGACATCGTTACTGCGCACGAGGCATTTCCCTTGCTCACCGATCACCAGCTATTCATCGGCGCCGATGGATCCATGCCGCATCTTGCATCACACTTTGGTGCGACCTGCATGGTGCTTTTCGGGCCGAATGATCCCAACTGGAAACGCCCGCTCGGCAAGCGCCACACGGTGTTGCGTCACCATGTCGAATGCGCGCCCTGCCTACTGGCAAAGTGCCCGCTTGATCTGCGCTGCCAGACTGAATTGGATGCTTCACGCGTGGCAAAAGCCGTCCGTGAGGCGATTGCCAAACCATGATTATCCGGAATTCCAAAATCAAAGCCACACTCCGCGAATTCGGTACAGCTGGTGATAATAAGCTACAGGCAACTTTCGATTTTTGATCACAAACTCCGTCAAACCCGCAGCCGCAAATCCCGGGCACTCCATAGCAAGTCGGCCGCAGGACGCGCGCTGCCTCTCAATTTTCGCGCGCCATCTTTGCGTCTCGAACTGAAGCGTTCTCTCGCACCGGCGAAGGCTTCGTTGACAAATGCCTTGCTGCCAATCACCGCGCCATCCGTGAAATACCGCACGCGACAGCGCAGCATTTCCGCCATGCCAAGATCAGGCAACACGGTG
>JAGWXY010000028.1 GCA_018969605.1 Verrucomicrobiota bacterium | reverse complement strand
CGCCGACTCTTCAACCGTAGCTGGAGCATCTTGCTCCAGGCCGTCCTTGGAGCGTCCCGCTCCAAGTTCTGAGCAGCCAATGACCCACGCCGCTTCTTCATTTTCTTCTCCGTTGACCAATGACCGATGACCACTGACCTCCCCAAAAAAATCAAAAAATCGAAGGTGACCCAATAAATGTCCCACCCCCTGTGTTTGAATTGAGGCACTTGGAACCCCCATCCCTCCTCAATTCATGCAAAAACTAGCACCAAACGATCGCGTTGTCGCCGTCAACATCGACCTTGCCAGGCCGGTACATCCGGGGAGCAATTATCAGCCTCAGCTCGTTTCCTTCCCAGACGGGCCGCTGCGTCGAGACAGGATTTACCATGTCCACCGTGTTGTAAGTCATTCAGATGGCCATCAGGCAGTCTTCATCACCGGCACTCGCGTCTTTCTCGGTGAAGATGAGATCCCCTGGGACGGCTCCCGCTTTCGCAAGGTCGATTGCCTCAAGGGCCATGTGCCTTTAAAGAAAAAATTTACCGCGAAGACGCCAAGGAGGAGGTGAACATCGAACATCCAACATTGAACATCGAAGTGTAAGAAAATGAAGATGCCGATTCATAGGCAGGGACCTTTGTCCCAAAGGTCCGCTCCGGTAGGGCGATGCGGCCTCGTAGCGCCGACTCATTCAGAAATTTTGACCGCGAATGAATGCGAATGGACGCGAAGGTGAAGCGTGATTGCAGATCGTGAATCGTAGATTGTGGATTGAAGAAGATGCCGACTCATTCAGAAAAGATTTACCGCGAAGACGCCAAGGAGGAGGTGAACATCGAACATCGAACATCCAACATTGAACATCGAAGTGTAAGAAAATGAAGGTGCAGTCAAAACATAGGTAACACTATTGGGTCAGAACATAGGTAACACTTGTTGCGTTTAGGGTTACACTTTTGATTTGGTTTGGCCAGCTTTGTCGCGATCCGGACGGATCGCGACGAAGCTGGATGTCTCAGGGTCGAGGTGGCCGACGAGCAACTCGGCGAACCATACCTCAATAAGTCCGTTTGGCAGCGGGCTCAGGCCCACCGACCAGCCGTTGAGAGCCGTCGAAATCTGGATCAGTTCTCCGCCATAGCTGATGCAGCCGCTCCCGGCGATCACCTTGCGTCTGTCCATCGCGCCATAGTCGATGTCGTCGGGCGTGCCGGTCCAGAGCCGCTCCGAATTTCGATAAATTTCCGCAGGCGTGCGCATGCCCAGCGCCTCGTGCGGGCGTTCGTGGTTGTATTGCAGCCGCCACAGATCGAATGCCTCCTGTTCTCGGCCGATGCGCCCGGCTTGCAGTTCGCGTCTGATGTCTAGATGCATCCTCTCGTGCGCGCCATTGTCCTGCGGGCATCCCGGACGACTTCTTTCCAGACCAATCCCCAGCGCCACCCACCATGCCGAGAGCCGACTTAATCCCAGTAGCCCTTTGCTGCTGGCAAACGGTGATCCATTGTCGCTGCGAATCGCCCCAGGCAGACCGTGACGCTCAAATAGGCGCTCAAAACACGCCCGCACATCTTCCGTTCGCGAGCTATCCAATGCCCTCATTTCTAGCAGCATCCGGCTATGCTCGTCGCGAACTGTCAGTGGCTCCACCCGCAGTCCTTCTCGGTCCTTCCACCACCCCTTGAAGTCCACGCTCCATATTTCGTTAGGTGCCGCGGCCTTGCGTCCCTGTGCCAGCCTCGCTCCTTGCGCCCGTTTCCGCAACCTGCGGCGCTCCACCAAGCCCGCGCGTTCCAGTACCCGCTTGAAGCTGCTCTCGCTGGGAACCTCGCCGCCCTCCTTGCGTTCATAAAGCGCGCGTATCTTGCGTGGCCCCCACTGCAGGTGAGCAGTCTTGAGCCTCACGATTGCACACACCACCTCCTCGGCCAACCCCGAGGCATGGCTATGCGGCCGCCTGCTTTCGTCATCCATTCCCCCAAGCCCGCGTTCCATGAAACGCTGCTTCCATTTATAGCCGGTCTTCGCGCTGATGCCGTATTCCCGGCACAGCTCGCGGAAGTTCTCCGTCCTCATCGATTTTAAGGCAAATTCAGTCTTCTGGTTCATTTTTAAGGTTTCTTTCCAAGGCATAATGCGTGCTCCTTTCGTCGCGCATCACTCTGCCAAAGTGTTACCTATGTATTGAACCTAATGTGTTACCTATGTTCTGAACCTGGACCGAAGATGCCGATTTATAGGCAGGGATCTTTGTCCCAAAGGTCCGCTCCGGCAGGGCGATGCGGCCTCGCAGCGCCGACTCATACAGAAATTTTAACCGCGAAGGAACGCTGAGAAAGATCGTGGATAGCGGATCATAGATTGTGGATTGAAGAGGAAGCCGACTCATTCAGAAATTTTAACCGCGAATGAATGCGAATGGACGCGAAGGTGAAGCGTGATTGCAGATCGTGGATCGTGGATCGTAGATTGTGGATTGTGGATTGTGGATTGTGGATTGTGGATTGTGGATTGTGGATTGTGGATTGTGGATTGAAGAAGATGCCGCTTCTTCAAAGGGGAGCGCTGGCGTCCCGCCGGCAGTGTCACGCATCTTGCGGGACAGCTCTTCAACACCCGTAGGGCGGTGCGGCCTCGCAGCGTCGACTCATTCAGAAAAGATTCACCGCCAAGCCGCGAAGGTCGCAAAGGGTCGCAGAGAGGGATGAGGTCGAAAGAAGAAATGTTCAAATGCGAAAGATGAGCACTTCAATAAATCACGGAAAGCTCACCCCCATCAACCCGCTCCAGCTTTGAGATCTCAATCCGCTCGGTGGGCGGATACTCAAAGCCAGGGATCAGGGTCTTGATGAGCACTCGCGGGCTGTTCTCTGGAGCCTCGATGACCACGCGCTCGAATTCGTCATCACCTTCGTCCTGCCACTCGGGCTTTATGCGGACACGGTCGCCAACTTTGAGAATACCCAATCCACATGCGCGCTTCATACCCAACAGGCTCTCCAAAATGGGGCAGGGGGACAATCTGAAAGTGCATGAAATGCAGACAAATTTTGTATCGCCTCTATGCCGTGCGACCTTGTTCGTAGAGATCGGCAGGCATCGCGTGCTCCAACTCCCAAAGCATCTGGATTGGTCGATCCCCCTTGTGAGAGAGAAGTTCCTTCGCCGGGCCAAGGAATACGTAAGGGGCAGATTCGTCGCCAACGCGCTTTTCGACCCGAGCAAAAAACAGGATAGTATATCCACGCTCAAGGAAATGAATGTAATTTTGACCGGTGACGTGCGTCTGTGCGATGCCACTCTGGGATTCCCAATGAAGGGTCGTCGGACTAACTGGGTAGTCCTTGTAGCGGGTTGCAGGGGCAAAATCGCGCTCTTCCTTACGAAACGTCACTAGATGCAGGTATGCTTTCTCCCGTTCGAGATGGATGACACCTACTCCAGCGGGACCTGTCGTTTCCAAGTTGGCCTTACCGAAAGCTGCAGTGATCTCGCGCAGTCCGTAAGCAGCATGAATCCTGAGATAGCATGGGAAATTTAGCTTCGGTGAAAATGTTGGATAAGGCCGCTGCGCGCGACGCCACTCAATGACTTCGGCAAGATCCCTTGCGCCGTTTGTGTTAGCGATCCATCGGTCGAACGAGTCTTTGTAGCTATTTACGCCCAGCTGTCTTCCATCGCCGGACCAGAGCATGTAGTGGAGCATACCAGCCTCGCGGTCTGATAGACCGTAGTTCGATGGCTCTTCGGCAACATTGGAACTGGTGACTTTCAGTGCCTTATCGAGCAGCTCATGATCGGTTCGTAAAGCGAAACGGCGGAGCGCTCTGCGGGTTTCTGCGCTATCAGGGTCGGTAACTGTTTCGGTTCCTGCAGCGAGATCTTTCCATTGCGACCAAGTTCGGTTCTTGAGAAGTTCAACAGGAGCAATACTGGTTTCATTGATGAAATTGCCGAAGGTTAAAGGGCGGCCTGTCTCAGACGAAAAGGTGCGAATCACCTCAGGAACGAACTGATTCAAGTTACCGAGCGATCGGCGTATATTTTCTAGGACATGCTCGCGCGCAACACGCTCAAATTGGATGCTGCATCCGGGCGGTAGGTTTGGAAAGTCACGTTCGATCTCACGATCAATGCGTCGACGCGTATGCCGGAGCAAGGCGCTGAGCTTACGGTCGATGCGATAGCGTCGGTGAACTTGTCCGACGAAGTCGAGAACTGTCAGGCATTCCTTTTCCGGTGCATGTCGAAGCCCTCGCCCGAGTTGTTGGAGAAATACGGTGAGGCTTTCTGTAGGACGAAGAAAGAGAATTAAGTTGATTTCGGGCACATCGATTCCCTCGCTAAGAACATCGACAACAAATAGAAATTGCAGCTTCCCAGCACGAAAATCGACAAGGCGTGAATCACGAATGTTGGGTGGCGTTTCACCGAGTATGGTTTCAGCACTATAACCTATCTCGCGAAACTTCTGAGCCATGAACTCAGCATGCCTAACGCTAGCGCAAAAGCCTACGGCACGAGTGCCATCGAGGTCGGGATGATAGCGCCGAATCGCTGCGCAGATCGCGTCAAGGCGGAGTTGTGCCTGTAGATCGTCGCCAGTATAAATATTTTCGAGTTCGTGGACATCATATCTTCCATTTGTCCAGAAGCGGTCGTCTGCAGTTGAGATAGGATCCGTGACGCCAAAGTAATGGAATGGGCAAAGCAGTTTTTCCTCAAGGGCTTCGGGTAGGCGGATCTCGGCGGCAAATCGATTGTCGAAGTCCGGGAGGATTGATGTGCCATCCATCCTCTCTGGGGTAGCGCTCAAGCCTAAAAGGATCTTAGGCTGGAGGTGTTCGAACAAATGTCGGTAGCTGGGAGCAGCTCCATGATGGGCTTCATCTATGATCACAAAATGAAAGTGGTCAACTCCGAGTGATTCCCATGGTTGCTGTTGATTGAGGCTTTGCACCGAAGCAAACACAGCGTCCCATTTTTCCGGCCGCTGCCCGTCCACAAGCAAGTCGCCAAAATTAAAATCTCTTAGCACAGCCCTAAAGCAATCTCGAGCCTGCCTGAGGATCTCTTTTCGATGCACAACGAAAAGTAGCCGTGCAGCACCCGGATTTGCTCGGCGAAATTTTGCATAATCGAATGCAGCCATTACCGTTTTTCCGGTCCCCGTCGCGGCGACAACCAGATTGCGTATCGAGCCGTTGATTCGGGCTGCCTCTAAAGCTTCGATTACACGCTCTTGAAATGGATGGGGTTTAAGATCAGCGAAGAAGCTAGGGCCCTCCTCGCTGTCGGCATTTCGAACCTTGGTGATAGCGTCACGAAATTTATCTGCTTGGCTTGGATCATACGAAACAAAGCTCTCATGCCGCCAATATGTTTCGAACTCCGCAGCAAATCGGTCAAGAATGTGTGGCATGTCTTGTGCTGTCACCTTGACCGTCCATTCCAGTCCGCTGGTCATCGCTGGTCGACTCATATTGGCCGACCCAATGTATGCAGTCGAGTAACCGCTTTCGCGATGGAAATGATATGCCTTCGCGTGCAGTCGAGTCCGCTCCGTGTCGTAAGAAATACGCATCTTAATGTTACGGCGTCTTGCGAGCCATTCGATGGCCGGAGGATCGGATGCTCCCATGTAGGAAGTGGTGATAATTCGAACAGGAATCCCACGCTCTTCGATTTCTTCAAATGCAGAAAGAAGCAGAGAAAGTCCGGACCACTTGATGAAGGAAACAAGGATGTCGACGCGATCGCAATTTTGAAGTTCGCTTCGAATTTCTCGCTCAAGCGGTGGGTCATCAGCGCTACCTGTTAGAAGGCTACTGATGGAAAGCGGCGTTTCGGGTCGGCATAAAGGACTGGTCTGGTCCTTCATGCATACCTGTGTGAGAAGTGTCTTAGGCTCTGCAATAAGACGACGGCGCAGTGTGTAGTCCAAGCCGTCTTGGGCACTAAGAAGTTCGATTAACCGATTGATCAAAGGGAGGCGATCTTTCGTCGTTGTATTTGGCAGTACGCTGCGAAGTATCCGGGCGATTAATTGACTATAGGATTCAACTTCGCTTTCATCATCAAGTTTTTCAAGTGTCGCAGTAATATCCGGACACGATTTCAACAACTTGGCAAGTTCCTCGTCTAGAACACGCTCGTAAAGCCCCAGAGGTATAAGTTGCTCGCTCATGCGCTCAATCTTTCATGCCTCCAAGCCAACCCTTCCTCCTGTGGATGGAAAGCCGGATCCTTGGGCAAGAGTAGGGATTTCCCTGCTAGCTCATGGAGTTCCTTCTCGCCATTGGACCGGCGTGGGTCGAGGCGTTTTGAAACATGCCAATGGAGGTCGGGCCCGGGGGCGATGATGTCGCGGTCCATGGCCCAGTGGTGATTCTTGCAGAGGGCGAGGCCGTTGGTGGGGTGGTCGTTGCGGGATTGGGAAAACGGGATGAGGTGCGCGGCATCGATGAAGGAAACATCGTTGCCAGAAGCGAGCCTAATGCGCAGGCCGCATGCGGCACATTGATGATCGTAGATGTCGAGGATGAGCCTGCGAAAGGCGGGACTGCGGCCGTATTCGGTGGGCTCGTCTGCGACGAGAGAGAGCGAAGAGGAAGATTCGACCACAGGAGTGTGGTCGCTCCTTAGCTGCGGGAAGTACCGCGAGATCAGGGCTTCGCGAAACAGTTGCCTTGTCGCGGGTTGGGCGATGAGATGCTCAAAGCCATCCGTGAAGCGGGCGAAGACTTTGCCGATCTGGTTCACCAAGGGCGTGGATTGAAGGGGCAGGCGAGCGCCGTTTTCCTCGATCCATGACTGCCAGAAGCCCTCACTCTGAAGGTAGAGAAACGGGTTTTCCGGAGTGTTCTGGTCGTTGTGTTTACGAACGCGAACAAAGCGGGCGGAGAAACGATCGCGCAGTTCCTGACACCAAGGGATGCATTCGGCAGAGGCGAGCCCTTCATCAATGAGATCGAGCGCCGCGAGAATGAGCAGCGGTTTATGCGGACGCTCATGCGGACTCCCCTCCGCCAGCGGCGTGGTGCCTGGGCGAAGGTCGTAGAGTCGGTCGATAGCGTCTGCGGGGGACATGGGGGAAGAAGTTTCAAGCGGTCAGTGGGCAGTTGGCAGAGAAGGGAGGGGTATCAAAGCGGAAATGGGAAAGAAGCGTATTCTTCTCCGACCTTGGACATTCGACTTTTGGACCTTCGACTCTTCATTTTCAGCGTTTCAGCATTTCAGCATTTCAGCTTTTACCTTTCGGGATGGGACAAATGTTGGTACAGGCAGAAGATTTCCGAAAAAAGTTTCGGCCCCTGCCTAGCCCGCATTTGCGTGTGCCGTTAAAGCACGCGAAATGCGGAGTTTCAAGGTTCAAGTGGGCGGACAAGAGGTAGTGGGGAAAAAGCAGCGGGGCATAGGCGGCGCAGAACATGGAGCGGGACGCTCCATGGACGGCCTGGAGCAAGATGCTCCAGCTACATGATGCGGCCGCTTCTTCATCCTCTTCCCAATAAACAAAAACTCTTCTCCTCCGCGAAGACCTCTGCGCGCTCCGCGCCTCGGCGTTTCGATTTTGCAAAAAGACAGAAGACCTCCAGACAGAAGAAGCTAGATCAGATGCGGCCTCTTCATTTTCTTCCCCAGGGCATCTCATTCGCGCGGACCTTTGGGACAAAGGTCCCTGCCTACGAATCGGCATCTTCATTTTCTTACACTTCGATGTTCAATGTTGGATGTTCGATGTTCACCACCTCCTTGGCGCCTTTGCGGTAAATCTATCGCGCTGCGGGGCCGCATCGCCCTACCGGCAAAAGAGACAAGACTTCAAGAAGCAAGATTCAAGAGAAGAAGCCGGATCTCCATCTTTTACTCCGATGTCCCCATAACCTCTAACTCTTCCCCCTCCGCGCTTTGACAAGCGCCGCGGGCCAGCCTATCCAAGTGCATGCGAACATTGATCAAGCGGGTGCTGTTGCGTGACGAGCCTTGCGATGAAATCCATATTGCCGGATGGGTGCGCACGCGGCGCGATTCGAAGGCGTTTTCATTTCTGGAGATCAACGACGGCACCTGCCTTGCCAACTTGCAGGTCGTCGCCGATGCCGGCATTCCGGGCAGCGATGAACTCGCGGCGATGGGCACCGGCGCCTCGGTCGAAGTGTGTGGCAAGCTCGTGCCATCGCCCGCGGCCGGACAGAAATGGGAATTGCAGGCGACATCGATCCGCCTTGTTGGCGGTGTACCGGAGGATTATCCGCTGCAGAAAAAAGGTCACAGCGCGGAGTTTTTGCGTTCGATCGCCCACCTGCGTCCGCGCACGAACCTCCATGGCGCGGTGTTCCGCACGCGCAGCCGCATGGCCTTTGCGATTCATCGTTTTTTCCAAGAGCGTGATTTCGTGCATGTCCACACGCCGATCATCACCGCCAGCGATTGCGAGGGAGCAGGCGAGATGTTTCGTGTCACCACGCTGCCCGACGAAAAAATCTCGCGCGATGCCGAGGACTTTTTCGGCAAGCGTGCGTTTCTTACCGTGAGCGGTCAACTCGAGGGCGAGACCTTTGCCTGTGCGCTGTCGAACATCTATACCTTTGGGCCGACCTTTCGCGCGGAGAATTCCAACACCTCGCGTCATGCGGCGGAGTTCTGGATGATCGAACCCGAGATGGCTTTCTGCGACCTTGCCGGCGACATGGATCTAGCCGAGGCTTTGGTGAAATTTCTCGTCCGCGAAATGCTCGAGCACCATGAGGGCGATTTGGCGATTTTTGAAAGGTTCGTCGACAAGGGCCTGCGTGAAAGACTCGAGTTCGTCGCTTCGCGGCCCTTCGAACGCATTTCCTACACCGATGCCGTCGCTTTGCTGCAACAAAGCGGCGAGACCTTCCAATACCCGGTCGAATACGGCCTCAACCTCCAGTCCGAACACGAACGCTGGCTCTCGGAAAACCACTTCAAAAAGCCGGTGACCGTCTTCAACTACCCGCAGGAAATCAAACCTTTCTACATGCGCATCAACGGCGATGGCAAAACCGTCGCCGCGATGGATTTGCTCGTGCCAGGCATCGGCGAGATCATTGGCGGAAGTCAGCGCGAAGAACGGCTCGATGTGTTGACGGAAAATTTCACGCGCCACGGCATCGATCCCGAGGCTTACGCATGGTATGCCGATCTGAGAAAATTCGGCAGCGTGCCGCACGCCGGCTTCGGCCTCGGCTTCGAGCGTTTGCTGATGTTTGTGACCGGCATGGCCAACATTCGTGATGTCATTCCCTTCGCCCGCACTCCTGGGCATTGTGAGTTTTGAGAAGAAGAAGTCAGCGATCAATGGTCAGAGATCATTGCGGACGAACAGGAGAGTTCATCCGCCAAGATTTCCTCAGGATAAAATTGCAGACAGGATGCCGACGTTCCCGTGAAGAGGCAACTTCTTCAATGTCCTTCAACTGCAATATTCGAAGCCCGCAGATTTCAAAACCGCCATCTCCCTTCATCCCCAGAGCAGTTAGCGAAAAGATGTAGCCGGTGGAGCGAAAATATTTTGGCCAGGGCAAGGCGTTGCGACAATGAAGCGGAGCAACAACGCAGGCATGGACAAGGATTCCGTTTCAAGAGGTCCGGCGAAGCCGCAAATTTCCCACACCCAACCCCAAGCACCGGCTACAGATTTGAGCAAAATGATCCAATCTCTGCGTTCGTTGGCGACCAGCTGGCTCGGCTTTCCTTTCTCTTCGCCAATATCGAATCACCAATCACTTTTCACTCGCGGCTCGAATCTTCCAGCGAAAGGTGGCTGAAGTAATGATTCGTTACCCAAGAGATCGCCATCTCAAGCTGCATCTTAAGCTGGACCTACCCCTGATTGATCAGGTTCCGCATGCGATGGCCGCTTCTGTTTCTGGGATTGCATCTCCGTCAATGCTACGAGCAACTGATGATGATTTTCAAAGCCCAAACTTTCCCGGATCGCGCCCAGGCGTTTGTCCAAAGTGTCCCTGCGGATACCCCGCAGCTGAGCAATCTCTGTTCGCGATCTCCGACGGAGCAAATCAGCCAGTAATTGAAGATCAGGTTTTTTCAGCTCCTTGAAATCGATGGGTGCCACTGCGTCGACGAATGCGCAGAGCCCATGCCACGCAGTTTCCAATTGCTGGCGCTGCTCGATAAGGCGCGCCACTTGATCCAGCCTGTTGCCAAGGTAATGCAACAATTGCCGATCCTGTTCAGTGAAGTCAAAAGCCCGACGATTTAAGGTGAGCAGAATCTGCCGGTCGGCCAGGATGCTTGGTGTGTAGCTAAGCTGAAAATGTGAATCCAGATGCCGATACACCTCACGAAACAAGGGGTTTTGCTTAAAACGGCCGTAATTTTGAAAGTCGGACATGCGCACAACTTCGGTGTGCGATTTTGAGTATTGACCCGCCGCAATGATGGGATGCTTGCCGACCGTTGCCTCAAAAGCTTCCATAAGGGCGTCGAAGCGTGACTGATAATTGTCGTTTAAAGTTCCCGAAATGAGGCCGCTTCCATCGAGAGTCCAGTTGTTCCATGCAAGCAGATCGGCTGGAAGCATCAGGATTGCATCGGTCACAAACCGCATCTCCAGCTCTTCAAGGCTGGAAAGCTCTGCCATGCCATTCAGCATCCGGTCGATTTTGCGGACGGTGGCGTCGCTCAGATCGCGAAATTCAGTCACGGTTTGGCTCGATTGAGGTGGATGCTGCGTTTTTCATGATCAGGGACGCTCGATCGCGCGAGCCCAGTTTCTTGTATATGTTTTCGAGATGTTTTTCAATCGTGCGAATGGAGCGGCCGAGGATGACGGCGATTTCGGCACTGGTCTTGCCTTCGCATACCCACGCTAGGATTTCACGCTCTCGCCGCGTCAGTGATAGCGCTGCAACATCGGCAGCACACGCGGATCCAGACGCCTCCGCAGCCCATACCAGCAGCCCCGGTGCGGAAACTTTGATTTGCCCGGCAGGGACATGCTCTTTGAGCCGGTACAGCCACTCGCTCGAGCCCATTTTCTCTTGCCATGATTTGCCATTTTGCTGCGACAGCCATGTTTGAGCGGATTTGCCAATCCATGTGCCTTTCGCATCTCCGAGGTCGTACACCACGCACCAACCCAGAAGATCCAACAAGTCCCCCCACGCCCGAATCTTCCCAGAAAGAAGATCCATTTTCCTTTTCTGCCTTTTGCCAAAAAGCTCCACGCAACTCAAGCCACCCACCAGCCCATTAGGCCTAGGGAAATCACCGGAAGATTTGGAAGGCTTGGTAGACATCATGGACGATGGTCATCGCGCCCATGGCGCGTATTCATAAATATGTCAATAAGAAACAAACAACTACGTAGCTGATTCGTTATTTCGACCATCTCGAATGCTCAATTGGAAGCACTCACTTGAAAAATACGTAGTTCAAGGGGTTGTTGAAAAAGTCATATCAGATAGCAATACGCAGGCTTGTCTGAGCCTCGTCCCAGCACCCGATCTCCAGATGAACCCATGACAAAAATGCGTATTTCAGGGGGTTGTTGAAAAATGTGTCTCTCGTTAGAAATGACACGAATCTTCAACCACCTGTCATCGGATTGATTCAGAAAGCTCTCACCAACATCCCTCACCCTTGAATGATGTCGCAAACATGCTTTTCATCGCTCTTGCTTCTTACGGCGCAGTCTCGCTCATTGTTTGCTTGTTGTATGTGATCCTGCGATTGGCCGCATTGCGATCGGGCAAAGAACGATGATGCTTTTAAGGCAGGGACCTTTGTCCCAAAGGTCCGCGTGCGAATGAATAAGTCATGGATGCGGCTTCCTCTTCACGGCGGACGCCTTGGAAAGGCATCCCTGCCTAGGGGCGTCGGCATCTCTTCTTCCTCCCCAATATCGAATATCCAATCTCTTTTCAACATCCACATGCTGTGTTATGTTAGATTATGAGTTCGGAGCTTCGATTGTTGCATGTGGGTGAGGCGGGTGGGCCGAGGGTGAAGCTCGGGCCTTACGACATCGAGACGCTGATTGCCGAGAGTGATGAAGGAGCGGCGACGGCGTATCGGATCCGCATAGCGCCGCATCAGCGCACGCAGGTGAGTTATCATTTGGTGGCAGAGGAGCTTTATTATGTCATCAGCGGCAGTGGCGTGGCTTTGCTCGATGGCGAGGAGCGGCCGATTCGCGCGGGGGATTTTTTGCGATTGCCGCCGGGCACCACGCATGGATTTGTGACGGCGGAGGAGGAGCTGGTGATGCTCGATGTCCACACGCCCGGTTCGCGGCCGAACCGGGATGTGTACTTTTTGGACGACAAACCCGAGGGATTTGGGGTGCCCCAACCCAGCTAGATGCAATTTGCTTGCAAAAAGCCAAAAGGTGCATCAAGTTTCCCGCATGAAACATTGGATCGCACAAACGGCCTTGGCCTTGATCGCTTTGTCTTCGGGCATGGCGGTTGAGTTGAAGGTCTCGTCCCTGCATCCGCTGATGGCGGATTTGGCGCGTCAGGTCGGCGGCGAGCGGGTGGAGGTGTATGATCTCGTCGGCGAGGGTGGGAATCCGCATCGCTTTGAGCCGCGTCCGTCGGATTTGAAAACCATGCGCGAATCGGCGCTGGTCCTGGCGGGCGGCAAGCATTTGGAGCCTTATTTGGATCGGCTGAAATCGGCGCTCGGCGGAGTGACGATCGTGGAAGTCGGCCGCACGATTCCGTCGTTGGCGGTGGGCAAGGATGCGGTTTACACCTGCTGTCCGAATCACGCGGCGGGTTCGATTGATCCGCATTGGTGGCATGGGGTGGATCACATGCGGCGTGCGGCGCGGGTCGTGGCGCAGGAATTTGCGGCGAAAGATCCGGCGGGCAAGGATCAGTATTTGGCCAATGCGCAGGCCTACGGTCGCAAGCTTGAGGATTTGAAAAACTGGGCGCGCCACGAGTTGGCCAAGGTGCCCAAGGATCAGCGCAAATTGGTGACCGCGCACAATGCGTTCGGGTATTTTGCCAAGGAGTTTGGTTTTGAAGTCATCGCGGTGGCGGGGCTTAACAAGGAGCAGAACACCACGCCGAAGCAACAGGCGCAGACGATCGAGTCGGTGAAAAAAGCCGGCGTGCGTGCGGTGTTTCCTGAGATTGGCGCGAGTGGCAAGACGGTTAACGCGATCGCTGCGGCGACTGGCACGCGAGTGGCCGAGCCATTGATCGCCGATGGCAACGGACATGGTGCCGATGCGGGTTTTGAAGGCATGATCCGACACAATGTCAGAGTCATCACCGAGGGGCTTGTCGCGCGATGAAGGGGGCATTTCGATGGTTGCACACACCACTGGCTGGCACGGCATTCGTGTTGGCGGGCATCGGTGTGATCGCGATTCCCTTGCATCGGCTCACCTCGGCGACGAAGGCGCAAGCGCCAGCCGCGATACAAGCGCCGGCGGTGACCGAGGACGAAACTTTGCATGCAGTTTTGCGTTTGCGTTTGTTGGATGCGGCCAAGCGCTTGGTGATCAGCGATGCGAGTGGAGCGGTGCTGTGGGATCTCGCCGATGCGGTGCCTGGCGAAACAGAGCACGATGTGGGGATCAAGTTGAGCGGCCATGAGCTCGAGCTCGGCCTGCGCGTGGAATTTGCCGATGGCGAAAATGAAAGCGCGGCATTTCTCACCGTGATGCCCGACTCGCACGAAGAGCAGACCGCTTATGCGATCGGCAGTGGTCAGATTGAGGAAACCCTGCGTTACGAATGGCAGGCGCATTGAAATGAAACGATGACTCATCCCACCCACGAATCCTGCGATCATTGCGGCCACCATCACGAGTTGAGGGTGGAGGGTTTGCAGGTGCGTTACCGCGAGGTCGAGGCCTTGCAGGGCGTGAACATGTCGACCTCCTGCGGCTCATGCGTGGCATTGATCGGCCCGAACGGTGCGGGCAAAAGCACTCTGCTCAAAGCGATTGCCGGATTGCTGCCAGTTTCCGGCGGCCGCATTTTGTGGCGCGGCACCAAGGTAGCCAAGTGGAGCCGTGAAATTGCCTACCTTCCGCAGCGCGAAAATGTCGATTGGCATTTCCCGATCACCGTGCGCGGTGTGGTGCGCATGGGTCGCTACCCGCAGTCCGGTTGGTGGCGTCCGTTTTCATCCGATGATGAAAACGCGATCCAGCGCGCGATCGAATGGATGGATCTCGCCGACCTCGGCGATCGTCAGATCAGCGCCTTGAGCGGTGGTCAGCAACAACGCGTGTTCCTCGCGCGCGCGCTGGCGCAGGAGGCGCATGTGCTTTTGCTCGACGAGCCATTCACCGGCCTCGACCGCACTGCAAAAAACGCCTTGGCCAAGACCTTGCGCAAGCTCACCGAAGAAGGCCGCCTCGTGATTGCCTCGCATCATGATCTCGACACCGTGCGCGACATTTATGACGAAGTGCTTTTGCTCAATCGCAAGCCGCTCGCGTTCGGTCCGGTGGCGGAGGTTTTCACGGGCGAGCAAATTGAAAAAACCTTTGCGGCAGCTGCTGCCGGTGGAAAGGAGCGCGCATGATCGACTGGCTGCTTGAACCTTTCCAACACCCCTTCAATCAACGCGCGGTGTTGGCGGCCTTGCTCATTGGTTTCACCAACGGCTATGCCA
This sequence comes from Verrucomicrobiota bacterium, assembly GCA_018969605.1. Taxonomy (GTDB): domain Bacteria; phylum Verrucomicrobiota; class Verrucomicrobiia; order Verrucomicrobiales; family Akkermansiaceae; genus Luteolibacter. The sequence goes on along the minus strand of JAGWXY010000028.1, from coordinate 12,819 downwards.
GCGCGTTTGTCGTGCTGCGCAAATCGGCGCTCAAGGTTGGCTCGCTTTCACATGCCTTGCTGCCGGGCATAGCGGTGGCCATTGCCGTCGTCGGCTTGCACGATTGGAGCGCGTTTCTCGGCAGTTTGTTTGCCGCGTTGTTGATCGGCCTCGGTTCGCTTGCCGTGTCGCGCGGTTCGCGACTTGATCAGGATTCCGCGCTCGCGATCCTTTACACTGCGGCCTTCAGCGGCGGCATCATCTTGCTGCGCCGCATCGGCGTGACACAGGAAATGGAGGACTGGCTCTTTGGCAACATCATGGGCCTGCGCGATGGCGACCTATGGACGAATTTTTGGATTTCGATCACCGCGTTGGGAACGCTCACGGCATTGCATCGTCCCTTATTGATGACGCTCTTTGATGCCGAAGTGGCGGCCACGCTTGGTGTGCCGGTGCGTGCATTGAATTATTTGCTCATGGCGGTGTTGATCGTCGTGTTGATCTCCTCACTGCAAGCCGTCGGCTGCATGCTGGCGATCGGCTTGCTCGTCACGCCGGCCGCGACGGTTTATTTGCTCACCGACTCCACCAATGCCTTGTTCTGGGGTGGCGCGGTGCTTGGCGGCATCGCATCCGCGCTGGCGGTGCTGATCGGTTGGTGGATCAACATCGAGCAAGGCCCGGCCATTGTGCTGGTGCTCGGACTTTTGTTTCTCGCCGCATTTCTCTTCAGCCCGAAATACGGGCTCATCGCGAAATCGCGACATTCGCGCGCGGCCCAGTGATCACCCAACCAAACCACGAAATCATGACAAGCAAACCAACACGAATGCTGGCGCTTTCGGCGCTGCTCCTCGCCAACTCGCAAACCACTTGGGCGGCGCCTGCCGACGACTGGGAAAAATTCAATGATTGGAACATCGGCAATCTGCTCTTCCCCAGCTTGCATTTCCATGGCGTGGGCGGCTTCAGCACCGGCGATACCGAAGAGCTTGCGTCCGGCGGTCACGACCCGAAGCGCGATCCGTTTTCCGTGCAAGCGCTCGAGCCGGGCCTTTCGGTGCGCACGAAATATTTTGAAGCGTTTTCCAACTATCTTTTCTATCAGGACGCCACCGGCGATTGGGACGGCGAGCTGGAAGAAGCGTTTGGAAAAATCACCAACATCCCTGGCGGATTTGAAATCAAGGGCGGTCGTTATCTCACGCATTTCGGCGCGCTCAACGACAAGCACATCCACGCATGGGATTTTGTCGATGCCGAACTCGCCAACACCCGCATGCTCGGTGAGGACGGGCTTCTGCTCGAAGGCGCGGAGCTCTCATGGACGCTGCCGCTCGGGCTCGACCCCGAGTGGGTGTCGGTCGCCTCGCTCGGATACGGCAACGCACCGGCGCACGATCACTCGCATGAGCACGAACATGAACATGAAGGTGAAGAAATTCCGCACGAGGCCGATGGTGCGTTTGTGGCCGACGATGTCGTCACCGCGCGTTTGATGGCAAGAAATAGGATCAATGATTTCCACAGCGTCACGGCAGGCACCTCATGGGCTGGCGGAACAAATGGATTTGGTCGCGACACGAATGTGTTCGGCGTCGACGTCGAATACCAATGGCGCGAAAATGGCTTGGAAAAGGGCGGACGCGCATTCCGCTGGCGCACCGAATACCTGTGGCGCGATGTCGATGCCTTCAGCGAGCACGATGAGAATGATGATGGCGTAATCGATGAAACCTATGTCGGAAACTACGACGAGGATGGCATCCACACTCATGCGATCATGACCTGGTGCCAGCACTTCGACAGCGGTCTGCGCGTGGCGTGGATTGGTGGCGTGGATGACTTCGGTCAAGCCGAGATGTTCCGCGTTTCGCCATCGCTCACTTGGTGGCTTGATGATGCGCGCCGCGTTGGATTGCGGACGCAGTACAACTTTGATTCGGTCGCCGGCGAGGAAGATGAGCAATCGCTCTGGTTCCAAGTGAACATCGCGCTCGGATCGAACGATGAGGTTCGTTAGAAGTTCGTTCGTGCGGCACTCGACAAACGGGGCGGATTGTATTTAATCCGCTCCAGTGAGACGGTTCGTGCGATCCGAGATTGGAGCTGCGGTCATTTGGGTCATCAGCTCCTTTGTGTTGGGCGCGGCGATCGCACCATGGCTTTATCAAGCGGGGAAAGCATTTGCCGAGCTCACTGCGGCAGGTGATTTCCCGCGCCTAATCGAATCTGTTGGAGGCTCATGCCGTCGCGCCGGATTCGGGCGTTACTTCAATCGCTCGCTACTGTTGGCGGCCTTGGTGCTGCTGCCATTTCTGTTGCGCAGGCTGCGTTTTCTTCGCGCTGATGGCGCTGGTGCGGCCAAGCACTTGTGGCAAAAGCTGCCGTGGAAAACCGCGTTGATCCAAACCTTGGCCGGATGCCTTATCGCGATTGGCGTGCTCTGGGGATTTGCCTCGCTTCTCGAGTCGATGGGGTATTTTGCGGCCAATCACAAACCTTTGATCCTTGGCCGCGTGCTGTCGCAGGTGCTGGTTCCCGCGGTGGGCGTGTCCTTGGTTGAGGAGTGGCTCTTTCGCGGATTGTTGCTGGGATTGTGGCTTCGCTATGCGCGGCCGTTTACCGCCTGCGTTGGCGCTTCGCTGTTGTTTGCGGTGCTGCATTTTGTCGAACCACCGCAGGGGTGGCGCGTGCTCGATCCCACGCATTGGTTTGCGGGCTTCTCCTTGCTCGGCGGGGTCCTTGCCCATTTCACCTGCTGGATTTTCATCCTCACCGAATTCATCCCAATGCTGGCGGTGGGCCTTGCGCTCGCATGGGCTCGGCTGCGCAGCGGCGCTCTCTGGCTGCCGATCGGCCTTCACATCGGATGGATCATCGCGCTCAAGTTTTTCACCATGACGCATCATTTCGTCGCCGCGAAAAAACCCAACGAGCTATGGCTGGGCGTTGGTGATCTTCGCACGGGACTTCTGCCGTTGGTCACGCTCGTGGTGACGGTCGTGTTTTGTCACTTCGCGATCAAGCGACCGGGCGCAAGCGCCGCGCACGATTAACCACGCATCACGGTCACCACGACGACTTTGCGAATGCCCTCGCGGCGCAGGGTTTTGGCGCATTCATTGACGGTCGAGCCGGTGGTCAGCACATCATCAATGAGCACCACGCCATGCGGGTTTTTGCCGATCAGATTTTCTCCGGCTTTGGAAATTTCGAATGAGCCTTGGAGGTTCTTCATGCGTTGCTTGCGGCTCAGGCGCGTCTGCGTCCCGGTGTCGCGCGTGCGTCGCAGGGCGGAAGTGACAGGCAGACCGGTTTGGCGACTGATGCCGAGAGCGATTTCTTCCGCTTGGTTGAAGTGGCGATGAATGAGCCTGCTTCGATGCAGCGGCACGGGAATCAAGGGCCACTTTTCTGCAAGGGCTTTGGCAAGCCGCGGATCATTTTGAAATGACTCCACCGCAAGCTTGCCAAGTTCGTACGCCAAGTGCAGCGAGCGTTGGTATTTGAGTTGATGGATGAGATCGAGCGTGCGCGTGTCCTTGAGCATGGCTGGCCGCGCAAATTCGAATGCGAAGGAAAGCCCGCTGCAGTTCGGGCAATCGAAGGCGTGATCGATGATCCCCTCAAACGCCATGCCGCAGGTTTGGCAATATGGTTCGACGATGCGCGGTAGATCATCAGCGCAGGCCTCGCACAGTGAATGATGGCCGCGCAGTCCCGCACCGCACAGAGCGCAATCGGGTGGATAAAGCAGATCGATCACGCACGCGCCGAGACGGCGGCCCACATGGCCTAGATGATTCCCGATCGCGTTGAAATCCACAAGCATGTAGACCAAGATGGGACTGAAATGTGTGCAATGCAAGCGGACGCAAGACCCATTTGTTTTCCGTTGTTGAAGAGCGGGCTGCGGCTTATCCTCGCCGCATGATCCGCGTTGAGCCTGTGGGACACATTCGCAGCCAGTGGGGTGAAGGCCCGATCTGGTTTGGAACACATTTGTACTATGTCGACATCGAGGGCCGCATGGTCCACCGCTACAACCCGGAGGACGGCAGCGAAAAATCATGGCCGGTCGGCGAACGCGTCGGCACCGTGGTCCCTCGCGCCGGTGGCGGATTGGTGATCGCCGGCGACCATGGGTTTTCATTTCTTGATGAGGAAACGGGCGCGCTCACACCGATCGCCGATCCGGAGGCGGACAAGCCCGACAACCGCTTCAACGACGGCAAGTGCTCGCCCGATGGCAGGTTCTTTGCGGGATCGATCAGTCTCGCAAAAATCACCGGCGACGCGAAGCTCTACCGGCTCGATTGTGATCTCAGCGTCCACGAAGCCTTTGCGCCGGTGACCAACTCCAATGGCATCGCATGGTCGCTCGATGGGAAATTGGCCTACTACATCGACACGCCGCGCAAGGAGGTGCTGGCATTCGATTACGAAGACGGAAATTTGAAAAATCCGCGCTCGGTTATTTCCACCACGCACATCGACGCCTCGCCCGATGGCATGACGATCGATGCGGATGGAAATTTATGGATCGCGTTTTGCCATGGCGGATGCGTTTCGTGTTTTGATCCGGCAAAGGGTCAGGAAATTCATCGCATCGCATTGCCCTGCCTTGAGACCACCGCCTGCGCGTTTGGCGGCGAGGACCTTACGGATCTTTTTGTCACCACGGGCGTACACAAGACCGCCAAGGAAGAGCATGCCGGCCGCTTGTTTGCGATCCGAGGGCTCGGGGTGAAGGGCGTGCCGGCCTTTGCGTTCAAGGGCTGATCACTGCGCGGGCCATGCGGCTTTTGGTGCTGGCCAGCCGCTTGGGCGGTGCTTTAGGCTTGGGGCCGATGATTGTGGCAATGCTGGAACCTGCGGGATTGATCGAGCGCGGCGGCCCACTCGTGTGGGTGCTGCTGGCAATGGCCTTTGTCGGATCGATCTGCGTCATCGAGCGGGCCTTCTTCTTTTACCGCGCGCGGATCAATGTGAGTGATCTGTTGGTTGGCCTTGCGCAACATGTGCGCCGCCGAGCTTTCGCCGAGGCCTTGCACGAAGCCGCGCGCGCGCCGGGCCCGGTCGCCCGCGTCGCCCACGCCTCGCTGCTTCGCTATTACCTCTCGCGTGCCGATCTGCGCGATGTGACCCGCGAGGCTGGCCAACTCGAAGTGCCGCGCATCGAAAAAAACATCAGGGTCATACTTGGCGTTGCGCTGCTCTCGCCACTGATCGGAATTCTCGGAACCTTCCTCGGCATGTTCGAGGCCTTCCAACAAGTCGGCGCGCAAGGTGCGGCCAGCGGCCCGGCGGAACTGAATGCCGGCATCATGATCGCGTTGATCACCTCGGTGCTTGGTCTCGTCGTCGCCGTGCCGATGTACGTGTTTTATTTGTATTTCCTCGGTCGCGCAAAACGCCTCGTGCACAACATCGAACGCGCAGGGATCGAAATGGTGCACATGATTTGCGACGCGCGCGAAGAGGAAGAATTCGCGTCATTCCGCGGTGAGGTCAGCGCGGGACGGCAGTCGCCAAAACCTCCGGGAGGAGCAAGCCATTGAAACTTGAAATGTCGCTGCCCGAGCGACCGGCGCTGCTGCACGCGCTGCCGGTGGTGAATCTTTTTGCCCTGCTCTGGATGTTTCATTTCGCTGGTGCTTCGCTCACAAGCCAAGCCGGCGTGACGGTTGATCCGCCGCCCTCGCGGTTCCAGCTCGAGCGCTTTCGCGAGACGCTGGTTGTAACGCTCGTGACGGCGGATAGCGGCGCGCGCATTTACCTCGGTCGCGAGTTGGTCGACATGGCGACGCTGGAGTCGCGCCTTGAAAGCCTGCGCGAACAAGGCGCCGCATCACGCACGATCGTGCTGCTGCAATGCGATGCCGACGCGCAGGTCGGCACCGAGCGCGAAGTCGGTGAGCTGATCCTTGGCAAGGGCTTCCGACTTGCGCTCACCGGATCGAATGACGGCGGTGCGGAGTCGAAAAATGCAATTTCAAAATGACCACGCGCGTTGTTTCAGACGAAAGGCGCATCAATGACGCCGAATGCCTGTTTGCGTGGTCGCGCAAAAGCGATTCGCGTCTGCCGATGTTGGCGGCCTTCCTGATCACGAGCGCGGCATTTGCCATCATGCTTCATTCGTTGCGCGTCGATCTCGGATCCTATGCTCCCGCTCGTGATGATCATGCCGCGCTCATCCTTGCCGGTAGCGACGCCATCGGCATCGAGTTGAAACGCAGGGCACGCGAGGAAGGTCCTTTTCCACTGCGCTTCGATCCCGCCGGCGATGAGGCGGTGGTGAAGCTCCAGCAGGCGGCGCTCGATGCGATTCGGTTTTCGCCGGCACCCTATGTGCCAACGCTGCGGCCGCTGCGCGAAACAAGCACGATCGCAACCCCAAGCCTCGCTCCCGTCGGCGAGGCGGTGTTTCCGCGCCGCCCGCTTCCCGCGATCGAAGCTTCGGTGAAATCGGAATCACGCCCGCAGCCGATGCTCACGCCGATCTCCGGCATCAGCGCTGCGGAGATGCCACGCGCGCTGCCGGAGTTTTCCGCTGAAATCAAGGGCAAGTCGCTGCGCGACTCGTGGCGCTTCATGATCCATGTCGATGCGAACGGCCGCGTGCTGGATTGCATCGCGTTGAGCGGCGGCGAATCCCCCGCCACGAGCGCTCTCGTCGACTGGCTGCGAAGGGTGGAATTCCAACCCGGCACGCATGCGGCCGATCGTTGGTTTGCCATCGACTTGGGAATCATCAACCAATCCCCCCATGCGCCTGACCCTCACTGAGCTCGCTGTTTTGGCGGTGTGCGTTCCGATGATTTTTGTCCTCGTGGTGACCATCATTTCGCGGACATCCCGTGTGCGGGCCGAGACCCGCGCCCTTTCCCGTCGGGTCATTTGCCGCCTGTGCCTTCATGCCTTCGAGGCCGATGAACGCGGTTTGGTCGAGTGCCCACGCTGCGGGGCGCGAAACGAAAGGAAGTGATGGCAGGCGTGATGATTGCTTGCGCGGTCCCGCCAGAGCGGGCAGATTCGCCGGCGAAACCATGAACGAAAGACGCGTCGTCATCACCGGCATTGGCTGCCTCTCACCTTTGGGCAACGACCTTTCCTCCACTTGGGAGGGCATGAAGGCGGGGCGCAGCGGCATTGCGAGGATCACCCAGCTCGACCCCGAGCCCTTTGATTGCAAAATTGCGGGCGAGGTCAAAAATTTCGAGCCCGATGGTTATTTCAATGTGCCCAAGGACTCACGCCGCGCGGATCGCTATGTGCAATTTGCCGTCGCCGCCTCGAAGATGGCGATGACCGATTCCGGCCTCGATGTTTCGACGATCGATGCGCGCCGCTTCGGCGTGATGGTCGGCAGCGGCATTGGTGGCCTAGCGACGCTTGAAAACGAGCACACCACTTACATGACGCGCGGGCCGAAACGGGTTTCGCCGTTCACGATTCCGATGATGATTTCCAACATCGCCAGCGGCATCATCTCGATGGAGTACGGCCTCAAGGGCCCGAACATGGTGATCGTCACTGCATGCGCGACCTCGAATCACAACATCGGCGAGGCATGGCGCATCATCAAGTTTGGCGATGCCGATGGATTCCTCTGCGGCGGTGCCGAGGCGACGATCCTGCCGATGGGCCTCTGCGGCTTTGGCAACATGAAGGCACTCAGCACGCGCAATGACGAACCCGAACGCGCATCGCGTCCATTCGACAAAAATCGCGATGGCTTCGTGATGGGCGAGGGCGCCGGAGTTCTGATGCTCGAAGAACTTGAGCACGCGAAAAAACGCGGCGCGAAAATTTATGCCGAGCTCATCGGTTATGGCGTGAGCGCCGATGCCTACCACCTCAGCGCGCCATCACCCGATGGCAGTGGTCCGGCCTACGCGATCCAGATGGCCCTCAACCACGGCAAGAAAAATGCCAACGAGGTCAACTACCTCAATGCCCACGCGACATCGACCGGCCTCGGCGACATCGCCGAAACCAAAGCGATCAAGCTCGCCTTCGGCGATCACGCGAAGAAGGGCCTCATGGTCAGCTCGACGAAGTCGATGACCGGTCACATGCTTGGAGCTGCGGGCGGCATCGAGTTGATCGCCAGCGTCATGGCCATCAAGGACAGCATCGTGCCGCCAACGATCAACCTCGAGGATCAGGACCCCGAGTGCGATCTCGACTGCGTGCCGAATGTCGCGCGCGAGGCGGATGTCAAAGTTGCGTTGAGCAACAGCTTCGGATTTGGAGGCCACAATGCCTCGGTGCTGGTAAGCCGATTCGAATGATCATGGATGCGCCCCTTTACCGCCATCATCGCGAGGTCGCATTTGCCGACACCGATGCCGGCGGGTGGGTGCATTTTCCGAACATCCTGCGCTATGTCGAGGAGGCCGAGCATGCCTTTCTCAAATCGCGCGGCGTGCTGGTCTTTGATCGCGCGCTCGGCGGCTGGCCGCGGGTGAATGTGAATTGCGATTTTGCCAAGCCCCTGCAATTCGGCGATCGCTTCGAAGTGCAACTCGCCATCGCACAAATCGGCAACAGTTCGGTGACATGGAAATTCGAGCTGCAAAACGAAGCCGGCGAATGCGCCGCGCGTGGCAGCATGACGACCGTGCGCGTGGATCATGAGGGCCGGCCCCAGCCGCTCAGCGATGCCGAGCGCACGGCGCTCGGAAATTCCTGCGCATGCTAGGCATTTTGTTTCTGGGGTTTTTTCTCTGGATGCCGTTTCCGGTGTTTGAGTAAAAAGCACGCATCATGAAATCCACAATCGCGCTTTGTTCGTTGGCGGCTTCGGTTGCTGCTTTGTTTCCGTTTCATCATGCCGGCGCTTGTTCGCGTGCGACATGGCTTGGCAAGGATGGTACGGCGATCACTGGCCGCTCGATGGACTGGCCTTATGACTTCAACACGCACTTTTATGTCATCCCCCGCGGTGAGCTCAACACAGGCCTGCCGGGCGGCCACACATGGAGGAGCAAGTTTGGCACGGTCGTGCTGGCCGGCGCGATGAACCCGGGCGGCCCGATCAATGGCGCTTTCGATGGCATGAATGAAAAAGGCCTCGGCGCCAACATGCTGTACTTGGCCGAGACGAATTTCGGCAGCAACCCGCCCGCTGATAAACCGAAAGTTTCCTGGGCCGCATGGTTGCAATACATCCTCTCAAATCACGGCACGGTGGCCGATGCAGTCGCCGCCATGAAAGAGGAACCGGTCTACTTCGTCCCTTGCAACTTCGGCCCGGGCGGCGCGGCCCATCCTTCCGTCCATCTTTCTCTCACCGATCCGACCGGCGACTCCGCGATCCTCGAATACCTCGAAGGCAAAGTGGTCATCCACCATGGCAAGCAATACCAAGTCATGACCAACAGCCCCACTTATGAGCGTCAACTCACGCTCAACGATTACTGGTCGCGCATGGACAACACACGGGTCCTTCCCGGATCGCACCAGAGCGAGGACCGCTTCGTGCGCGCGTCGTATTATTTGAAATTCATGGGCGACGAGGCAACCGATGCGCGCCGCCAAGTGGCCGGCGTTTTCAGCATCATGCGCAATGTTTCCGTGCCTTGGGGCGCTGCCGATCCCGACCATCCGAACATCGCTCCCACTTACTGGCGCTCGGTCCTCGATCACACGCGCAAGAATTACTACTTCGAATCCGCGCTTAGCCCCTATGTCGTGATGGTCGACCTCAACAAAATCGATTTCGCGCAGGGCTCCGGCGTGCGCAGTCTGGCGCTCGAGGGCGAAGAGGGCTTCAAACTCCAAGGCGAAATCAACGCCGCGTTCAAACCCGCTCAGCCGATCACTTACCTGGCACCGGAAACTACGGCATCACCGAAAGCGAAAGAGCGCTGATTCATACTTTTCTCGGCGCGGCGCCTTGAACAAGCGCCACAGGGTATAAATGCCTGAGCGTTTGGCGCTCATCCCAATAAAAGGTCTGTCCCTTTGTCAGCATCCCAATAAAAGGTCTGTCTCTTTGTCAGCGCCAGAACCCACGCTGCGGTGGTTGTGGAAAGTGGTGCAACTTTTGGATTGGAGGCTCCGAGCGGGGACGCCCGGACCACGTGGCGGAGGCGCTTCGCCCGCCAAGTCCCCCTTCTGGCTCAGGCCGTCCATTGCGAGCCAGCGCCCAGCTGACGGCTGCTCAAGGCCCCGACACGCCCAGTCGTAGCAACACGGCCCTTGCCGTGCCTTCGGAAGAAGGTGGGTTTTGCCCGGTGATCAAATTTCCATCGCTTACCACATGCGGTTTGAAGTCAGCCGCCTTGGAGTACTTGCCGCCGCTTTGCTTCAAGACATCCTCGAGGAGGAATGGCACGATTTTTGTCAGGCCCACCGCTTCTTCCTCGGTATTGGAAAATCCGGTGACGGCCTTCCCGCTCACCAGTGGTGTACCATTGGCGGCCTTGGCGTGTCGAAAAACGCAGGGAGCATGACACACGGCCGATACCGGTTTCCCTGCCGCATGCATTTTTTCGATCAGCGCGATGGAGTTGCGGTCTTCCGTCAAATCCCACAAAGGCCCGTGACCTCCCGGATAGAAAACCGCATCGTAATCATCTGCTGAAATGGCGGAAAGCTTGACCGTATTTGCCAGAGCGGCCTGCCCATCCTTGTCATTTTTGAATCGAATTGTGGCCTCGGTTTGTGAGCCTGGCTCATCGCTTTTTGGATCCTGAGGAGGCTGTCCGCCTTTTGGAGATGCCAAGGTGATCGCAGCGCCTGCATCCTTAAAAACATAGTAGGGAGCGGCAAATTCCTCGAGCCAGAATCCGGTCGCTTTTCCGCTGTCTCCAAGGCTGCCGTGTGATGTCAGCACCATCAAAATTTTGACGGTTCGCTTGTTGACCTGCTTGTTCGGCATTTCCATGCCAGAGGCGCAGAGTGTGAAAGATGGCAACAGGGCTGCCGCGATCGACATGACGAAATATTTGCGATTCATGATGTCGCAAATTCGCATTTTCTGTCGAAACTGCTACAACAAAATCGCGCTGTCTCTGTTGATCAACCTAGGGCTTTTGCTGGCCTTAGCGTTTGGCTGATTGCAATCGCATTTGTTGGGTCAGCGAAACGAGGCGATGCGGCCGGCGCTGGCTGAAAAGGTCTACGATAAAAGGTCTGTCCCTTTATCAGAATTGGAAAATGCCAACGAGTTCAACTACCTCAATGCCCACGCGACATCGACTGGATTTCCGGCAGGGGTGGCTTGCCTTCATTGAGCGCCAGCCATCCGCGGGCGATGCGATAGATCGCCCAGACGGCGAGAATGAGAAACCCGATGACCCATGTGGCGAAGCCGACAAGCACGATCATCAGAACCAGCGACACCATGCCGACGAGGCAGGCCCACAGGAGCGAATACCAGAAAGTCTGGATTTGCCACTTGAAGTGTGGCTCGAGCCAGGTGCCGCGAGCCTCGGAGCGTTTCACATAGTTGATGATGACCGCAACGATCGACGGCCAGCCAAAGAGGAAACTGCCAATCACGGAGGCGGCACCGAAGGCGCCAAGCACGAGGCTTACCGCATGCAATGCATAAACCAAGTGGGTGGCATGCACGAGGCCTTTGGAGGGAGTGTCGGCGTTGTTCATGAGCTTGTATGCAGATCGTGTCTTGTCGGGTGGTTGTTTCAAGCAAATCTGCTCTGGAGCGGTCTGCGAAAAGATGTAGCTGGTGGAGCGAGAAGATTTTGGCTAGGGCAAGGCGTTGTGATCATGGAGCGGAGCGACAACGCAGCTATGGACAAGGATTCCGTTTCAAGAGGTCCCGCGAAGCCGCAAATTTACCGCACCTAATCCCAAGCACCGGCTACAGATCTGAGCAAAATGCTCTAAATGCCAGTTGATGGTCTGACCACCGATCGCGTGAAAGACCTCCAATAGCGCGCCGCCGATGGAAATTTGACAAACTTGTGGCTAGGAGTTTTGTTGCAGACATGATCCTTGTCGGCACGCGGTGGGTGCAATGTGGTTTGATCTTTGGATGGGCTTTGTTGGTTTTTTCAAGTGCTGGCGCCAAGGTTGTTGAGTATGACCTTCAGGTTACTGAGGCGCGTTGGTCACCGGAGCAGGGAATGAAGGCGTCGCGGGCCTTGATGCTCAATGGCGGCATTCCCGGGCCAACGCTGCGATTTCGGGAAGGCGATACGGCACGCATCCGCGTGAAAAATTTGCTCAAGCGCGAAGAGACATCGATCCACTGGCATGGCTTGTTGGTGCCGAATTCGCAGGATGGCGTGCCGTACGTCACCACGCCGCCGATCCAGGCGGGCGAGACGCGGGTTTTCGAATTTCCTCTCAGGCAGGCCGGCACATATTGGTATCACAGTCACACTGACTTGCAGGAACAGAGCGGCGTGTATGGATCAATCGTCATCGAACCCAAAGGTGGCGAACGCGTGAAAACTGCGCGCGATCATGTGGTGGTATTGTCGGATTGGACTCGAGAAAATCCCCACGAGGTCATGCGCTCGCTGATGCGTGGAAGTGATTGGTATGCCTTCCGAAAAGGTGCGATGCAAAGCGTGCTGGGAGCTGCCAAGGCCGGATCTTTGGCGGATTTTTGGGATCGCGAGCGATCACGCATGCCGGCGATGGATGTCTCGGATGTCGCCTACGATGCGTTTTTGGCGAACGGCCAAAGATCGATCGATCTCAAGGGCAAGCCCGGTGAGCGGGTGAGGTTGCGTTTCATCAACGCCGGTGCGGCGACTTATTTTTACCTGCAATCGGCGACGGGACCGATGACGCTCGTCGCGTCCGATGGCAAGGATGTGAAACCATTTCAAATCAAGCGTCTGCTAA